>NZ_QXIJ01000027.1:0-12475 GCF_003665925.1 Halobellus sp. Atlit-38R
CTCGTCAAGCGTGTTGACGAGGAAGTTAAGGAGCTGGTCCTCGTGGATTTCACCGTCTGCTTGCTGGGTATTGGACACACCGTCAGCAAGCAGACGTCTCAACTAACCGGCTTTGTGAAGTACTGAGATTAGACTCAATGTGTGATAGACCGCCAAGCACGGAGGCCACGGCGCGATGGTGTACTCTTCCTTCTTGGGTTCTGTGGGGTCCTTGTGGCTGAACTGCTGTTAACCCCTAGACCGACTGCCACAGAGGGGAAGTTCGTATATGGACTCCTCTTTGGCTGTTCGATAGCCGTGATGCTCTCGGGGGTATTCCGAGCGACCACTCGGCAACTCATTGCGTCAACGATTTCTCTCGGAGTTGGATTTGGTATTGGGGCGACCGTCAATCTTCTCTGAACGAACCAACCGAGAGATTTGCAACCAGATTCTCACGGCTGATTCGGCCCTGCAGTCACGAAATATACCCCGATCACGAGGCCAATCTGTGAAGAGACAGTATCAACAGCGCTAGGAGTACTCTTATCGCAACGATTCGCAATATGCTCGCTACAGTTAAAATCTCATCACTCTGGAACTGCGAACTCGTTGTATTCTCCGAGGTGGTAGACTAGTTCTCCATCTTCTTCCATCTCGTGCAGAAGTTCGAAGATTGTATTGTAATCAAAGGCTATGTCGTGTTCTACTCTAAGTTCTTGGCAGACAATACCAGGTGTTACTGCTGCTACATCAGCTTCCTCGACGATCTCAACACAGAGTTGTCTCAGTTTGTCTTCACTAGGATTCATTTGATCATTTGCTAGAAGTCTCGGAATAAAAGACGATGGGGTATAGAAAGTCATCAGTTTCGCACACAAATCTATGGGCACAAATCGTTCAGTATTCAAGGGTTCCCACAGTTGATTCACACTCAAAGACGTGAAATAAACACCGTGACAAGTTTTCTATGAAACTCTATGCAATAATCTCACAAGATCTGTCTGACTAACCGGATGCCAACAGTACCGGTTTCACTTTGAGCGAACCCCCCACATCCTTATTACGAGTGAGTGTTAGGCATAGACTATATGACAAACGACGGGGGTGATACGGTTGGGGATCCACTCTTTGCCGATCAGGATCCCATTTTCACTCGCAAGGAACTACTGCATGTGGGGCACGTTCCTGAAGAGGACCGTATCGTGGGGCGCGACACAGAGATTGAATCGGTGGCCGAAGAAACGGGGGCAGTCGTCCGCGGTGATCCGCCGAACAACGTGATGATCTATGGGAAGACGGGAACTGGCAAGAGTCTCGTCTCCCGGCACGTCGCGACCCGGGCAAAGAATGCGGCCCAAGCAAACGGCGTTGACTGCGACGTCCTCTATATTGATTGCTCAGAGGCTGACACGGAAACCCGAGCGACGCGACAGATCGCAACGGTACTCAAACAACAAACGGCGTATGATCAACACATCCCCCTTCGTGGCGTTGGGACGATGGAGTACTACCGACATATCTGGCAGATCCTCGATACCCATCTCGATGCCGTGTTGGTCATCCTCGATGAGGTCGACAAACTCGCGGACCCGAATATTCTGATGCAACTCTCCCGCGCCAGAGAAGCCCAAAAAACAGAGTGCTACATCGGGATCATCGGGATCAGTAACAAAATCCAATATAAAGAGCAGTTGGATGAGCGGATCAATTCTAGCTTTGGCCATCGCGAACTCTTTTTCCATCCCTATGATGCCGAACAGCTCCAAGAGATAATGCGGAACCGCACGGATGCATTCCAACCGGGCGTGCTTGGCGCCGGCACCATTGAACTCTGCGCTGCGCTCGCGGCCAAAAAGCACGGTGACGCACGGAAGGCGATTGACATCCTGAAAGAAGCAGGGGAACTCGCACGGCGAAATGGCGACACAAAGATCACTGATCAACACATCAAGCAAGCACAAAATGTCGCCGAAATCAACCGCGTTGAAGAGTTGACGAGTGGGGGGACGATCCACGCCAAACTTGCGCTGTATTCGTTAGCCAGCCAGGTCCTCATCCACTCTCAAGACACATTCTCGACGCGGGAGGTTTATGAGCGCTATACGAAGATGTGCGATATCGCCGGGTATGACTCGGTGACTGAAAACGGGCTCTACAAACAACTGAAAGAGCAGGCCTTCTTGGGTGTCATCGAATCCACCAAAACCGGCGGCGGCCGCTCACAGGGCAGCTACCTTCTCCACCGACTCGTGACAGACCCGAAGCATATCGTGAAAGCCGTCCGCCGCGATGCCAGTCTGGAGGTCCTTCCATCACTTGCTGATCTTGAAGAGCTTGCTGACGGACAGGATGCCGATCTCCAGATGACTCTCGATCGTTCTACGCGATGAACGAGGCTTCCTTCTTGGCAGAGAAGAGTTTCTGCTTCGGCGATGTGACTTGCAGATCCGTACGGAATCAGGTGGGGTAGGGATAGTACGTGAGAATATGTTAGCAGATACAGTCTGAACGAGGGGTGGGGTAGGGATAGTACGTGAGAATATGTTATTGAATACACTCTGAATGAGGGGTGGGGTAAGGATAGTACGTGAGAATATGTTAGCGGATACAGTCTGAACGAGGGGTGGGGTAAGGATAGTACGTGAGAATATGTTAGCGGATATAGGGGAAGATCTGGAAGACTTCTCCACACTTACACAAGGATTGCTCAGTTCAGAGCAGACCGTCTATTTGTTACAGCATAACATACTTCTGATAGTAGTTCGACACGTTAGGGGCTATGGACGAGTATTTCGAGGCGTTAGCGAATGTGCACCGTCGACGAATACTCATCACCTTACTTGAATACAACCCACAGCGAGATACCGTCGCTGTTCCAGAGGATATTCACCAGGGAAAGAAGGCGTTAGAGGCTCTCCAGACAGAATTCTATCACTCGCATCTCCCCCGATTAGAAGAGGCGGGACTCATCCGCTGGAACCGGGATACCCACGAAGTGCTGAAGGGGCCCAGATTCGACGAAATCCGACCCCTGCTTGAGTTGTTGCGAGACCACGCCGATGAACTCCCCGACGACTTGCTGTAATTACCATATTTTGAAGGCTTCTGGGATGAATCGTCTCTTCATAATGCAGATAAAAGGTCCTGATTCTTCTTTCAGGGATGATTCCAGGGGCGTTTCAGAGGTTATTGGTTTCATTCTTATATTCGCTACTTTGATCATCCTCCTTTCGGTCAACCAGGCGCAATTTGTACCCCAAGAGAACAAAGAGATAGAATTCAATCACTTTCAGGATGTCCGGAACGATCTGGTTGAACTTCGGAGTTCGATATCAGAGGCCGGACAGGCCAATGTTTCTCAGTACCCAACTGTGACGCTGGGAACGGAGTACCCAGCACGGGTTCTCGCCGTCAATCCACCCTCACCACCTGGGATATTAGAAACAAGTAAGGCCTATTCTCTCCGGATACACGATCCGGATGGACCATCTGGGAACGTTTCGACTCGTTTTCTCGTATATCGAAATGGGTACAACCAAATGGATATTGGTCCCATCTGGTACGAACACTCCGTGCTCTATCTTGATGAGCGTGGTGATGGTGGGTCCGTCGTAATCTATGAGGATCAGAATATTATAACCGGGAACAATTCCGCTCGCGTGACTGCTCTGCAGAATGACTTTCGTGTAACGTCAACCGGCGAAGTAACAGTAGACCTGTATCCGACTGAGAACGCATCTATCAATACCAAGAATATGAGTGGAAATGTGACCCTCAAAATACCCACTCGACTTAATGGATCAGAATATTGGGATGATTCGATAGGTGGGATGACACCAGATGGTCAATGGGAATATCACGGAACGGACCCACACCCTGATGACGGCGTTTGGTTGTTAAATCTGACTGTCAAAGCTAGCTCGCTCAATTTCAACACGGTCGGCATTGATTCAGCTCCTGAGGATCAACGTTCTGCAAGTGGAGGGGTGGGTCCCTCCGGAGGTTCTGGGAATGGTGATACAGGTGGTGACACAGGTGGTGATACGGGAGATGAGACTCCAGGGGCATTAGTGTATAATGATGATGCCATAGCGAGGGATGGAAATGATGATCCCAGTCCAGACACCAGTGGAGGGGTAGAGTTCTCCGTCCAGAACCAGTATGAAGAGCCAGTCACAATAACAAGTATGCTAATTAATCCTGATAACCCCGATATCAATGAGTTGGATGACGGGGTGTCCAATGACTTCATAGGTAGTCGTGATCCTAATCCTGACGAAGTCGAGATTCGGACTGCAAATAGTTCTGGAACAATCCAATTTTCAGAGTGGACTACAGGGGGGTTTTTCGGGGGTGATGAGGAAGCACTGGCGATTGATGGACAAGTAACAATATCGCCAGGAATTGATGGCGAAGTCAATTCAGATACACGGCCCAGAATTCAGTCAGGGCAAAATCTTACCATTAGTATGTATGAATTTTATGACAGAGCAAGCGCAGGAGAAGGGAACCAGTATTGGCGAAATGAGAATATAGATATGAGCGGGGAACAAGTTACATTCACTTTCGTGTATGAATTTGATGATGGCACAACAAATTCGACAACATTTCAGATCACTCCATCGTAAACTCCCAGGTAACTCTTCTATGACCCCTGAAAATACAGTCTGAACGAGGGGTGGGCCCTCCCCGTTGAGTTAGACGAGGGCGTCAGAGATGCAAGGGGATTGGACATACGATCCAGCACGTTCGTGAGCCTGCCTCAAAACGGAAGGCCCTATGTGTACGTACACGAAGTCCACGACAGATGCTTCCGTGGGGACACGCGGCGCTCGGATATGTGTTGTATTCGTTGTATGCACGCCGCCGATACGGTGGGCCACCAGTTGGATTAACTGTGTTCGCGCTTGGTATCGGCACCCAGATCCCAGACCTCATCGATAAGCCATTCACGTGGACGATTCCACTGCTCCCATACGGGCGCAGCCTTGGGCATTCGTTGTTTGTGCTTGGGGCCATCTGCAGTCTCTTGTGGCTGTATTTTCAGCACCCAGACCAGCGCGCACTGACCAGTGCGTTTGGAATTGGCTATAGCTCCCACTTGGTTGGTGATGCGATCGGGCCGGTCGTATATGGCGAGTATGCCAACCTTGGCTATCTCCTGTGGCCGATCACAAACGTCCCAGCAGAGGGCTCGACACGAAGTTTCCTTGCGTTCTTCCTGAATTTGACCCTCACGCCATTGCTCTGGTTTGGGGTAGGACTAACTGTGGTGGCGTTCGGCCTCTGGATTGCCGATGGAATGCCGGGCGTCCGCGATCTCATTTGGGGACCGAAGACGACGTCGCGAACACAGTCTGTCCAAGACAAGTGACTTTCTCCACCCTAACGCGGTTCGCTCCTTGAGGATGGGGCCTCCGCCTTGAGTTATGTGACCACCCAAGGAACGATATGTGTATTCTTCCCGATCACGAACCGGAAGCGTAGAAAGGGCAAAAAGAGTCAAACACACTTTTCATTCACCGAACAGGCTTACCAGTTTGCGCTGCCAAGTATTTCACATATGAGTGTGGGTGGCCTTGGCGATAGTGAGGTTGAATATGTATATGACCGCCGAAAAGTGGTCCCAAGTCTCGCTTTGGTTGAAGCGATAGCCGAAGCTGAAGATGTCCAAGCGACACAACTATCCGAGAAGCTTGGTGCCCCGATTGGGACGTATGTAAATCTCGATGCGATTGATAATCTAGTAACCGAAGAAGATGAGGTCGGTGTTGTGCTTCGCATAGATGAATATCGAATACACATTGATGCCGACACGGTCACGGTCGAACCGCGCAACTTTGAGCGGTGAGTGTCTTGATGTCCATTCTATGGGGGATCACGCCTAGAGTGACTCAAATCTGAGAGACAATGCAATCACCTCCACCGAGACATTCCCGAGAACGCGACCATCAAACAGGTCACGGTCAAGCAGGAACCGACGGGTGAGTGGTTCGCCACATTCGGTATCAACGTGGACGAAGCAACGCCTGAGAAACCGGAGACGCCCGAGAAAGTCGTCGGGATTGACGTAGGCATCCTGAAGTACGCTCACGACACCGACGGGTACGCTATCGAGAGTCCTGACTTCAGCGACGAGCGCGAGCGGTTGGAACGCGCACAGCGCAACCTCTCGCGGAAACAGCACGGCTCTGCGAATTGGGAGAAACAACGCCGGGTCGTGGCCGAACGACACGCCGAGTTGAAGAACAAGCGCCGTGACTTCCTCCACAAACTCTCGAACTACTACGCCCGAGAATACGACCTTGTGGCCGTAGAGAATTTGGACGCGAAGGGTTTGGTGGAACTACCGGGCAACTCGCGCAACCGTGCGGGTGCGGCGTGGGGGACGTTCCTTCGGATGCTCGAATACAAGTGCGAGCGGGAGGGAACGCACTTCGTCGCTGTTGACCCGAGAGGGACGACCAAGGAGTGCGCGTCCTGCGGGGTTTCGACCGACAAGCCGCTGTGGGTACGCGAACACTCTTGCCCGGCGTGTGGGTTCGAGGCGGATAGAGACGCGAATGCGTCGTGGAACATCTTTTCTCGCGGTCTCGAAGACGTAGGAGTGGTTCACTCCGAACGAATGCCTGTGGAGACTGCGCTCCCTACGGACACCGTTGTGTCTGCAAAGTGCGTCGTGGAAGCAGGAAGCCCCTGCCTCAAGGAGCCGCCGAAGGCGGCGAGTAGGCAGGGGTAGTTCACTAATGATGGGGACAAATAGATTGCGCGGTATGCGGCCTGTCGAAGTGACATTGTCTTACCCCCGTGCACGAGCCATACCGGTGGGCGTGCTTCCCGTACTCCACGCCACACCTCTCTTACAGCTCAATCTTCTGTCACGCTCTCTCTTAGCCTGTACTAAGGTGGCGTGCACTCCAATCCAGCCTAGCCCAAGTACGCGAAATAGCGACTAGCAGTGTGCAGTTAGGAAGCCACCAAGACGGAGAGGGGGGATGGGTTGCGGGTTTGGCTGAGGGAAGGGAGGCACCGACGACCCGCAATTATTGTGCGGGCGTCATTAAATGTATATGTAACGATGATTCTCGAAGGCCACGGAACGGGAGAAACCGGTGGACTCCTCCGTCTAAGTGTCACTGAACAGTTAACACCTCCTGTATGAACTTGTAACAGGCACCAAGAGCGGCAGTGACCGTCTTCACGCCTCGGGGGAGAGGTCTTGGAGATTGTTTTCAACACGTTCGACAAGTGCGTCCGCATATCGCAACTCTTCGCTCAAATCCTCGTCATCAATTTGGTCAGCGACCGCTTGTAGTTGCTCCCGTGCGTCTCGAAGCTGCTGGATTGTGGTACTCATATGTAGGTGCGTTTTGTGAGCAGTATACATACTCGTTGTGGCTTTACAGCGTGTCATAGAAAGATCCGCATAGGTGTCTGCGTATTCAGCGTTAGCGGCTCCAAGATCGTCATCTCGGTTCTCACAGCAGTTTTGCGCTCCACGTTGAATCGCCGTTGATAGTGATGAAATATCAGTATCCGTATCAGAGCGTGTTATCACTGACTGATTCTATAGCCCGTGCACTAAGTGCACGCTCTTGTAAACCTGTAACGGCTAGAATCAGTACTCAGTGAGACCAAGGTGTGGGACGGATTCTATGACACGCTGGCTTTACCTAAAGATAGGTACTAACGCCCCTTCCTCAACGAGCGACCGGAGGAAGCGAGTAGGGAGGGGTAGTTCACTTTCTCTTTTTTCTAGTCGATTATCCCATAACAACGTAGAGCAACCAAAGATCCGACTTGTTTTATTATAATACAGAAATGCCAATATATTACATTTCTACGGCCGTAACTGATCTCACAATTTAGTTTCTCAGTTTTGATTTATCGTTGAATTGTTAGCCAGCTCTCTTACATTGAGTCAAAAGCTGTCTATTATCTAAATCGTAACCTATTGTGAAACACAAGAGGGGGGCCCCTCTCGGTATTTTTTAACACTGGGCGGTCCTTGGGATATCATATATGGTCCCCGAACCGACCACCAAGGAAACAACGGCAACGAAGGGGGAAGGAGCCAGCGAGCAGACATCCGAGACCCCTAGAATCCGCAGCCAGGTGCTGGCTATCTACCGTGAGTATGTTGGCGAACCAAACCAAGAACGCGATATTTACTTGGGCTTTGGCCTGTTTTTTGCGGGTGTTGCACTTGGAGTCATCAGCCTCGCCTTGTACCTCCACAGTGGCGCTCAACCGACTGGGTCAGAGCTATTCTGGCAGTCCCGTCGGATGGCACTGGCGGCCGGGGCACTCGGGCTGCCAGCAGCGATCCTTAGCGTAGTGGTGTTACTCCCGGTTGGGCGCCGCACACTTGTAATCGGGCTGCTTGGAGCGGCGTTGTGTGTCGGTGCGACTAATATCCTTCTCTCGGTGTATCCGTACCAATGGTCAAGTGAGGTGGCGTTTGATGGCGGCGCACAGACAGTCACAGTGTACGCCCTTGGTACAACCCTGTTAGCGACCTCGACTGGGACGGCACTTGTTGCGCAGTATCTTGACCGCGCTACGTCAGCAGCCGCTTCCAGCGACGGTGCAGAACAGACAGACACAGAGACGACTGATGACGCAACGGAGTCTGATATTTCCGATGCGGAAGTCGAAGCCGATATCGAATCAGCGCTGCATAACACCGAGTTATCGTGGGGGGGCGTTGAAGCAACTCCGAACACGAAGCGTCTGAATCTCAGCACGCCAATGGAGACAGAGATGAGTGAGGCAAATGCGAATGAAGTTGAGGCAACAACGACACGCTCAGATGGCGAAACCGTTGACGACGCAGTGGCCGGCCTTCGGCGTCTCCAGGGTGGAGAATCAAATACCCAGCGCGGCACAAGTACCGAAGATCAAGTCGCAGCCCTCACAGAAGTCCGCGAGCAACAAGCTGAAGAGACCGTCGAAACAGGTGTTGACACCGCTGATAGCGTGACTGATCGGATTCGGAACCTTCTATTTGGGCTATAAGCCCCTCGAGACGTCCAGTAGTTGCTCACCCAAGGAAAATATCCACTCTTCTCGTGAGTGAGCTTTCTTTGTGAACGTTCGGACGCCGTGGTTCGAACTAGGTAGCGAGGTGGGTCCCCCGCCTCACTGTGGGTAGGAACGAACCCAACATCCGCCGCCCACGTAAATAATGCTGTTCTTGGCAGCCCAACGTTGTGGCAGTGGTCGGCGGCCAACAGCTGTCGCGGATCACGGATCGCCGTCAACCATCCTCTGAAGTCAGGGACGCCGACCTGTGAACGCCGAGACTACCTCGGTACGACGCGCTGACCCCACTGATAAGCCACGGACCACCGCGCCCGTAGCAGTTGATGACGTCCCTGGAATCTCATCACAGATAACTATCGATTTTCTGTACGACTCCAAGGCCCTCGTTTGCCTACTTGTCTGGAGGTCTTTGTACGCATCTTGCACCCCATTGAGATACTCAAATGACTCTCACACCCACGAGTAGACTTTTGGTAACTCCGACCGGACGCCCACTATGGCTCAGGGCCTTGACGTGGGAACGATGAACATTCTCTCTGCCCGGCAAGACGGCAGTGAAACAGTCTTCGTACAGCAACGGAACTCCTTCGTTGAAATCGATTACAGCGATATGGCAGAGCAGATGCTCTCGCGAAGTGATGTTCTCCATATCCGAAAGGATGACCAAGTCTACATCGTTGGCGATGACGCACTCAATTTCGCGAATATTTTCAACGAAGAGACCCGTCGCCCGATGCAATCGGGAATTCTCTCCAGTGATGAACAGTCTGCAATCCCAATGATCAAACTCATCGCCGAGCAAGTTGTGGGGCAACCGAAACACAACGATGAGTTGCTCTTCTTTTCAGTTCCCGCAGATCCGATTGATGCTGACGTCTCCACGCTGTACCACCAGAAGACGATTGAATCGTTGCTCACGGATATGGGGTATACACCCGAGCCCATCAACGAGGGGATGGCCGTCATCTACTCCGAATTAGCGAACCGAGAGTTCACCGGATTAGGAATTAGCTTCGGGGCCGGGATGACCAATGTGTGTCTTTCGTACTATGCCGTTCCAGTGATGAAGTTCTCGATTGCCCGTGGTGGCGACTGGGTTGACGAACAGGCCGCAAAAGCTACTGGTACTCCGGTCGATAAAGTCACCTCACGCAAGGAAGAGGACTTCTCATTAGACTTCGAGACAGACGTAGGTGGGATCGAAGGAGCACTGAGCATCTACTACGACAACTTACTTGATTATGTGATCGAGAACATCATCAAAGAGGTTGATGAGGAAGATGTCGAAGAAGATCTTGACGTCCCGGTTGTCGTCACTGGCGGTACCTCAAGTCCTGATGGGTTTGAGGAGCTCTTCGAGGAACGATTAACCGAGTCACAGATCCCGTTCTCGATTAGTGACGTACGACAAGCAGACAACCCACTGTATAGTGTTGCCCAGGGGGCGCTAGTTGCCGCTCGATCTGAAGAACAGCGAGCCGCTCAAAACCAGTCGACCGAAGAGGCCGCCGAAGTAGAAAACGAGTAGCGACTTCGACTATTCCTCACTTCTATTTGGATCGGCTGACTCTTTTTTTGAAGCCCCTGCATCGTGTCCACGGATTCCCCTCGCTACGTGTTGGTTTCGGTATTGGTTTCTGTTTCGGCTCTGCCATCCACAGACCCGGATTGAGCACCCTCGTCATCAGGAGATTCGCTCGAAGCCCCGCTCGAATCTACACTACCAGTGCTGTTAGCATTTCTCTCGGAAGAAAGAGCGGACTTTGGATTCGGCTCGGGATCCGAGTCCGACTCGGCTGCCGTCTCTGAGGCGGTGCCTGTGGAGTTAATCACGGTTCCGACAGCGACTCCTGTAGCTTCGAGCGATACCTCATCCATAGACGCCAACTGTGTGTCTGGAACGTCGACACTTTTGGTCCGAATTTGTGGATCAGCGTCGCTGAGTACGGGCCCAATTGTGTTCTGGAAGCGATCAATCGCGTGCTCCCAAGACTCCTCGGCGATACTCTCTCCGTGGTGAGAGGCAGGGATATTGGCGAATCCACACTGCTCACAGACAACCGCAACGAACTCTCCCTCTGGGCGCGTATAAGATGTCAGCGTCGTTCCACAGCGCGGACACTCCATACCCTCAGTTTAACCGCCGCCATCTTGAACATTCGGCGCCCACACTGAGTCGACAACGTGGACAGTGACGGACACGTCCGATGACGACTACAACTCTTGATCGAGGGTGACTTCTTCCCCACTTTACTCCGTCGCTCGCTCCTTGGATTGCTTTGAGGGGGCATTAGTGCAAAAATACACGACACTGGCGATGAGAGTGTAGGGTATGCCCGAGATTACGGTTACGGAGGCACAACAAACTGCGATTGAAGAAATCCGGCGTGATCTTGAACAGACATATATTGACACGTATGGCCACATCCGGACTCAAGATGTGATCCAATACCTTCTGGATACATATACCCCGCCTGAGAGGCGTCACGACCCTGGGAAAGACGCATATGAGAAAATCGCTACTGCGACATTTCCAACCCTCCAGCGCGTCGCTGCCGAAGTTGAGGAGGTCCCCGGGAGTGGAATCGACGCAGACACAATGCGTGGTATGTTACTGTCAACGCTCGGTCCCAAGGAACTGACAAGCCGGCTCGAAGAGACCGAGTCAGATGCATCTGACCCATCAGCAGACGAAGTAGCCACTGCAGACAACACCAGCGCACAACCAGGGACCGACAGCGATTCAGCTTCTGAACCGGACTCAGATGCAGTTGAGGCAGGCAGAAGTGACACTGATAGTACTGAATCCACTGGGGAATCAGGACCCACGGATGCAACCACCAGTACAGAATCTGTGCTGGCTTCAGCAAACCAATTGCTCAACGATCACGGCGACAAATGGCGTCAAACCACGGATGGCGATTCCCCATACGAAGTCGATCTCCCAGACGGAACAACGACGCAAGCCCGGACAAAAGACGACGTCCGACAACTCTTATTCAAGCATTACTGAGCAAACTGCGGCGGCGCGACGTCTGACGATTCCTAACAGTTGTCCGGGACGGATTCAAAGAGTGCCAAAGTGGATGCCACGGGGCTTAGCTCCGAAGCGGTTGGCATCCGAGGGATGGGGGAATTGTCAAATAATTCCGCCAACCGTGTATGTCCTGTCTTGCCGCCGAAAATACATTCACAAACCAACTGGGGAGCTCTATATGATCCGCCGAGTAAACGACCCTCCCCTACTTCGCTCGGGGTCCAAGGACCCGCTCGCTCGTTGAGGGAAGGGCTTTCGCGTGGACTCCCGTTCTACGCCTCACCAGAGGCGGGAGGGTTGTACTCCCCGCTCACGTTCAGCGTCCCGCGATTCAGGCGCACGTCTACGGGTGCGCCTCCGTCGTCTGCGTTTTGCCGGCGACGGAGATACTGCAGTCCAATGTTCTTTGCC
>NZ_QXIJ01000028.1:0-11537 GCF_003665925.1 Halobellus sp. Atlit-38R
GTGCTTCTGTTGCCTGTCCCTCCGTGGCGATTACCATAATAATCGCCTGCTGATAGATGACAATCGTTCGGTGTTCGTCGACATCGAGATACTCGACCGCTGCCGCCTCAAGTGCTGTACGGAGGTCTGTCGACGTATCCAATGTATAGTGCTGTGTCGGTTCGTCCTTGCCCGTCATAGCAGTTGATACCACCCATCAGTACAAGTATGTCCGGACACAGCGTGATCTGTGTTGGGCCGGGAAACGATGGGGAACTCGGCATAGTAGTGAGCACAATTGTACTGAAACAGCTGGAGGTGCTGGGCATCCTCGAACTCAAAGAAGGAGGTCCTGGGGGAGCGATTCAACCAGTTGTCCCCTTCGATAAAATTGAGATGCACATCGACTATCCTCTTCTCGACGACGTCGACGTAGACAGTACCCCAGCTAGCGCAGACTAACCACTTGTTTTTCACCCTCTGAAAGGTCGCGAGAGCTGTCAAAGGGCTCTCGTGGAGAGCGAATGTCTGACTCAAAGCAACAACCAAGCCGAGCAGTTGAATCGTCGTCCAGTGAAGAGCGCACGAACCGAACCGAGTACGTCGAGCGAAGCGATGTCGGCGTCTCACTCACTGTAAGGACGTGGCGTGGCGACAGTTCATTAACCTGCTCGAATACAAGGCCGACTTGCACGGAACGCACGTCGTTCAGGTCGATGCTCGGGGCACGACGAAAGAGTGTGCGTCGTGCGGTGTAGAGACGGCGAAACCCATCTGGGTTCGTGAGCATTCGTGTCCAGTGTGTGGCTTCGAGTGTGACCGTGACGCAAACGCTTCGTTGAACGTGTTGAACAGAGGCTTTTCTGAATTAGGGCTGGGATGGCCCGAATCAACGCCTGTGGAGACTGCGCTCCCTACGGATACCACGTCGGTATCTGCAAAGCGCGTCGTGGAAACGGGAAGCCTCGGGGCTTGACCCCGGGGCGATTCACTGGAAATGGTGGTGTGTGGTGGATGGTAATCTCGTCTCATCCGCTCGTCGAACACGAGTAGACGTTGGTGCTACTCACGGTTGGTCATTAACCAACGAGTGAACAGCATTCCTCCTCCACGTTGGTTAACCTACCCAGATTGTCTGACGAGAGTCAGACTCCATTATTTCCACTAATACACTGACACGATGGGAACTAGCGGCTCTAGGCACCTACTCTCCCCCCACTATTTCCAGTAAAGCTAGTGACGAAGGTCTCCCGAACTCTCAAGTTGCTTTCTTTCACTAGAACCAACTGCAACAACAACCGAGCTCTAGCTCTCCTACGGACTAGCTCAAACGCTATTAATATAAACTTTTCTAAAGTTTAGAGTTTCTTCTTCTTAGGTCGCTCTCTTTCGTGGTGATTTACTGGAAATAGTGGGGAGGGGGTGTTCCGTCATTCTCGTCAACAGAGCCCTCCGCAGTCTGCCGGTTCGTGTTCTGACCGAGTATACTGGAAACAGCGGGGCCTATCGAGTATATAAAGAAGCGTTTACTGGAAATACTGGAACCCTGTGGTCTGTCTCACCCGTGACTCGCTACCTGGAGTTACCGCGAATTACTGGAAACGACGGGGTGGGTCAGTCATCCGCGATCTGCTGGGTTTACTGGAAATAGTGGGGTGGGGTTGTTCATCGAGAGTCGGGTTTTCTGTGTTCTCTCCCCGTGACAGCCAACACGACACTCCTCCAAGAAACTGGAAACGACGGGGTCGATATCGAATAGTGGAACTCACGCCCCATAGCGGTTATACTGGAAATAGCGGAAACGGTGGTCGAAACAGTTATGCTTCTAGCCTGAATCAGTCGGGGACAATATGACTCCTCGATTTCAGCCAGACGATACGCTGTACAAACGGCGGAATACACTCAAAGTCGAGTACGTTCCAGACGACATCGTTGGGCGTGATAACGAGATCGAGGAGTACGAAGCGGCCCTGCAGCCGATCATCAACGGAGAGTACCCTGACAACATCTTCATCTATGGCAAGACTGGCGTCGGCAAGACCGCTGTAACGAACTTCCTATTGAACGAACTCCAAGAATCAGCCGAACATTTCGAGGTCAACCTTTCTGTCATCTCGCTCAACTGCGACGGTCTCAGCACGAGCTACCAGGCGGCGATTAGTCTCGTGAACAATCTCCGAGAGCCCGAACACCACATCGCCGAAACCGGCCATCCCCAATCCAAGGTCTATCGTCTTCTCTGGGATGAACTCAATAAGCTCTCGGGGACCGTGATCATCGTTCTCGACGAGATCGACCATATCACGGACGACACGTTCCTCTACCAGATTACCCGTGCCGACAACAACGGCTATATCGACAACATTCAGTTGGGTCTCATCGGGATCAGTAACGACTCAACATTCCGAGAGCAACTCGACGCGAAGGTTCAATCATCGCTGTGTGAAACCGAGATTTCGTTCCCGCCGTACGGTACAGAAGAGCTCCAGAAAGTTCTCGAACAGCGGGCAAAAATCGCGTTCCACGAGAGCGCACTCGAAGAGGGTGTGGTTCCGTTGTGTGCCGCTCTCGGTCGTCAGGATGGTGGCGACGCTCGACGGGCAATTACACTTCTTCGGAAGGCGGGAGATCTTGCACGCACCGAGAGTGCGGATTCGGTTACGACCGATCACGTCGAACGCGCCCAGGAAAAACTCGAGGCACAGCAAAGTATGGACATTATGCGCGATCTCACCGAACACGAGCAACTCACGCTCTACGCGCTAACCACACTCGCTGCCGAGGATGCGACGCCGGCCCGTTCGCGGACTGTCTACCAGCGCTACAAAGAACTCTGCGAATTCCAAGGTCGAGATCCTCGTACAGCCCGGCGGATGCGCAGCTTCCTGTCTGATTTCGAGATTCTCAACCTGACACTCTCGCATATGGAACACCGTGGTCAGGACGGCGGAACGTACCGGGAACATAAGCTCAATCGCGACATCGCGACCGTCGTCGACGCGCTACAGACGATTATCAGCGAATTCGGTGCTCATCGAAGTATCATTGAGTATCTCCCTGATTCTGGTGAGGAGTTTGCTTCAATGTAAACTACCCTTCCCTACCGCTTACCTGCCGGCTTGCGAATCTCGAAGGCGACGTCCACCTTGTGTCGTCTTTTCAGGATAGAGTTCCGGAACCATCTGCTGACCGATTCCACTATTGCTGTGAATGCCGTACCGTGACGGCTCCCAACAGAACGACTAACTATTCGCTGACCCAGGTACACGTATGTCCTCTCGACGACTCCTTGCCATTCTTGCAGTTCTTGGAATGGTTGTTCTCGCTGGGTGTACTAGCGGGATCGGCGATACAGGCACAGATGGGTCACTAACTACTGCAGCCGGGGACGACCCAACGACAGAGACAGCGCTGACTGCGGATCCAGCGCCTGCAGGCGAGCTTTCAGTCGCTTGGGGATGACCGCGGTCTGACTATTCTATTGCATCGCTTCTGGAGTATCCGAGTGGACCAAAGGCTCAGGATTCCCCGTTCCAAGTGATTAAAAACATATATTTATATTCTAATTGGATTGCAACTGTGTCCCCCCACGACCACCTCCACAACGACGAACAAGAACTCGTACGGTATCTTAACGATGATCTCGGTGAGTATTTTAACCTCGCAGTCGCATATGACGATTCTGATATTCGGACGCTCTATTTGTCTCCCACTGCGGAAACAACAGTCACCAAGAGTGATATCCATTCGAACGATCTGCACACTCTCGTCGCTGATCTTCGGGATGAGGGGATCTCTCAGAATAAACTGCAATCAGCCATACTCGGTGAGTATCGGTGTTCACTCTATTTATACAGCGAGTGGCTTTTGCTCCATTATCAGGAATCTGACGAAGGTGTAATCATTGGCGTCGATGCTCAGAGTGCGTCAAACCTTCGCAGATTCCTTGATGATCTCTCTCCTGTTGTATCTGCTGTCGTTCACGCCTAATCACGCGCACGCAAAAAAGAGAAACAGCCGGTGACGACTGGCTACTCTCCGGAATTCGTCAGGTACACCGCTCCGATGAGTGCCAGAACGACGATAATAATGCCGGTAATGAGCAGCGGGCCGGCCCCGCCATCATCACTGGGCGGCGACGTCGTCGTCGCTTGGGTCGCCGATTCTGTCGTCTCATCCGGCTGGGCAGTCGTATCGGCCGCCGTCGTCGTCACCTGCGCTTGCTCCTGCGCCGTGACCGCGAACGGCGAGAAGCCGGTCGTCTCTGCGCTCAGGACGATCTCGCCGTTCTGGCTCTCGACGCTCGTTTCGAGCGTCTCCCACGCACCGTCGCGGTAGTGCTGGATGACCAGTTGCTCGGCGCTCACGCCCAGTTCGTCCAGGCGTGATTGCGAGATGTTGATCGAGACTGTTGCGGACTCGCCTTCAGCCGGATCCGGCGCGGCGATGTCGACCACGCTCACGTACTGACCTGGGGGAGCGGGAACGTCAGCGGGCAGCTCAGGCAGTTCTTCGACGGTCGCTTGACCACTCACACCCGGAACGGTCACAGAGACGCTCGTTGCGCCCGTGACGCCCGAAAGCTGGATCTGCGCGGCGCCATCCTGATCGAGGTCGGCCGTCTCCGAAACCGGTTCGGGCGTGTCTCCGTCGCTCGGCGTATCGGCCGGGCTGTCGGCTTGGCCGCCAGTACTGCCGCCAGTGTTTCCACCAGTATTGCCACCAGTGTCGCCACCGTCACTGGGCGACTCGGTTTGCTGCTGGTCAAGTTGGAAGTTGACTTCCGTTGCTTCAGCAGTGTTTACGTCGCGGGACTTGGATTTGTCCCCAACGGAGATGGTGACCTGTTTAGACGTATCAACCTGTGTGGTATTGACGTCAACTGAATACTCTCCGTTAGAGTCGGTCGTGGCGGTGACCTCGTAGTCGGTGTTGGCTTGTGTGACTGTTACGGTCACGCCAGAGATCGCGTTCCCGTTGGTCCCTGTCACTGTCCCATAGTAGTTGTGGGGCGCTGATGGTGGACCCGATTGTGCAACCGCGGCCGGGGTCGCCGCTCCCAAGACCGCCGAAAGGGCGATTAGGGCGACCACCAGCCGCGCGAGATGTTTTTTCTGTATCATTTATTGGATCTTGTAAGTGTATTGTTTGCTATAAAAAGCGGTTGGAAGTTAGTTAGCGAGCTGTTCTTACTCGACAGTCAGCGTGCCGGATTCGGTAGCCTGCGAGCCACCGTTTTCGTTAGCGTCCATTGCGCTGACTGTGACGGACTGGTCACCGTCGCTGGTGCTTGTGCCGTCAACCACGATCGTCTTGGTGTAGGTACCGTCACCGCTGGTCTGGTCGGCACCCGAGCCGTCATCAACGAGGGTGACGCTACCGGCACCGAAGCCGCTCGCATCAGCAGTCACACTGCTGACCGGGCTCGCGTCGGAGACGTCTGCGGTGATCGTCACCGAATCACCGTCAGCCACGACACCGTTTTGATCTTTGTCGTCATTGATCTGGACGTTACTCACGGACGGTGCCGTGTTGTCGACGCTAACCGTCTTCGTCACGTACTGCGTGTTACCGTAGATGTCGGTGACCGCGATCGTCACTGCTGCCTCCCCATTAGAGAGTGCTTCGGGGGTCGGCTGACCGACGGCCACGGGCGCGTCGGCGCCAGTGCTGTCATAAGACGTTGCATCGGACGCGAACGTCAGTTGCGTGTCGATGTTGAGGTCACTCGAAATAACGCGGACCTCCTCAATCGGCTGGTCGTGGCTCACCTCGAACGCCATATCAAGGTTGTAGCCGTCGTAGACAGCCGTTCCGTCTCCGATCTGGGTGTTGAAGACTTCTGGCTGTTCGCTCTGCGGACCGTCGTAGCTGACAGGGGCGTGGAGCGCGTCCTGGTTGACGTTCATCCAGTAGCCCTGTTCGAGGGCGAGACTCTGTGGCTGCTCACCCGTGTAACCGTCTTCAACGGACCAGACGCCCGTCAGACCGATGAAGGCCTGATCGACGTCTTGGCTTCCTTCCTGGTAGTGGCCAATCAGATTCCAGCCAGTTTCGAGGGACTCACTGTTGCGTTCGACGCCCGGAACAGGCGTGTTCTGGACTTCGTAGTCAACTTCGGTGTCCTCGTCCGCAGTGATGACGTATCCGAGACCGCCATTGAGTTCGGTGAGCGAGCCGTCACCCGTTGCGACGACGTGCTTCGCCCATTCGCCGTCGTCGTACTCCCAGATGGAGTTGACGCCGTCGAGGTTGAGCGAGTCAATCGGGACCGCTCCCGTCTCAGCCGGAACGGACACAACGTTCGTTCCTTCCGAGAGATCGAGCGAGAATGTCAGGTCCGCGCCCGTGGAGTCGGTCGTATCCGTGCCGAACTCTTCAGTGAGGTCAGTGATGGTTAGCATCTTGTCGCCGCCGGTTTGGGCCATTCCCTGAATCGTGTAGTTGACGACGCCATCACGTTTCGCCGGTTCGTCACTCTGGACGATGACGTTGTGACCACCGAAGCTCTCGGGAGCCACATCGGATGCGACCGGTTCGCTGAAGCGAACGCGAACGTCGAGCTGATCTTTGTCAGCGCTGACGACGTCAGCGTCCGTGACAGAGACATCTTCGGTATCGATGGTTGCAGAGTCCGTGGCAGCCGTCTCGAGGTACTGCTCACCGACACTCGCATTCTGGAACGTCGCCGTGAACTGACCGTCACGCACGATCGAGTCTAGGTCACTCACCTGGTCGCTCGTTGCGACATACGTGAACCCACTCTCTGACTCTGTCTGCGTGAAGTCACCATCGTCGAGTTCGAGGAGATCCGAACTCTGCATCCGGAACTCATCGCTCGTTGCGACGCTGACATTCAGACGGTCGAGCTCAACGTCAGTCGTAACGCTGACCGTCAGGGTATCTCCGTCCGCGCTAATATCGAACGCGTCGAGGCTGAGTTTCTTCCCCTCAACACCGACGGTGGTCAACTCGTCGGTGTTGTCTGCCTCGAAGCCAACGTCACTAGCTGTCACGCGGAACTTGTAGGTCCCTTCTCCAAGGTCGTTGATATTGATAGTGCCATCCGTGGCCGTCGTCCAGCTATTTCCTCCATCGGTGCTGTACTCGTAGGTGAATGAATCACCGTAGTCAGCGCCGTTCACCGTGAGGAATTCACTGAGATCGACCTCTCCGGTCAGGACCGCATCCTGGTTGTAGGAGAGCGACGGTTCGTTGTTGTCGATCGTGAGTGTCTTATTATTGTACACTTCGTTGCTCGCGTTGTCGGTCGCAGTGACAACGAGCGTGTGCGAGCCATCTGGCAGGTCGGTCGTGTCGATGTTTTTCGGCTCAGAGACCGCAACCGCGTCATCCTTGCTGAAGCCTGCCGGGATGGCTCCAGTGCCGCCAGGAATCAGGTAGTAGTTGACGGACTCGACGTCGTCAACAGCGGGGCTGGTATCGACGGTGACGCCACCAGTGATGTTCGCGTATCCGCTGATGACATCATTGTCTCCAATCTCGCTGAAGGAAATGGTCGGCGTTTGCGTGTCGATCGAGAACGTCGTATTCGCCGTGTTCTGCAGCGAGTTCCCGACACTATCTGACGCCTTATCAACGGTCACGATGCTAGAATCGTTCGTTGCCGTGTAGGAGCTGACATCAAAGCGGAGATCAACGACCGTGTTATCGTCGTTTGATCCAACGGTGTCGCTGAGACGGACCGTCGTTCCGTCGACGCTGACGATTGCTTCCACAGTGCCGGGCTGTACCGGCTCGTCGAAGGCGGCAGTCAGCGTTTCCGAGCCTGCATTGTTCTTGGTGTTGATCTCAGTTGATGAGAGGTTGATATCTGTGACGTGGGGTTTGATGTTGTCTACCTCAAACGAATAGGACGCTTCGGCGTAGTTACCGGCCGCGTCCGTCGCATTCACATCAATCGTGATTGTCCCGTTCGGAAGTTCCGCGGAGGTATCGGTTCCGGGGACAACGGAGAACGTACCGCTGGAACTCCGCGTGAACGTTTCGGAGTATTCACCCGATTCGTTAGTGATCGTCAGGTTCGCACTGTCGACATTACTGTCAAAGACCTCAACCGAGATCTCTTGTGCGGTATCGCCAACAACAGCGCCGTCGGCCGGACTGTTGAGGCTGAACGTCGGTGCGCCCGTGTCCACGGTGAACGTGAGCGTGGTTGAATTACGGTTGCCCGCCTTATCTGCCGCCGAGAGGGTAGCAGTGTAGTCGCCATCGACCAGTTCAGGGACTTCACCATCCCCAGGACGGATCGTGATGTAATTATCTTCATAGCGGACACCGTCGTTGACGGTCTGCGCCCCGATCTCATAGGAGTAGTACTTGTCTCCGTTCCGTCGGAGCGTCACCTGCACTGTATGATCGTCCACACCAGAGATCGCGTCAGTGACGTTCTGATTGATCTCAGGCGTGTGAGTGGTGTACAGACCGTCCTCTGGGATGTCGTCATCGTTGAACGACACTGGCGTGTCATCAACGATGAGCGTCCCAACGGACTCATCAGCGGCGCTCGAGTACGAAGCGCCGTCACTAAGGCTGGAATTCGACTGATGGACATACACAGTCGTTCCACTGGCCGTCGTTTCTACGCTGGGACTAATAGTGGTTTCAAATGAACCCTCAGAGATCTCTCCAGCGTCAACCACAGCGGCGGACTCTCCACTATCGTAGGTCCCATTGTTGTTTGCGTCTATATACACCCGTACGTCTGTATTGTCCGTGGTGACATCACCGTTCACAGTGATGTCGTCGGACGTTTGAACGATAACTTCTGATTGACCGTCGAAGTCAACGCCGTTCGCAGTCGCGGCAGCAGTCCCGGCAAAGGCTATGGTCCCTCCGAAGACGGAGACGACCATCAGCGCAGCCAGGATTACTGCGCGTGTTTTATTTCGTATGTCGTGTGTCATTGCGTAGTCTTGAATGTGTCATCGCGATTCGTTAGCGAGCGATCCAACTGCTTGATCGTCCGCCGAGGAACTCCTGCGGGCACTTGCCTCCAGTCGGAGTCGAAGGGTGAGCTCATCGTCCGCGTAGTGACGATCGTGCCGTTGACTGACCCCGTACTGTTGACGCACACACCCGTGTGTAAACCAGCGTCACCAAACGCGACGCCGGTGGGGCCGAGTCCCTTTCGTCGTGAGACCTCGGCTGGATCTGTCATAGTGTTCTTTCCCCCGCGTGGGGGACGCCCACCGACGGGATCGAACCGCCGCTGCAGCTGCGGTTGAGATGCTAGCCGCAGACCCAGTGTAGGTGAAGCCACACTTCGTCACAAAGATGCTGTACCATTTGTTAATGACAAGCTAATGCAACTATCTGGCCTGTTTTAGGATGTGGCTAACATTAACTCAGCCCCGCTCAATTTCCAGCGAATCAAGGAATTAGAATAGTCTTATGCGAAACAAAGATTGTATGTAAGCTAGCAAGGCAGCCTTTGTGAGGAAGTTTCGTTTAGATAGTCTAACTGGATAAAATATCTTTTGCCCTATTGGGGCACCGATTCACAGAACGATACTATCTGAGTACGAAGTTGCGGCCACTCCGCACTGAGAGTAGCTGTTTGCTCGGATGTGCGAGCGGGTTACGGCTATCTTCGGTGGTAAACTGCAGTAGTAACAAAGTACTCAATATCAAGCGTGGCGATCCCGTAGTTAGTATGTCTGATTTATAATCTTTTGTTGACAGCTACGGGCTGTAGGTCCTCTAGGTATTGTGTTTCCACCGTGCTGTGATTTGGACGTGTCAAGAACAGCGAATTAGTTACTGTTGTGATGCTAATAGTTGTCTCAAAAGACATAGCGAAGTGCAGCTAACGTAAGACTGCTCACTACAAGTAGGCTCAACGCTACAGCAAGCACAGGCTCAAGCCCCGAATCTCGTAGTTCGTCTATATCGATACTCAATCCCAGTCCAGCAAATGCAACAAGAAATAACCAATTCGATGTATTGCCGATAGCACGAATATGAGCCTCCGAAAATACTCCTGCACTCCTGAGTAACATTATAGCCACAAATCCTATGATGAATTTTGGAAAGCTTGTCCACAGGTACCGCCATTTGCTTTCAACTGTCGCATCTGTTGTTCCCTGTCGACTGTAATACAGTGCATAGCCGATTGCGACGATACCGATGAGTGCATTCCTAGTGAGTTTAACCAACACCGCCCATTCGCCTGCAGTCTTCGAATATGCAAATCCAGCAGCAGTGACCGGACCGGTACTGAGCATTGTCGCACCAGCCCAGATACCGAAGACGAGATCTGAGAGTTCAAGAAGATGTCCGATAGCCGGATACACAACAAGGGAAACAGCATCAAACAACAGTACTGTTGCAGCTGCATACGCGATATGTTGTTGGTTGGGTTTGATACTTCCTGCTACTGCTGCGACGGCTGAGACACCGCATACCCCTGCACCTGCTGCAAGAAGCGATCCGATCTTCTCTGGAATATTGAAAATTTCGCGGGCTAGTATTTCGACTGTTATCACTGTACCACAGATGGCAAACCCGACAACTAATAGTACTTGAGCTCCCGCATCAACGACTTGTTGGAGTACAACTGTGACACCCATCAAGATAATCCCTGTCTCTAGCCACAGGCTGTGGGTTTGGACGCCACCCTCTGCCCATCTAGGGATCCCGATTGTATTAGCAACAAGCACCCCTAATCCAATAACGATTATCAGGTGGCTCTCAAATGGAATGAGTGCGGTTATACCTCGAGCGAGAAGGCCAAGTACTAGCAATACACCCAAACCGGGAGCAAGCGCACGCAGTGGTCGCATAGCTACCACGGTATAGACACACCCATCATAAGTACGAGAACAAGTCCCGAAGCGATACAAATCGCCTTCCAACCACGATCTAATGCCATCCAGTGCCGGTGCAGATTCCCAATTGTCGTACCAGGGATAAATGACCGTCCGTTGGAATCAGATTTTTGAAGCTCTTCGTTACGCATCACTTATTCTTACTATGAATATTTCAAATATCTCTTTTGTATCCTGCAACATCTGAGGGAATCCAATATACACTATTTTTAATTCTTGCAGATAATAATATGTAGGTACTAGTATTAGTACATTCTCTTCACCCGTTACTGTCGAATTCAATGGTTCTGCTCATCGAGAACGGTTAGGACCCCGAACATCATCATAGCTCTATCTGGAGCACCTCGTATAAATAGCACGTGGGCCCGATCGATTTGGATAGTTCCTAGTTCTGAATTTCGCCCCAAATCTACTCAACCAGTCCGGCCGCGAGCGCCTCGATCGGCGTCGGCGGCTCGTCGTGGCTCCCGTCGTGGTCGGGGAACAGCGCCGGGTCGATAGTCGCCCCGAGGTCGTTGAGCTGGGTCCGGCAGGACGCGCCGGGCGCGACGACGGATTCCGCCTCGCTGGCGTCGACCTGCCCCTTGAGCGTCTCGCCGATCGCCTCGCTCATCGCGCGGTGTTCGGACTCGTAGCCGAACGTCCCGGCCATCCCACAGCAGCCCGAATCAAGCGGATCCACGCGGTAGCCGGCCCGTCGCAGCACGC
>NZ_QXIJ01000029.1:0-11496 GCF_003665925.1 Halobellus sp. Atlit-38R
TAACGAACCGGTCGGAGATCACTGCTGTCTGGTGATTCGATGGCCTACATTCGGGTGAGCTGAAGCTCACCCCAATAATTATCATCAATCACCTGCTATTTTTCGTTGCAGGATTTTCATAGGAGTTCTCATGGTTTGTTGAATCAACTCTAACAGATTGAAAGCGCCGTACACTTGGTGCACGCTGTTCTTAGCTTGTCGTAGCTATGGCGAAAGAGAAGTTCGGCGTCGCTGTTGACAAGAAAATCGTGCGAGAAGTGGATGAACTAGTCGCTGAGTGTGACGATCTCGGAGTCAGCCGCTCCGAGATCGTCGAAGCCAACCTCACAGCATTCCTTCAATCAGAGACGAACCACGTTGAACGGGTTCGAGCAATCATTATTCGGAAACGAAAGGGCACTCTCTAACTGTTTCTAAATACCGTACACTCAGTGTATGAACTTCTAAACGAGTTATCTGCTATAACAGTAATCAATCTAACTGTAGTGTGTGAAGAGTTCTATGACACGCTCACGCCTCACTCCAGACCGAAGCCTCAAGCTGGTAAACCACAGTCCCTCGGGGTTCGAATGGGGATACAGTGGGAGTGGGCCAGCGCAGCTCGCACTCGCGCTCCTGCTCGACTACACCGAGGACGAAGAATTTGCGCTAACGCATTACACCCAGTTCAAGAGCGAGGTTGTGAGTCAACTGGAGTGCGCCGGTCCCACAGAGCATTGGCGACTCACCAGTAGTGAGATTGAGTCCGCCCTTGGTGTGAACGCCCCAGAGGTTCTCGCAGCGTCTGCAGGACAGTGAGGTTGCCTGTTACAGGCTGCACGGATAACCCAAGGACGGCGTCTGATAGAATCGTGTTTTTTGCCCTCGGGAGGGGTGCGAGGACCCTCCAATAGTCCTCGTGAGAATAAAATGTCTGACTCGAAGCAACCAGCCACCGACTCGGCAGAATCGGCAATAAACGGAGATCAAACGGAGCAAACAGAGCGCGTCGAGCGCACTGATGTTGGTGTCTCGCTGACCGTGAAACTCAAACGCGGAACCGGGACGCGAGATGAAGACCAGATCAAAGCCAAGGTGAAGGCGAAAACGCTGGAAGAGGCCCGCAAGGATATGGAGACGCTTCGCGAGTACATCCACGACCTCGCCGAAGACGCTCGCCAAATCCAGCCAGTAGACCCACACGAAGAGTAATTCTTTTGTCTGTTGCACAGAATTGTGTAACCATAGGATGTACGAAGTGTGAGGTGAGAAGGAACTCAAGGTCATTCTCGCGCTTGACCCAGGGGATTCCATCTCCGGCGTCGCGCGGAAAATCGACGAGAACCGGGAGACGATTCGGCGCGTCGTGAATCGCCTCGAAGAGGCGGGATACGTCGTGTACGATGATGGCCTCCAGCTCGTCGACCAGACAATCCGAGACGCCGGTCTCGAGTTCCTGACGGCGGCAACAGACATCTCGCCGCTGTCGATCTCGGAGGCGTACGTCCTCCCGCAGTTCGCGGGTATGGAGTATGCATTCACTGCCATCGATGCGGTCTACGTCTGGACCCGCGGTGGCTACCAGGTCGCTCGCGACCCAGAGGACTATCCGCTGTTCATCGCCGTCCACGAATCCGAGCTCGACGCCTGGACGGAGTTCTTCGATCGATTCGGAATCCCGACTGCAGAAGAGCGCCAGCCCGCTGACGACCTCGATAGTTCGATACAGGTGGTCCTCGAGTCGGAGGCACAGATCAAGGCCGAGATGGTCGACGGACGGCCCGTTATCTCCCTCCAAGAAACCGTAGCGTTCGCAAACGAGCACTACGCGCACTTCCAGTCAGCACTCGACATGCTCGGCCGCATGTACGACGAGATCGACACTGACGCGAACTACCGCACAAACTAACTTGGGCTGCCAATAGCGTATCCACGGACGTTTAAGTCATCGCAGAGCAATTGTGGAGACATGGCCACGGATCTCACCGAACGGGTGCAAGAAATCGCGGAAGCGCGGGGCATCCCCGAGTCGGAGATCCTCGAACAGGCGTTGGAACGCGGTGTCGAAGACCTCTGGATAGACCTCGTCCTCTCGCGGTACGTGAACGACGAAATCGATCGAGAAGCAGCGATCGAACTCGTTGGGCGTGACCGCGTCAAGCGTGCAGAACGTGAACTGCAGGCAGTCGAAGACGATGTTCAGTGGGGCCTACGTGCGTGATCGTTGCGGTCGCTGATACAGGCCCACTAATTCATCTCGACGAAATTGACGCGCTTCAGTTGCTCTCGGCAGTCGATGGGTTACTCATTCCACAGACCGTATACGAAGAACTCGAGGCAGGCACGGTTCCGTCTGCGCTCGATCATCTCGAGTATGAACTTGTCGAGGCAGAGGAAACCGAACCCATCGTTGATTTAGACCCTGGAGAGACTGCCGCTCTTGCGGTCGCATCTGAGCGCTCAGCTGTCCTTTTAACTGACGACCTTGCAGCCCGTGACGCTGCTGAGGATGTCAATGTCGAGGTGCATGGCTCAATCGGTGTCATTGTTCTCGCATACACTCGTGGGGAACTCACCAAATCAAAAGCAGCCGAGCTGATGCGGGCACTCCAAACAGAAACGAGCCTGTTCATCACGGACGCGGTAGTTGAACGAGGAATCACACTGCTCAATGAATCAACCAGATAATTCTGATGCTACTCCCGCCTCTCGGTTGAAAATCCGCTACAAAGAGAAGCGGTACTAGCCGGTCACGGAAGCAGCTCCAAACTAGAGGTGTTTCTCCTCGCCTCAAGAGCGTGAGGCGAATACCAGTGAGTGAGTTATCAGACCAATCTGTAGAATCGGACAGTCTTACACCAAAACAACGTCTTGAGCCACCAAACTCTCGACTCATCAATGCAGGGATCGTGACGATTCACGATATGGAGACGCTGCGAGCGTGTGTCGCCTACGAGAACGCGAACCAAGGACGCATTCAGATCCTCCGGCGACTTGAACAGCAGGCCAGCGACATCCGCTCACAAGAAGACTGACACAACATTCGGAAGTGTCTATCGGAACCTTAGTCGGTGGTGGCTCGATAAATTGGCCCGCTGTAATAGGAATTGGAATGTTATAGTTCAGACTATTATAGTCTGATTCCTAACTCTGAGCGTGATAACCTCCGCCTCTCCGATCCATTCGATATCGTTGCCACTCTCGAGAGTGGAACCACCCATTAACGCCGGAGGAGAACAGCTGGGGATAGTTTTTCTCCCCCAAAGGGGTGCGGGGGAATCAAACGTACCCCCAGAGGTGAACCAGATGAAAGACTCCAACAAGACGTCAGCGTATCGAATAACGATCACTCTCGATAGCGCCGAGCTCCCCATCGACGAGCAAGCCCGCAACGCGCTTCTCACCGAGTTCCGTTCACGAGTCGGCCATCTCGTCGAAGGGCTTCGTGGCATCGACGCTGAGCAAGATGACATCGACATCAGTACGGGCTACCGATATGCGCAAGTTCCGGCGACGTGCCCACTCTGTAGCGAGCCACTCGATCTCCAAAGCATCCATCTCGATACAGAGAACGGAGCCCTGGCTAGTGCGATGTGTTCGAGCGAGGAGTGTGACTGGAGCGGTGATGCAGTCTATCGAATCATCGACCTCGAGGGCAGCGAAAGCAACGCCTTCGAGAGCAGTGTACTAACCGGGGATATCGCTCCGAGCTACCATCCGTACTGAACTGAGATCTGCGAGTTATCCCTGCTGAGCCGACAGCGTAGCAGCCCCCACAGGGAACCAGCCCAATTAACCAACATTACTCATCCAGTAGCAACCGATGTTGGTTAACGGCTAGCGCTCTTATGTAGAATTGCGGAAAGACCCAATAACGAGGCAGTCAATAGTTGTCTCGACAGATTCACCAGATAGGTTGAGTGACCGAATGATGCCGAAGGTGTGCGCGGCCTGTTCCAAGCCCTGCTTGGACAGGCCGCGGAACTTCCGCAGCCACGGCTGAACGAGCGAGAACAGGCACTCAGCTTGGTTAATGTGGACGCCGTCAGGCGATACGTATCTCTCCTTGTGGACAACCGTTCGGTGGTCACGCTCCATCTCTCGGTAGGCTTGGAGGCCGTCGGTCCAGACTTCTCCCAACCGCTGGGAGAGGTCTTCAGCCTCTTGAATCACTGGCTCAAGATCACCGCTGAAGTCGATGCCAGGTTGACCACGGATCACGCGAAGCGAGTCGCGGCACGCCGCGACGAGCGTCAGCTGATCACCGTGGCGTCCCCGCCAGCGTGATCGGCCTGTCTGGGACGAGCCGCCGCGCGAACGGCTGTTCCGCGGCGGCTCTTGTCCTTTGTAGCCCGAACAGACCGTCCCAGATTCGTCGACTTGCGTCGGTCCATCGATGGTCTGATCGAGAAGTTCCCAGACGACGGGGAAGCCGCGCTGAACCGCGGCTTCCACCTCCCGAATCGCCGTGTGAACGGTTTTGTAGGCCCGACCGAGCAACGGTGCGATCTGGTTGATACTGAGCAACGTGTCGGCGTAGAGCGTGAACGCGAGAAGCACCTCTCCTGCGGTGAGGTGCTTCTCGTGAAACGGAGTTCCGTAGGTGTAGACCGGCTTGAAGTTGCAGTCACGGCACCACACACGGTCGAGATGCGGCCACGTTTGAACAGCGTTGTGACCGCACCGTGGACAGGATATATTCTCCCAGAATTCCTTGAGTCGCCGCTCGATGCCCGCATCGAGCGGCTCCGTGTCGATCTCAACGACGCCCAGCTCAATCAGCTCCCGAAACATCGCTCCGAACGCCGGCTGAGCAGAAGACATATTCCTAGATTATGGCTGGTTCAGTGTAACTACAGGGTCTTTCCGCAGCTCTACACAAGAGCGAGTTTTGAGCGCCCGCCGAGGGGCGGAGGCGCATTCCAGCCTCACCGAATCATGACAGAACGACATCTCAGAGCCGTTCTGGCAGAAGCGGAGCGAGTCGCAGAGCAGTACGACCAGATCGCCCAAACCACGAACTCCCCTACACACGAGTATCTCCGGTACGCTGTACTCCGACTCCTCGAAGGCGATGCTAACGCGATCCCCGAGGAGGTCCCGCAGGTCGATTCAGACTGCTGAAGCTGATGAACTGGACGAAAGCGATGAGCGTGCAGTACTCCAGTTCGGGACTTATGACGCTCTCGTCGACAGTCTCACTCCACTGCGCCTCGATCTCATACAGGCCATCGCCAAAGAGCGCCCATCAAGTATGCGGGAGGCTGCACGACTCGTCGACCGCGACGTCTCCGATGTTCATGCAGATCTGAAACAGCTGGAGGTATTGGGTATCCTCGAACTCAAGGAAGGTGGCCCTGGGGGGGCGATCCGGCCAGTTGTCCCCTTCGATAAAATCGAGATGCACATCGACTACCCGCTTCTCGACGACGTCGACGTAGACAGCACCCCAGCTAGCGCAGACTAGCCACGTGTTTTTCACCCTCTGAGACCGGCGTAGGCCATTCCTGTCTCACGGGCGTTTATATGCAAGCTCTATGCATACGCCGAAACCGTTATGGGCCTATGTGCAGAACTTGCACATAGAATGAGCGCAAGCGACGACCCGCGACGGGTCCATTTCCAGTCGCCGGAGTATCTCGTCGACCGGCTGGATGCGATCGCCGACCTCTTCGATAAGGATCGTACGGATCTGCTTGTTGAGGCAATTCGCGAGTACATCGAAGACACGGCCGACAGCAAGACGTTTCAGGAATTGGTCGCGACGAAGTACTACGACGACCAACTCGAATTCGAGACGGTCAAGCAGTTGGTCGGTGCCGAGACCGCACAGCGACTCCACCTCCTCAAAGCGGACCTTGAGGACGTGCCACTTGATCTCGCTGCCCCGGAGGACGTCGACATTTACGAAGGCGATGTGACGACGGTCGACACCGAGACCGACGACGATCGATGAGCGGCCCACGATTGCGAACAGTTGTCGTCGACACGAGCGCCCTCGTCAGTCTCGCTGTGCCTCGTGCGGACGCGGCCGTCGACACCGACGTTCCGGACCCGTTCCAGTACCTGCTCACCTCGTGTGAAGTGGTCGTGCCAACGGAGGTAGTCGCAGAGCTCCGCGACATCACGCAGTATCAGGATATTCACGCTGCGGCTGCGAGTAACGTCCTCGCGGCCCGAAACCACTTCACGATCGAGGGTCCCTACGAACGTAAGGGTACGCCGGACTCCCGGCCGACGTTCGGCCTCGACGACGGCGAAACCGATGGCATCGTCCTCGCAAACGCGCTTGATGTCGATGGGTTTCTCACAGACGAGTTCGGCGGAACTAACTTCCCACTGATCCACGCCGTGCTGCAAGGGCCACGGATCATCCCGACACCGCGGCTCATCATCGACTACGCCCGGAACGGACATCTGAGCCCCGAAGAGGCTCGAACGCTGCTCACAACGATCAGCCCGCATCGGAGCTGGGAGAATAGTCCCTACGTCACCCAATTGCTCCAGCGCCTCGAAAAGTAGCTATCTGGTGGGACCACCACACCTTCCGCGTGGAACCCATCCGCGAGCCGCTATGCGGAACACACTGCCCCGGCGACAACTCTTGAGAGCCCTCGACCGGTCGATACCCTGTGGCTCGGGAGATGTTGTCCTACTTGTCTTCGTTTGCTTTGGTCACTCTGTGGATTGGCCGAGGGTCGATGAGACGTTTATTATCCGTCTTTGGGGAGGATAGTTCGACCACGAACGTATGGCTCTCAGCGGTTGAGCCAGTACTGCCAGTCTGCGATCGCCTGTTCCGTGAAATTGCCCTGATGTTCGCCATCATCAACATAGGATCACTGTGTGAGTCCCTGTAACCGTGGCTCAGCATCTATTCAACAGAGCAGCATATTCGAGTGAGCTACCGTCCACTACTGTGTTCGTCGCCCTCGAGCGCGTCCCGAAGCCCGTCCGGAAGTAAGGAAAACGGCTTTTCCGCGTGAAAGGCGACGTTCTCGTAGGCCTGCTCGACGTGTTTTCGCTTCGCGTCCGCACTCTCCTCGGCGAGCGCTTCCAGTTCGTCCATCATCGATCGGAGTTCGTCCTCGGCTTCGAGCATCTCGGCGGTCAGCGCTAGTTCCTTGATCGCCTTGGCAGCTGCGCGTCGCACACGGCCGTCGCCGTCGCGGAGTGCGTCCACGTAGAGGTCCCGCAGACGTTCGCGGTGGGTCGCGATCTCGTCGAGCGTCCACTCGCCCGGTAACGTCCCGTCGGTGAGGTCCGAACCAACTGTTCGATAGGCCAGGCGCGGATACAGACCGGCTGCAAAGCGGATCACGGACTGTCGCTGGTATCCATCGTCGGCCTCGTAAAGGTCGAGACACATCTCGAAACACTCGTCGAACAGGGCGGCTCGTTCCTCGAGCTCGGTATTCTCGATTTCGTCGATTGCCCGATTCACGCGCTCGGTGTCGCCAGAGGAGAGTGCGTCGGCGAACGCATCGGGAGTGTGGTCCATACGCGTTCTTGGTCGGATGGCGGCGTAATTCCTCGGATTGGGCTTCGAGAGAATATCCGTTCCTCACGATCAGAAGTACAAGTTGAGACCGATGCTGGAAGGTCTGTTGGAGGAGTCCCCGTGCTGATCCGAAACAGGTGAAGCGTGGACAGAGATACCAGAGACTGCTCTCACCGCGCGGGACGGAACTGACGTCAGTCTGTGCTGAAAGAGCGGATAGAGAGCGTCGGGGTAGTCTCTTTTTGGCTCTCGGCTGGCACCTCGTGCGATAGGCTTCTATGTCTTCGTGGATACACTTCAACCGATGCAAACCGAGACGTGGATCGAGCGAACGATCATCGATCAACTCACCACCCACGACAGACGCTACAAACACGACTACGGTGGCGTCGAAAAAACGACCGACGACTTCGTCTCAGCCTGTGTAAAACTCGATCTCATCACGTCAAGGGACGAGCCCGGACTTCCATCGATCGAGCAGTTTTTCCCAGCGGACGCGGATCTCGAACCGGAGGTCGAGACGGCACTCGAATCACTCGAAGAACGGGGGCTGATCGAGCGTGTCGGGGAGCGCGAGCGGCTTGGCCCACCACTCGAACCGGGTGACTACGGGACGACCGTTCTCTGGGGGCCGACAGTCGATGGACGGGCCGAAGCGAACGCAATTCGCGAGGCATACTCTTCCGAGGTCGAAGCACTCGCGGAATCGCACAGCACAGAGTCGGACGAGTTCAAGAAACAAATCGTGACGCTCGCCAGAACGTATGGCATCCTCCCGAACTACTTCGGATGAGATCGGGGTTGAGGCTCAGCCCTCGATTTGCTGGTTTTCTTCGATTGTACGTGTTTACCCCGAAGACGCAACAGCGGGTACAGCCTGAGCTCGTGAGATCATCTCGTTGTTTCGAGCGATTCGCTTGAACTCTTCGTAGGGATTGCGTCCCTGCTGGCGGCAGGTCGCCAGCAGGGACAGCAGCGTCTCATGCACGAACATACCGCGGTCATTCCGGAGCGTTCCAATGAGCTTCCGGAGAACCACCGGCTCACGAAGCGCATTTTCAGCGGCGTTGTTCGTCGGGGAGACCGCTGGCTCACCGACGAAGGTGAGCCAGTGGTCAAGGCCTCCTTCGATCTTTCCGAGGAGTGTTGCCACTGGTCCGTCGGGAACAGACTGCTCTATCAGCGATTCAAGCTCTCTCCGCGCCACACGCTGGAGTTCTGCTCGCTCACGAACTGTCAAGTCGCTCTCCAGCCGGAGTGATCAGCAGAACTGTTGAACCCATTGATGGACGCTGGCCACGGCACGGAGATGCTGGGAGACTACGGTGAGATGTCGTGGTTCTCGTCGTTTGTCCCGGCTAGTTCAGAACTTATGCAGACCACTCCGTCTGGAGAGCGACGTATAGCTGTTTGAGGGCACGGTGGATCGGTTCGCCTTCTGCCTGCTTCTCGGCGGCGTCTTCAGCCTCCCGGAGAATGTGCGCCCAACATCGCTGGAGGTTGCTGCTGAAGGCCGGATACGCCGTCCACCCGTCACAGACGACCGTTCCCGCGAAGTCCTCGCCGAGGACTTCTGCGGGAACATCACTCCCTCTACTCTCCCTGACCGCGTACAGCGTATGGTTCTCGGTGGTGAACGTCCAGATCCACGCTTGTTCGCCGTCGCGTTTGATTCCAGTCTCGTCAACGTGGACAACGTCGGTTTGCTGGATCTGGCGGCGAATTTGCTCGTACTCACAGCGACCGGCGCGCGCAGCGCGCTCGGTCGCATACCACGCCGCCGCACCCGACAGTTTCAGTCCGTGGAGTTGCTCAAAGCGGTCGCCGATCTTCCGGTAGGGAAGGCGGTGATCGTACCGGGAGAGTGCTGCCTGTGCGATGACGTTCACCCCGAACTGCCCCTCATCGGGGCAGTCGGGGTGTGAGGCGACAGTCTCTGTCCCACAGGAGTGGCACTCGTAGTGGTGTCGATTGTACTGTGTGACCTCCGGTGGCTGTGGGTCCGGGAGTTCCTCGACGAGTCGGGGGCTGACGCCCGCCGACTCGTCGAACGTTTCGCCACACTCGGGACAGCAGTCACAGGTGACCTCGATTTTCTGATCTGGATCAGGTGCAACCCGCCACTCAGGGTCGTGTCCGGGCTTTCGACCAGGCGTGCCGCCGTCAGTACGTGGGTGTCCGTCGTCCTCGTCCCCACCGGACGAGGACGACTCTCCTTGGTCTGATTGGTCCTTGCTCGGTGGTGTATGCGGTCCCTCGTACCACCGGATTTTAGCTCTGAGCCGTTTGTTTTCCTGTCGCAATTGTTCGTTCTCTTCTCGAAGCTCTTGGTTTTCCTCGCGGAGTTGTTCGACCTCTTCCTCAAGCGAAGCAAGGCGTGCTAGGATTTCCTCTTTGGTTGGGCCGGAAGAAGTCATGAGCAGGCAAGACGGGATGGTCTCCAGTCCGGAGACCATCCCTTAGGAATGCACTCTGTTGCCTGCTGCATCGATCTACGAGACCGGTTGAGTGGCACCTACGAGAGTATACCGAAATCAGTTCGGGGCTAAACACGTACCTTCGATTTTAATTTCGACTGGGTAGAGCCGAAGTAGCTTGAGTCGTGTGTCATCGGTGGTGAACTGCCAGTCGATGAGTCGGTCAGCCGCATCCCGGTGATCTTGCCACGCAGCGACTCTCCGATTGCGCTATGGCAATTCGTAGCCACAGTTCGGACAGAAGTTTTCGCTGCCATCCAGCAGAGAGAGGCACTCGACGCAGATGCGGTTGCTCGGAGCGGTGGCGATATCCTCCAGAAAGTCCATCGCAGTCTGTGACGCAGCACCCGGGCGATAGCCGTCAGCGTAGCCCGGCAGTGTTGAGGCCCACTGGACGGTCCCCTCCTCATCGACGACCGCGACGTTCCCAGCGATGTCGAGCTTCCCGTAGCGTTTGAACGCCTCTGACGGTGTCTGATCGATGGTATGGTTCAACGCACGATTGCGTTTGAGGTCGCGCTCGTAGACCTCTTCGGGCGTCGGATATCGTACGTCGCCTGGGAAGTCCGTGATCGGCTCGTGCTGCTCGTCGATCCGGTCGATCTCGACAGTGATGCCGTGCTCGTCGTGTAGCGTTCGCAAGAGCCGGAGCGTGTGGTCGTGCCACTCACGGACGTCCGCATCGGCGTAGTAGCGGAGGATCATATGTCCTGCTCCGCCTCTTCTGCGGCCGCGATGCGATCTGAGAGGCTTTGGGCGAGCCACTCGTTGGCGAGGTCGCTTGCATAATCGACCGTCTCTTGATGGCTCATCCCCTCGGTTTCGAAGGATTTGTAGACGTACCACCGCTCCGCGGTTGGATCAAAGACGATCACATACGTCTTCGCTTCCATATCCAGCAGGAACGCTTCGATCGTGCCGGGGGATGATCCCGGAAACCCCATCGCTCCGTGAATTTTCGAGTTATTGCTCTCGCCAATCTGCTTCACGATGTCGTCGGTAATGGGGCGGCTCGGAAGCGACGAGAGAAACGACGGTGATGTTTCTGAACTATCGGTCATATGCGACGGTTCGTGGAGAAACATCTTGAATCCGTGGACTCAATCGTACATTCCTGCTGTGTCTCACCTCCTTCGCTGTAATCAAAAATCCCCATCACCCTTCGATGACGAATCGGTCTGTACTCTCTGTCAGTTATGGTCTTCGTTGTGCTATCGATCTTCAAACTCCTCGAGTAATTCCTCCAGCATCGGCCGGAGCTTGTACTTTTGATAGTGATCATCCCGGAGATCCTGTACGTAGTCCCGCCAGTCGTCGAGTTCGTCCACAGCGTCGGCCGCGTTTCCGGCTGTCTCTAGCCAGTCCACAGCGTGTCGATATCGCTGTGATTTCCCTTCCTTGATGATTGGTTCGGCCTGTGCCTTGCAGGCGTCGATTGTCCACTGCGGGCGCTCCTCGAAGACGGCGTCGGCGACCGGCTTGACCACCTTGTAATCCGAAAACCGGTCCGCGATGGCGATCGCCTCGTCGTACCGCTCT
>NZ_QXIJ01000030.1:0-9404 GCF_003665925.1 Halobellus sp. Atlit-38R
AGAGCGGTACGACGAGGCGATCGCCATCGCGGACCGGTTTTCGGATTACAAGGTGGTCAAGCCGGTCGCCGACGCCGTCTTCGAGGAGCGCCCGCAGTGGACAATCGACGCCTGCAAGGCACAGGCCAAACCGATCATCGAGGAGGGGAAATCACAGCGGTATCGACACGCTGTGGACTGGCTAGAGACAGCCGGAAACGCGGCCGACGCTGTGGACGAACTCGACGACTGGCGGGGCTACGTACAGGATCTCCGGGATGATCACTATCAAAAGTACAAGCTCCGGCCGATGCTGGAGGAATTACTCGAGGAGTTTGAAGATCGATAGCACAACGAAGACCTTGACATCCTCCTCCGCGTGTAGTACCTAAGCAAAGTTCTGGAGATTGAGAATTCTATAGAGCCGTTGATGGCTTCGTGAGACAGGGCATAGCTGCTATTCTACAAGCAGCAACCTCCAAAACTTCTCTTGATTACTAACGCGGAGGAGGATGTCAAGAATCTCATTCAGTCCTGTATCGACCTCGCCCAGCATATTCGTGCTTCAGAAGGCCTCTCTCCAAGTGGGACTGCAAAAAACGAGATCGAATCGCTTGGGAATGGTGGCATACTCTCATCAGACGTCCAAGAACAGATGGAAGAAGCCGTCGGGTTCCGAAATATCCTTGCCCATCGGTACGGTGATGTGAACCACGACGTCGTCTACACTGTGTTACACAACGACCTCCACTGGTTCGACCAATTTCAGCAGGAAATCGCGCAGTGGTTTCAGCAACGAGATTAACCCTGTTAGCGAGACCGATTACACGTGTGATGCGGAGGTCTCACGACAAGAGTGAGCAGGACGCCGGTGAACTTTGCTCACCGGAAGACAGCAGCAGCGATCGGGGCGTGCCGTAACAAAGAACCTGTTCAATCGGGCTCGACGCTCAGTCACACAGCCGATATCCTGGTGGACTCAGAAAGGGCGAGGTCGTCTCGGTCACCGGGAGACGTCGTCTCCCGAGCTCACGGCGCAAAGCGCCGTGAACGTCCCCCGACTCCGCAAGCACCACAGGCACGAGGCGCGCAGCGGTGGTCGCGGGATGCCGAGCGGCCGAGGGCTATCTATTCGTTCTCAGCCACCGCCTGCCGTCTCGACGGAAGCATTATCCTGCACCGTCACGAACGACATAGTATGCACCACACACCGCCGGTGCACCAGGTGAACGTGCGGACGATGAGCGCTTGCTCTGTTCTTTCGTAGTTGGTAGCGGCGCCGGCGGGTGTATCGCCTTCTCATCGAGCAGCGACGCCGCTTTCACCGAAACAAATGCAGACCACCGAGTACGAACTCCGCGATCGAATCGACCAGCTCACAAACTACCGTGGCGAGGGCACCGAGCTCATCACCGTGGCCGTCCCGCCAGACAAATCACTCCATGCGGTCCGTGAGCGCATCGACCGCGAATATGCACAGGCTGCGAACATCAAATCCGACCAAACACGAACCCACGTCCAGGACGCTCTCGGACGCATCCGACGCCTCCTCCAAGCGTACGAAGAGACACCACCAAGCGGCCTCGTCATCTACGCTGGTGTCGTCGACGGTGCGCTGCAGGACGCCGTCTTCGACGATCTCGATGTCCCCGTCGACGTCTCGCTGTACCGCTGTGCGGCTGAATTCGAGACTGCCCCTGTGGAGCAGGCGCTCACCCCGTCAGAGGTGTACGGTCTGGTCGTCCTCGAACGGGGCCGTGCCGCCCTCGGTCGCCTCGCCGGCGAACGCATCGTTTCCAGCCGGACCTTCGAGAGCCAAGTGATGGGAAAATCCCGTGCTGGCGGCCAGAGTGCGCAGCGATTCGAACGCGAGCGAGACCGCCAGAAACACGAGTTCTTCGAGCAGGTCGCCGACGCTGCCGAACAGACGTTCCTCGATGAGCCCACCGTCGATGGCGTCATCCTCGGCGGGACGACGATCACCGTCGACGAGTTCCAGCAGGGTGACTATCTCCACCACGAGTTGCGGGACCGCATACTAGGCGTATATCCGATTGAGTACGCAACCAAGCAGGGTCTCTCGCAGCTCGTAGAGCGTGCCGAGGACGTACTGTCTGATGCTGAGCGCCGACGGGAACGGGAAGCCCTCGATCGGTTCTTCACGGCGCTGGGACAGGGTGGAGATGTCGCCTACGGAGCTGATGAAACGCAAACCGCCCTCGACTATGGAGCAGTCGACGTCCTTCTCGTTTCCGACGCACGGCCACCAGCGGAGATTCGTGAGCTGGAGGAAGCGACGACCGACCAAGGCGGTGAGTGTCTCGTTGTGTCGACTGACACAGATCGAGGTGCCCAGTTCGATACTGCATTCGGGGGCCTTGGAGCGCTCCTTCGGTTTCCGATCAACTAAGCCGAGTAGTTTTTGACGCCATAGCTGTCGTAGCGTCCCAATGTACGGGTCTGGAGGCAGTCATCGGTCGCGCAGACAATCTCGAGCGGCCGTAAACCGGGTGGGTTCGATGGCACCAGTAGCAGCTATGCCGTTTACCGACTGGAGCGGCGATTGAAGCTAGTGGAGGGGCGGGCCTGCCTTCCACAACGCTGGGAAGTTTGTGGGGAGAGTCAACAAGAGGAACCAACGAGTGTGACGCTGTGAGAGGTCACGCGTCAGCCACTTCGTTAATGAAGTCCTCGTCCAACTGCTGTTTCAACACCCACAGGTTCGCCGCCGTTTCAGCGCTGACGAGCTCTGTGAGCTGGTCGATGGTTATTTCGTCATCGTAGTAAGCAGCCGCGATCTCCTGCGAAAGCGCATCCTCGTCGGTCATCGGTCGCGCAGCCGATCTCGAGCGGCTGCAAACCGAACTGGATCTGTGTCGCCAGCAGCGGCCATCTCGTTCGCCGACTGGAGCTGTGAGTTGATGAGTCGATTTTGCTGTCGTGACCACTCACGATCGTCGTGGGTGCGTACGTACTCAGCCCACTGCTTGATCATCGCACGCCGTTGCTCTGTGTTCCGGCGTTGGTCGTCCTCAAACTCCTTTGAGTTCAGCATAGTAGTCCTCAACTCCAAGTTCTTTGACGTACAGTTCGAGCTGCTCCGTGTTAAAACGTTCCTCGAACGTCAAGTACAGGTGAAGTGCATCCTCGAAATCCTTCCCGCTGAGGCTGTCTGCAGCTTGCGCGAGTCGGAGTTTGTATGCAATTTGGAGTTCGAGCGGGCTGATTTCTATCTGTCCCTCGTCGAATCTGACAGTCAGGGGGTTCGAGAGAGCCTCGCGTTCAACGTCGTTCGAAACAAACCACGTCTCGAAGTTCGGGTACATTTCTCCTTCCTCGGCAATCCGGATGCGGCTCCCCTCGCTCAGCATCGAATACATCTCATCAAGCGGCATCGCCATCCCCCAATACCCTCGATCTTTGAGTTCAGTTACTAACTGCTCAGTTTCCGCTTCGGATAGCGACTCCAGAATGACGTCGATGTCCTCTGTTGATCGAGATCGCCCAGTGAGGATCGCGACGTAGCCACTGACGATGACGTAGTCAACCCTACAGTCGTCCAGGATCTGCGTGAACTCAAGTACGTCTTTGTCGAGTGCTGAAAGCTCCCGTGAAACCGTGAGTGTGCCGTCATTGAGTTCCATCAGTTTCCCCCTTGAAACGCTGATAAACTACCCACTGCGTCACTTGTGTCGGCGCACCCGTTTCAATGGTCATACGTTGACTCCTTTTTCGCTATTATGATGTGCATCCGCATCGATGTTGTAGTGCTCGTGGACGACGGGCCGGAGCGCTTGAAGAATCATCTCCGCAGCCAGCGGCGAGATTTCGAGATCCTCGGCCATCAGGCGGTGGGTCACCTCGCCGCGCTCCCGAGCAACCGCGTATGTGAGTGCCGTCGCAAGGCCGGCGACACCGTGGCGGTCGATGTAGGTGTCGATGTCGGCGTCCGTCTCGCGGCGGCCGACGGCGTCGATGAGCGCCGACGTGATTGTGTACTCGCGGTCGCCAGCGGCCGTCGTTACAGTCAGGTCGATTTCTCGGGCGGCGTATCGTCGGGGCTGCTCGTCGTCCGTGACGTCGACGACTTGGGCGTCGACGAGCCGGTTGACGTAGCTGTAGGCCGTTCCCTGTGCGAGTTCGAGGTCTTCCATCACGTCCTGGACGGTCGCCTCCCCCTCCCGAGCGAGGTACGCGTACAGCTTAGCCAACTGTGGCTTCTTGAGGAGGTTCGCGACCGAGAGGAAGTCTTGGACGATGTCGCCGTCGGCGCGATTTGAGGTGCGTGACACGGGTTGTTCTTGATTACAGTTTACAGCTAACTAGTAAAGAATATGTGGATTACCAAGACGAGAACTCTGTTGAGGACAAATTCGTGGTGTCGGTCGGCCCGTTGGTCGAAATACGTGCTCTTGCGGTATTCTGTGAGATCCTTGGCAATGTGACGCTGGTCGCGCTGGCGATGGCTGAGTAACATAGGGAGAAGGACGAACGGCCTCACCGCCTTGGGCCCAAAAACCGATTCGTTCTTCGAAATCTACTATGGGACGACAAGAGATAGATTATTTTGGCTGTGGAGAATATTATATTTCTTCGCCACGTGGTGTTGGATATGGCGGACTCTCGCGATGGAGAAGACGAACCAGCATATGTCTCGCGGTGGAAGGACGCAACAACGGGATTCGACCGAGTGCGGTCGGTTTCGTCGTCCCTTGAGGAGCCTCGGACAGCGGGCTGGATCGCCGATGAAGCATATGTTTCTGAGCCGACGACGCGGAATCATCTCGAACGTCTCGTCGACCTCGGTGTGATCGTCACCGACGAGTCAGCACGAGGCAAGACGTACTATCCGGACCCGGTCTACACGCGCCTGACTGCGATACAGGAACTCGTTGCAGAGAACTCCGAAGCCGACCTCACTCAACAAGCGACAGCCATCCAAGCAGATATCGAGTCCTGGAAAGCGGCGTATGATGTCGAGTCACCGCGGTCGCTTCGTGCGTCCGTCACGGGAGACGTCTCGGTCGAAGACGCCCAACAGCGGCTGCGTACCGCGGCAGATTGGGAGTCCGCACAGTACCAACTCTCGCTGCTTCGGGATGCGATCGATCACTACGAGACGTATACTGCCCGTCCACCGGCATCCGCATGACCGACGCGGGCGAAGATGATGACGGAAGTGAGCAGCCTACCGTCGATAGTGAGTTCGGCCGCCAGCCACAGCGGCCGGATGGCGGTTGGGAGTCGACGCAGGAAGCCGTTGAGAAGCGTCACCGGATTCTGCGCTCGCTGCGCGAGCAACTCGAACGCCATCCAGCTATCATCTCCGCGTGGGGGAGCCCGGACGGTCAGTATGCTGAAATTGAGGCGGACGTCGACCCAGCACAGTTCGGGCGCGATGGTGAATCGGCATCGCTACGGGTGACGTGGCAACCGAATCCGCACCTTCCACCGAAGACGAGTCTTGACGACCGCCGTCGGACATCACTCACGTCGAGCTATGCGATGTTCTCTATGACACACTCAGGAACGGTTATCAAATCCCCAGTTGACTTTCTGATATGGCTCGTGCGACAATCGATGACTATCGAATCGAGGACATCCATATTCTGATTGAATTCGATTCGGGTGGTCCAGTCGGGGCGACGACGATAGTCTCGGTAGGGAAAGACGACGATTGGTTTGTTAACCGGTGGTTCTACTTCGACGAGGACAACGAGAACTACATCCGGAACTTCGCACGCAAAGTCGCCACCGACGAGAACTATCGTGAGCGCTGTCTGAATCGGACAGCGGACTGGGCACGCGTCGCAGACCACTACGAACAGACTGCCCGACAGATTCTCGAGTATTTCCAAGATGCAGGAGTGATGGGATATTCAGTTGGCGACAAAGAGGAAGAAGACGAGTATCGACGGGCAAAAAACGAAATGGAAACGATTTGTGAGTCACTGTTCGCCGCTCTCAAATCGGAGATCCGCGGCGGAAACAGCACGACGGAGATTGAACGGATTGCCGACGACCACAAAGATCGCGCCTGGGGGTGGTTGCGTGAGAACGGGTATCTTGGCGAGACAGAGGCAAGCGACCTCGCCTGAGGTGAAACAATCAGATGGACGTGATCAACGGTTTCGGTCAATCCAAGCTTGAACTCCTGAAGGTTTTTCATCCTAGCGTGTGCGCCGATCTCCCGGGGCCTACCTTCGCTGACTTCGTCGTGCCGTGGAACCGGAACAGTCCTCCGAGTTCCCGTGTTGTGGTCCTCGAGCGACCCTGATCGGAGAATCGCGTGATCACCTCGTATTCACTCCCACCCTTGAGATCCTCCTCCGTGGTAACGCGAGGAGGATGTCGGGGTTAGCTAACAACTCCGAGAATGTGTCCTCTTTCTGTTGGTTAACCGTGGAATACCCTGCCGAGCAGTCACTCGGTGGTCTGTTACTCACCGTGTCGGCTTCATCCCCCGCCTGTTCAGTCCTCGGTTCCGACAACAGGTGTCGGAACGTTCGTCCCTCACGGGAAGGCGGGGGTATTCGCCTCGAATCTCTATAAACTACGTCTGCTCGTCAACGTCGAGCGCACCTATCGAATCGAGGTATTCGCGTATCTCGACGACGAACGTGCGGTACCGTTCGAGGTCTTGCAATGCGTTGTAGACCACATCATGGTCGATAATTCGTCCGTACGTGTGCGCAAGGACGTTCCGAAAGCGGGCCCCCTGGGCCATCTGGCCAGCAGTTGCTGGTGAGAGGATACCGATTTCGCCGAGTGCTCGCATCGATTCGGGATTGCTTCGTGGTGGCTGTCCACGTTCGTGTTTGACGAGTTCTTCACCGATATCGATCGCTGCCTCTGTCATTTTCACGAACCGGCGTTCGACGATATCTTGCGTATCCGGGTCGTGTTTGTACTCCTCCCGAGTGAGCTGTTGCTTGCGAGCGAGTGTCCCAAGGCTCTCCTCGATTGTCTCAACAGCAACGAGAATACGATTGAGGCGGTCTGCTGGGAACACGCCGTCAGTCATCGCTCACGGTTATGCCCATCAGTTGCTGTGACGGCAGAACCACCTAGATGATCATCAATCTTTGCGAGTGCACTGTCGAAGCGCTCGCGTGGAGATTTGTCGGTAGATGATGTGTCGGTCACTCGCCGCTGGAGGTCCTCGGCATGGGCCACATCGCCGACAAGCAGAACTCCCTCTTCGAAGACTGACGTAGCAACGCGTGGTGAGAGTGTGTGGATGTCGACGAGGTCTACGTCGTCCGTTCCGAGTGCGTCGCTCAGATCCGCACTGAGGCCGAAAAACGCGTCGTTGTACGCGGGGTCCTCACGGTCGACCATCTCAAGTTCCACTGCGATATCGATATCACTCGTTGGATGTGTCGTTTCTGTGGCGTGGGAACCGAAGAGGAGTGCACACTGCACCGAATGCTCCTGTAGAACCGCTCGAAGTGTCTCGAGCGGAAGGGAATCGTCGATGTCTGCTGACTCAACGGTTCTCATTGTTAAGACCCACGTGCCTGTATCATATAAAGCCTCAGTCACCCCGGTGATTGGACATAATCTGTCGGTGTCGCCTCCGGACATTTTGTGGTCTCCGCCACCGCTGATGGGGGCGAAAAACGCTACCAACCGGTAGCTGTCTTACAAGGACCCCTATGCAGCGTATCTTGGTGATCCCGGTCGGTCGGTATCGTCATCTCGACGGTTGTGGGTGGCGGTCCGGGAGGGCGTATCTTCGACGAGGATGCGGTCAATAGGGACGCATATCAGCGTAATGCAAGGTGGAGCCTCCGGCCTCAAGGAGCGACCGAAGCGTAGCGGAGGCAGCGAGTAGGCCGGAGAGGAAACCGACACGGAACGACACAACCGGCATACTCCGACCGACTCCCGAACGTATGAGTACCGTTGTATCCTCTCTGAAGTTATGGACGTGCGTCGAACCGCCGTCGTGAAACTCAACCTTTCCGGCGAGCAACGCGACGCACTCCACCGAACCGCCGACCAATACCTGTACTGCGCGAACCGAACCGCCGACTACTGCTGGTCCAACACCTCCTACACCGAGTGCAAGACCAACAAACGGCAGGTTCGTGACGCGCTCTACTCCGAACTCCGAGAGGAGACGGACCTACAGGCACAACTCGTTCAAGCCGCCATCAAACGCGCCGTCGAAGCCGTTAAAGGCGTTGTCGAACGGTGGAAGAAGGGACAGCGCGTCTCTCAACCGACGTTCACCGCCGAAACGATGGACTACGACGCGCGAAGCGCGACGTTCTACCGAAACAAGGTGTCGCTGGCAACTGTTGAGGGGCGGATCGACCCGTCGTTCATTCTCCCGGCAGACAGTCCGACGCCCTACGAGCGATACGTTCTCTCCGAGGACTACGAGTTCCGCGAGAGTACGGTTCGATACGACGCGGTGGACGACGAGTTCTACATCCAACTTTCGACTCGGCGGACAGATGGCGTTGACGAGACGAACGTCTCGTCCGCACACCAGAACGCTCTGCGTTCTGGGGACGACGACGCAGAGGTTCCGGCAGATACCGGGCACCCCGACGAAACGGTCCTCGGTATCGACCTCGGCGTCAACTCACTCGCCGTCTCCTCGACCGGCACGTTCTGGCAAGGTGACGACTACGACCACTGGTGCCGCGAGTTCGAGAAGCGGCGTGGAGAGATGCAACAGCGCGGCACGCAAGCCGCGCACAACGCCCTGCTTCGACTCGGCAAGCGCGAAGAAGCGTGGCGCAAACAGTACATCCACACGCTCGCCAACGAGCTTGTCACGGAAGCCGTCGAACACGACTGTGATGTTATCGTGTTCGAGGACTTAACCGACATTCGTGAGCGGCTTCCGCACGCGAAGTGGCACCACGTGTGGGCGTTCCGACGCCTTTACGAGTACGTCTCCTACAAGGCACCTGAGCGGGGTGTCTCCGTGGAGGAAGTCGAACCGAACCACACGTCCCAACGCTGTTCTCGGACGGAGTGCGGGTTCACGCACGAGGACAACCGCCACGGAGAACGCTTCAAGTGCCAGAAGTGCGGGTACGAGGTGAACGCGGACTACAACGGCGCGAAGAACATCGGGCTACGGTACGCTCGAAAGCGGACACACAAACTCCGTTCCTCGCCCAAGTCGGGGAGCGGAGACGCAGAAGTAGACCTGCGTGTGAATGGTGGGACGTTGAACGGCGAGAGTCACCGGCCTATTGCCGGGGACTGATTGCCGGGAGTCCACATCAAAGCCCCATCACCAGAACCTTCGGTTCTGGTTAGCAGTCAGAAGCTCTAGTGGTTAGGGGAAGTTATGGAGGTAGCGTCTGATATGAGAGTATGTCTGAAGATCGCCGCAAAGAGATCGTCCGTCACCTCAGTGAGGACGATCTCAACCGGCTCCTAGCGGAGTCTACTGATGA
>NZ_QXIJ01000031.1:0-7473 GCF_003665925.1 Halobellus sp. Atlit-38R
ACTCGCTCCCGTCATACCTCCAGGCCTTCGTCGACGAACACCTGCAGCACACTGACTCGATGCTCGTTCTCTGTGGATCGAGCGTGAGTACAATGGAGTCTGAGGTGCTCGGCCACGAAAGTCCGCTATATGGCCGCCGAACTGGACAAATTGATCTCCATCCGTTTTCGTTCCAGCAAGCCCGGGACGTGATTGCGTACGATATTGCAGACGCAATTCGATCGTACGCGGTCACCGGTGGGACACCGATGTATCTCACGCGTTTCGACTACGAACAGTCGTTAGCCGAGAACATTCAGACACAGATTCTATCACCGACAGCACTGCTCTACAATGAGCCAGAGTTCCTGCTTCAGACGGAACTGCGCAACCCGGCTCGCTATCTGAGTATTCTTGAGGCAGTCGCAGTTGGACACACAACGCCCAACGAGATCTCTGGTGCAACTGGAATCGATTCAGGACCGCTCTCGAAATACCTTCAGACACTGCGCCAACTTCGGCTTCTCAACCGCGAGGTCCCGATTACGGCCTCCGGGCAGAAGTCCAAACGATCTCACTACCGCGTCGACGATGAGTTCCTTCGGTTCTGGTTTCGTTATGTCGAACCGAACCGGTCTAGCATCGAAGAAGCGCCTGCGATGGTCTTCGAGGGCACTATCGAACCCGACCTACCAACACACGTCTCGACGACATTCGAAGATGTCTGTACGGAGGCGGTCTGGGAACTGATCAGGAGCGGCGAATTCGACTCGTATTCTGCTGTCGGGCGATGGTGGTATGGTGAAGAGGAAATCGATATTGTGGGACTTGCGCCCGCCGATGACCGACTCTTGCTTGCCGAATGCAAATGGACCAACGAGCCGGTTAGCCACGGACTTGTCGATGACCTTCGATCGAAGGCCAACAGCGTTCGATGGGGACCAAGTGATCGGTCTGAACGGTTCGCGCTCTTTTCCAGAAGTGGATTCGTCGATGGCCTTGCTGAGGCTCTTGACGACAACTGGTCACTGTTTGACCTTACGGATATCGAATATATCTTCAACGACGTCTGAAAAATTGGCCCTGTCGTTCGGCCATCCACCGCCGAATCTGTCGGAACTGATGTTTCGTGACGCCCGCCAACCAGAGAAATAGCGGCTCTTACTCAGCGAACGAGTAGCTGAGGCCTTTATGAGGTGATCCAGTGCTTAACCGAACACGGATGGTATAGCGATATAGAATTCATACACTTCTGTTATGGCAATATTCTCGCGCTATAGCTGCTGTATTGACTGATTACGGCAGGTTAGATTCTGAGCTATCCCACTTAACATTAGAACAGTAGTGTGCAGTGGCTATTAGTGGGTCGCCACTGTATGCGAAGCACAGATGATAGACCTCGCTCAGAACGACGCTACCCCCACGGATCGCGGCAGCGAGACAACGCTCCAAGACGCTGCTCGCCTGTATCTCGGGGCTCAGGACTCTGGCGTCTATGCGAGCAACGCCACGCACATCCTGGAGCGCTGGATCGGGTGGGCTGAAGACCGCGGGGTGACGAACATCGACGAGGTCTCGAAGCGACTGCTCACGAACTACGCGACGCGGCTCCGACGCCGAACCGAGAGCAATGCGATCGCTGCGTCGACGGCACAGAACTACTTCGACGTCGTCGCCGGCCTGTTGACGTACGCAGCCCGGCGCGATTGGCTCCAATCGAATCCTGCCCGCACCGAGGCCGCGGAGAACGAACTTCCAGCTGTAGATAACGGGGGGCGAGCGACGCAACAATTCTGGTCACCGGCGACGCGAGAAGAGCTCGTCCGCTGGGCCGACTGGCGGGCCGAAGATGCCCTTGATCACGACTGGATGGATGGCGAGGCCGCCGTTCGAGACCGCGCACTCGTGGCGATCTTCGCCTATTCGGGCGTACGCGGCAGCGAGGTCGTGCGTGATCCACGTGATGATCGGCGCGATGGTCTCAATTGGGACAATGTCGACTTCGACGGTGCCAAGCTGGAGGTCTACGGGAAAGGGATGGAAACACAACACGCCCCGTTCCCCGAACGAGCCCGCCGGTTCGTCCGAGCGCACAAGCGACGTCAGAATCCACCAGACGAGTCGTGGCCGGTGTTTCGGACCCGACACCTTCCGACGCTCTACGGCGGCTTGCCTGACGACGTCGAGGGTGTGACGCCCGCGAACGTCCTCGACCTCTACCGTGAACACGAGATCACGCCGCCGACGCTGTCCACGTCGGGAGCACGCTCGATCATCGAAGGGCTCTGCGAAGAGTCAGGTATCCGGGAAGACGGTGAAAAACTGCGCCCTCACGGAGCTCGGCGCGGCCTCGGTGACACGCTCTATAGACGCAATCCCGAGTTGGCACAGCAAGCGCTCCGGCATCAGTCGATCGATGTCACCAACGAGAGCTACCGTCACGTTCAGACAGGTGAAGTGTCGGAAGGAATCGACGACGTGCTCGAATGACTGCTACTTTTAGGGTATCATAGAGACCTTGTCACAGCGGCTTTATTTCATAACCTCACAGCCGAAGCAGCCGTGATATCCTGCCTGCGTACTGATCGAATTCAATCTCTGACAACTCTTTCCTAATCGATACGAATTTGAAGGTTCGCCGACCAATATCGTTTTATGGAGTTACGAGAATTGGTCTCCGCTCACCTCCCAAACGCCGTAGTTGCTGCGATCATATTCACGCTCTACAACATCTACACTGGCGATATTGCTGACCCAGCCACGATTGGTATCGAATTCATTTCCTACGTTATTGCGATCTTCATCGGATTCGTAGTTATTACTCCAATTTTGGACAAGATATTCGGTAGCGTTACTACGTGAACCTCCTGAACTGGGCGAATCGAGGGCGCGAAGAACGAACAGTTATGAACGCCCATTTAGTCTAAAGTCGCCGAGTGCGCCGATATGGCGACTGAGGCGCTCTCGAATACTAATCAGCGTGTGAACACAGACCTGAGTTGACTGCCGACCTATGCAGAGCCTGTCGCTCCACCGAACTCGTCAAGCGTCGTCGGAGACAGACCGGCGTCCTCTGCCGCGCTGGGTGCGTTGTCGTCGCTGTCTGTGGTTGTCTCGTGGAGGTAGGTGGTTTCGTCTGACGCCCGCGGGTTCCGACCATCTTTGAAGAGATTGTAGACCGCGTCGGATGGGTCCGGGAGATCGTCCGGATCGGTCGCGATCTCTTCCTCACGAACTGGGTCGGGCTCACCACTCGCGAGTTGTCGGAGGCGATTGTCGAGCTGCCGGCCAGTCGCCTGGATGTATCGCGTTGCAGTCCGCAGGTCTTTCCATCCCATCAGCGCCTGCAAATAGAGAGCTTCGAGGCCCTGTTCGGCCCAGTAGAATCCAGCGGCGGCGCGGAGCGCGTGTGGGTACACTTTGTTGAGGCCGACGCGGTCTTGGAGCGTCGTCACCCGGCGGTTGATCGTTGACTGGGCGTAGTCGAAGCGACCGACCTCATCGAGGAACGTCTCGACGATGTTAATCGAGTGTTCGGAGTAACCATAGGGAATCGGCCGGGCGCTCGCCTTGTACTTCGGATTCCAGTAGAGGTCGAGTACGTCGTCGACCGTGACGTCGGATCGCTTTGCGGCTGCTTCCGCAGCCTGTTCGCGACAGTACCGGCAGTTACAGGCATCGTGCCGTGGGATATGGATAATCTGTCTGTCGCGGTCGACCCAGCCCTCGTGGAAGTGAATGAGTTCTCCTGACCGAAACCCGAGCCGGCCGGTGAAGTGGACGAGGGCACGGTCCTCGATCTGACGCTTGCGGGCCTTGTGATCTGCAGCGGCAGCGAGGAGGTACTGGTACTCCTTCTTGCTTGGGGCGTCTGCGGCGGCGGGGCGGCTGAAACTCTTGATCATCGGTTGATCCCTCCGGCAGTTGTGTCCGAACTGTCGGCGTGATTGGGCCACGATTCGGAGCGGCGGGTCTGTTGCTGGGGAGTGGTTGCACTCATAGCTAGCTGATGTCTCCCGGATTCGGCGGGGAGTCAAGGGGTCACAGCGGGCGATTGTCGTGTTCGAGCAGGACCGGCAGACACCCAACTTCACTTGACATTATTTGAAAAAGGTTCGTGTTCTGCGGGTGTTATGACTCGGGAGAGAACAGTGCAAAAGAGGACAGCCAAGATGTGTTTTATAAACTCGGCGCAAAACCCGTGTCTGAGTCTTGCGCCCACAGGTGCAAAAGAGGGAGGAGATGGCGCGGGGATCCCCGCGCCACTCTCTCTTTCGACGTCGTTGATCTGTGGCTGGATTCATTGGGGGAGAGTTCACGACGGCAGCAGACGAGTACTGCTCTTCCCCAGTAACATCGGATCGTTCCTCAGTGACTGCAAAAGAGGACTCCTAACGGATGCAAAAGAGGCTGTGAGTGTGATCATTCGTACAGAACTCACGGCGCACCGCTGCCGATTACGCGCCCGCGCGCAGTAGCAAAGTAACTCAACCCTAGGGGTTTCCGATCGCCATCTACGCTATTTTAAAAACGTCTGCCTTGTTGAAACCCCCAATCGGTGATAGGTTTCAGCAGTCCTGCTGAATACAACGCGCAAACTGATCGGGAGACTGGCGACTACGGCTCGGACGGCGCTCCGACCTCATCAGCAATCGCTTGAAGTTCGGCCTTCCGGAACGAGGAGTCATCCGCCGCCTCCGGCGACTCCGCAATGCCGACCTGTGCCCGGATTAGTCGGCGCATCCGCGTTGTCGATGGCTTCCCTTCCTCATCGACATCGACCTCGAGTGCCTCACAGATTGCCTGCAACTCTTCCTTCGTGAACGATGCCCCGAACTCGCGTTCGAATCGATTCGTCGCCACTCGAATCGCGTTCCGAACTTCGTGAACGGTTGGACTCATAACTCTCCTCTCCGATCGCCTCCCTCAAAGTTCCTACCCAGTAGTAATGAGACGCTTCAGACGGTGCAGAGTGGATCCGGTCTCTGACTAGTGCTAGCTCAGCCTCTGTACCGAACGAATCCGATTCTGGTGTGTGACCTGCCAGACCATCTTGGTCTGAGAGTCTGCTGCACAAGTCACAACACGACTGCTAGAAATGATATACAGTCCACCAATCACCCGGACTTAGGCGTTCCCAGCCCGATTCATTCAGTGCTGCTGCACCCAGACAATGGGCTACAGCTATTCCTGGGTATGACTGACTCCACCTCCGAACCGGCGCCGCGCCGTCCGGCGCTGAACCGACTCCGAGATGAACAACGCAGAGCACTGCAGACGTTCCGTGAGGACGGATTTGCCTCAAGACAACAGCTCCTCGAGTGGCTTCACACCTTCCAGTACCGCACGCTCGGGCGTGTGGCCGACTGGGTGTACTTTCTGCTCCCAACGAAGGACGTGACTGTCACGTGCTGTCTGAACAACGCCGCGGCGCGGAAGCGCCACCACCCACGATCGTTCCTGGATGCGGACCAGCGGGCAGCCGAACGTCGACGGCAGGCCGCCAAGCATCTCCGCCCGGCCTGTCGGAAAGCACTTCGACAGCTCCGCACACAGGCCGCCGAGTACGTCGACAACGACGATCCCGCTCCGGATCCGGACATATCCCCGTATTCGGTGCTGCGCCCGGTCCTCGACGAGTACCAACAACGGCAACAGATCCGTCTACAGCGCTGGTTCGATGGCTTCGACTCAGTCTCGGAGCTCGCCGAGTGGGTCCACGACTTCGACTACGACACGCTGGGAGAGATCGAGAATATCCCGGGCGGCGAGGAATTCGACTACGAACTGCTCGAGCAACGAACAGCCAGACGAGTTGCGTTGGGCGACAGCGACGCCTACGCTCGCGAGCGTGAGCAACTGGCTGCCCGATACCTGCTGCCCGCGTGCAACCGCGCCGTCCGTGAACTCGCCGTGAACGCTGGTGAAGCAACCGACCAGAACTCCTCGGAGATCTATGTCCCGTCAGGGTGATCGCCGAGTGTCAGAACGCCCACCCACACCGCCTCGTGATCACGGATCCTGGCTCCGGATAGCTCTCTATCGAATCTGGAACCTTCCTCGACCGGCTCGAATCGCCGATCGAGGCGTTGGCGTTCGACGAACGCCAGGACGTTCCGGGTGGCACAGAGCCCACGATAACCGGAGGAACCGGCCAGATCACCGTGGCGCGCCTCCCCGTCGACGGCGAGCAGGCTACCCCGGCCGATCCTACCCCGGATATGGGTGCTGCTGATTGAATTGCCCATTTGCCAATTGGCTCGCCGTCTCGTTTCGCTCGGCCTTTAAGTGCAGGGGTGACCGCTGGGAACCGGCCGGTATCCGGGGCAAAACCGCCGCAACTATCAGATATCCGAGTAGCTACGCACGCGCGTAAATAATTATACTCTCAAGGGTGTCCCCCGTGCGGTGGGGGGCCACCGCAGGCGACCAACTGTGCGAGCGGGCGTGCTCTCGCGCCTGCATTTTATATACGGCCGAGCGGCCGCCCGCGGGCGATATGAATTCCGGAAGCGTGCGCGCCGGCGCGGCAACCGCACGCTTGCGCGGGCGTTGAATTCGCACACGCGACAGCGCGTTCGTTTGTACGCCCACGAATGTCTGCGTGTGGGCGCGGATGCGTGGCCGTCGCGATGCCCGCGATCGTGCTTGCGTGTGCGCTTGTGTTCGCGTGGACGTCGTCTCCCTGTGGACGTCTGCCGAGGCGATTGGAGTGACGACCACGCGCTCGCCCTGGCACAACACCTATTGGTAAGACAGGCGTATTACGTCTATATGTCTAAAGCAACCACAGATAGTGACGGTGAGGACGATATCGTAACAGTCAATTTCAAGATTACAGAGTCGTTCCTCGAGGAAATCGACGACACGTGGCAGGGACGGGGATTCAATAGCCGCAGTGAATTCATCCGGTATACGCTTCGCGATGCAGTTGAATTCCCGACATTCGACCGCGACGAGCTGATCGCGCTGCTCGCTGCAGAGACAGACATCCGTGAGGGAACGACGATGAGCGCAGACGAGGCTCGCGAGCGGTTTGGGACGGGCAATGAGTGAGGGCGAGTGGACGTGGGAACTCGCTTCGACAGCACAGGATGATCTTACGGGGCTTTCACCCGAGGAACAGGACCGGATTCTCGAAAAACTCGATGAGACCGTCAATTCGCCGTGGCGTGACCCACCGGACTACGGTGAACCCCTTCAGAACAGCCCATACAAGAAGATCCGTATCGGAGAATTCCGACTTTCAGTGACATTCCGGCGAGACGAACAGCGATTGGTTGTCGCCCGTATCAAGCGACGGGGCGGCGCGTATACTGCCGACGACGACTAGTCAGTGGGTGTCTGATCACGCTTTGTGTCAGGGCGTCATAGAATGACTCTATGAAAATCCTGCAACTAAGCCCCTGGCGCGTGAATCAGATCAACAGGGGTTGGCAAAGACCGAGTGGGAACTAGTGCAACAAGCACGCTAGAATGACTGGTCTTAGCACC
>NZ_QXIJ01000032.1:0-5305 GCF_003665925.1 Halobellus sp. Atlit-38R
GAGGCGGCGAGCCAGTGTTCCCAGAGGATCGCTCACTCCAGTACTACCTCGCACGCTGGCAGGCTTAACTTCCGTGTTCGGGATGGGTACGGGTGTCACCCTGCCGCTCTGGCCGCCTTAATGCCGACCGATGGATTCGAACCATCTGGACTCGTATCGCGAGTCCACACCAGTGTCGGTGTGCCAGTCGAATCTCTAATGCGTACATTCGACTATTGTTGCGCACGCAATCCAGCTTCCGCCTGAACCCGTTCGACCGTGGGTCACTTCTTGGTAGTCTCGATCCCCATCACGGCATCCACTGTGACACGGGTTGGGTAGTCACGTGACACTATGCTCGTGTATGAGTGTGGCTTTGGACTGTTAGTGCTCGCGGGCTCACACCTCGTTGCCTCGGTGCGTACACCCCGAGTCTATCGAACTCGTCTTCTACGAGTGTCCTCGGCGGTACTTCTTTTTGAGGTAGGTTTCGAGCTTAGATGCGTTCAGCTCTTACCCTGCGGTGCGTGGCTGCTCGGCATCTGCCCTTTCGGACAACCGATACACCAGCGGCACCCATTCGTAGTTCCTCTCGTACTATACGAACGTTCCTCTCAAGTACCAATACACCCCCAATAGATAGCAGCCGACCTGTCTCACGACGGTCTAAACCCAGCTCACGACCTCCTTTAATAGGCGAACAACCTCACCCTTGCCTGCTTCTGCACAGGCAGGATGGAGGGAACCGACATCGAGGTAGCAAGCCACCCGGTCGATATGTGCTCTTGCGGGTGACGACTCTGTTATCCCTAAGGTAGCTTTTCTGTCATCAACGGGCCCCATCCAGGAGCCTCGTTGGTTCGCTAGACCACGCTTTCGCGTCAGCGTCACTCGTTGGGAATGACACTGTCAGACTTCCGTTTGCTCTTGCGCTCTTCTCCGGGTTTCCGACCCGGATGAGGAAATCTTTGGGCGCGCTCGATATCTTTTCGAGCGCGTACCGCCCCAGTCAAACTGCCCGGCTACCGGTGTCCTCCGCCAGGAGTGAGAGTCGCAGTCACTAACGGGTAGTATTTCACTGGTGACTCGGTGGCCCGCTAGCGCGGGTACCTGTGTAATGTCTCCTACCTATGCTGCACATCAGCGACCACGTCTCAGCGACAGCCTGCAGTAAAGCTCTATAGGGTCTTCGCTTCCCCTTGGGGGTCTCCAGACTCCGCACTGGAACGTACAGTTCACCGGGCCCAGCGTTGGGACAGTGACGCTCTCGTTGATCCATTCATGCAAGCCGCTACTGAAGCGGCAAGGTACTACGCTACCTTAAGAGGGTCATAGTTACCCCCGCCGTTGACGGGTCCTTCGTCCTCTTGTACGAGGTGTTCAGATACCCGCACTGGGCAGGATTCAGTGACCGTACGAGTCCTTGCGGATTTGCGGTCACCTATGTTGTTACTAGACAGTCGGAGCGTCCGAGTCACTGCGACCTGCTCGATGAAAAGCAGGCATCCCTTCTTCCGAAGGTACGGGACTAACTTGCCGAATTCCCTAACGCCGGTTGTTCCCGACAGGCCTTGGCTTTCTCTGCCTGAGTACCTGTGTCGGATCTCGGTACGGTCGCCGTGCGCCTTTTCACGGGCTCTCGGTACCAGCGACTTGCGCTGTCTCGTGCTTCGATCGCTTCGTGCCGTTACGGCGTCCACGATCTTCCACGATTCGACGAGGCGAAGGCCTCGCTCGCTGTTTCCCAAAGCGTCGGCTGAATGCACGGTGGCACTGGAATATTAACCAGTTTCCCTGGTTGTCCCAGTCGAGTTACGGTGGGACTTAGGACCGGCTAACCCTCGGCTGAGTGGCAGTGCCGAGGAACCCTTACTCGTAAGGCCGTCGGGGTTCGCACCCGACTCTCGCTGCTACTGTGACCAGGATTTTCGTCACTAATCGGTCCACGCGAGCTCTCGCCCGAGCTTCCGCCCGATCAGTGCGCCAAGCCTACTAGGTCGTCCTGTGATGGACGCTGCCAGGTCTCGGTGGTGGATTTGAGCCCCGATCATTTTGGGCGCCTCGAACCTCGGCCGGTAAGCTGTTACGCTTTTCTTAGAGGGTAGCTGCTTCTAAGCTCACCTCCCGGCTGTTTAGGGCTCGAGACCACCTTCGGTTGCACTTAATCCACACTTGGGGACCTTAACCCGGCTCTGGGTTGTCTCCCTCACGGACCACAGGCTTACCCCGCAGTCCGGATTCCCAACGTCTACGGCGTCTGCAAGTTTGGAGTTCGACAGGAAGGCCGACTCCTCTCGGAGGCGGGACTTCCAATCGGTCGCTCTACCTCGCAGACTACCTCGGTTGAGGTCATGCTTCGACATGTTTCGGCTGGAACCAGCTGTTGCCGAGTTCGATGGGCCTTTCACCCCTACGCACGAGTCACGGGAGGGTATTGTAGGACACCAACCCTTGCAGGCTTCCACGCAGCTTTCGCCACGCTTCACCTTGCTCGCGCGTAGATCACTCGGTTTCGGGTCGCATCAGTATGACTCCCCGCGCTTGAACACGGTGGCCCTGGTCCGGATGGACTGCGGCCGTATCGGTTTCCCTGTGCCTGCCTGGATACTCCAGTTAGGCTTGCCATACAAATGCACTCCCTGGGTCGTTTTTCAAAACGCACGACGCGACATCGGCTTCCCAAGAGTCCTACTGGTGGGTCGCCCCACGCTCGTTTTTCTTGGGACCTTGTATGCCCCGTCGTTCTATCACTGACTGAGTTCAGGCCCTATTGCACCGCCCTGTTCGGGGTGCTTTTCAGCGTTCGCTCACGCTACTTGTTCGCTATCGGTCTCGAGGAGTGTTTAGTCTTCGCAGTTGATGCCTGCGAGATTCACGAGGAATATCCAATCCTCGCTACTCTGGAGGTAGCCCGGGAACACGCTCTCGCGATACGGGACTGTCACCCTGTATCGTACTCCGTTCCAGGAGATTTCTCGTGAGATTGTGTTCCGTTATGGCTAGTCCGAACACCACATTTCCTTGCGGATTCGGTTTGGACTGTGTCGCGGTCACTCGCGGTTACTGACGACATCACTATTGTTTTTTGTTCCTGCTCCTACTGAGATGTTTCAATTCGGAGCGTTCCCCATTGCGCGAAGCAATTGCGGTGGGGATTCCCATTCGGAGATCCCGAGTTCTTAGTCTCCGTGCGACTCCCTCGGGCTTTTCGCAGCTTGGCACGTCCGTCGTCGGCTCTCGAGCCGAGCCATTCACCAGCCAGTACAGTAGCCAGTTTGAGTGTCGTGTGTTACTGGTCTGTTGTGTACAGTGGTTGCTGTTGCAGTTGCAAGTTAAGTTGCTCTTGCTGTTTGGTGATCTGAGACGTCCACGTGTGATCCGTTCGGTTGAACGGGTTCAGTGGGCGTCTGGATTGCGTGCGTACAATGGTCGTCATTGAACGTCCGGTGGCGGCCGGAGCGTTCGTCGAACCCTTCCCATCCGCGCTTTCACGGGATGGTGCATCAGTTCGTGTCCACTCCAGTCGAGTGTGTGCCCACACTTAAGGGGCACGTTCTGTGTCGAGTGGAGTGGGGGATGGACCCGCTGGGATTTGAACCCAGGGCGTCCTCCTTGCAAAGGAGGTGCTCTACCGCTGAGCTACGGGCCCAGTTAGCCTTGATGGTTCTAGGGTGCCTGTCTGGTGTGTAGTGTGCCACGATCGGGCCAGGCGATGAGTGAAAGTTGAGCCACCCCGTCGGGGTGGTCTCGGTCTGTAGGAGGTGATCCAGCCGCAGATTCCCCTACGGCTACCTTGTTACGACTTAAGCCCCCTTGCGAAGCCCAGATTCGACTGTGGTGACACAGCCTCATCCGGACCTCACTCGGGTGCTTTGACGGGCGGTGTGTGCAAGGAGCAGGGACGTATTCGCCGCCCTCTTGTGAAAGGCGACTACTACCGAATCCAGCTTCGTGAGGGCGAGTTTCAGCCCTCAGTCCGAACTACGACCAGGTTTCGGAGATTAGCGCCCTCTTTCGAGGTTGCAACCCATTGTCCTGGCCATTGTAGCCCGCGTGTAGCCCAGCTCATTCGGGGCATACTGACCTACCGTTGCCCGTTCCTTCCTCCAGTTTGGCACTGGCAGTCCTCCTAATGTACCCAGCCAGTCGGAACTGCTGCTGGCAATTAGGAGTGCGGGTCTCGCTCGTTGCCTGACTTAACAGGACGCCTCACGGTACGAGCTGACGGCGGCCATGCACCTCCTCTCTACAGCGTCGTGGCGAGGTCATCAACCTGACCGTCATCACTGTAGTCGGAGCTGGTGAGATGTCCGGCGTTGAGTCCAATTAAACCGCAGGCTCCTCCGGTTGTAGTGCTCCCCCGCCAATTCCTTTAAGTTTCATCCTTGCAGACGTACTTCCCAGGCGGTTCGCTTCTCGGCTTCCCTACGGCACAACACAGGCGCGTAGCCTGTGTCACACCTAGCGAACATCGTTTACGGCTAGGACTACCCGGGTATCTAATCCGGTTCGAGACCCTAGCTTTCGTCCCTCACTGTCGGATCCGTTTTCTCGAGGTGCTTTCGCCATCGGTGGTCCGTCCGGGATTACGGGATTTCACTCCTACCCCGGACGTACCCCTCGAGCCTTCCGGTCCCAAGCCTCGGAGTTTCCGCCGGACGCCCACACGTTGGGCGTGTGGATTTCCCGACGGACTTTCGAGGCCAGCTACGGACGCTTTAGGCCCAATAAGATCGGCCATCACTTGAGCTGCCGGTATTACCGCGGCGGCTGGCACCGGTCTTGCCCAGCTCTTGTTCGTGTACCGCCCTACGGTACACAAAAGCGAGGACGATATGCCCTCGCACTCGGAGTCCCCTTATCGCACGTGCGTGCAGTGTAAAGGTTTCGCGCCTGCTGCGCCCCGTAGGGCCCGGAATCTTGTCTCAGATTCCGTCTCCGGGCTCTTGCTCTCACAACCCGTACCGATTATGGGCACGGTGGGCCGTTACCCCACCGTCTACCTAATCGGCCGCAGCCACATCCTACAGCGCGGGAGCGTTTGTGCCTCTTGGCATTCCAGCGTGAGAGGGGTATGACGAATTAGCCTCAGTTTCCCGAGGTTATGCGTCTCTGTAGGGTAGTTTGGCCACGTGTTACTGAGCTATTTGCCGCGAGTGTGAACTCGCACGACTAGCATGGCTAAATCGGACTCCGATAGCAATGGCCTCCGGCAGGATCAACCGGAATGGGTCTCCCCCGTAGTGGGGGAGGGGTGTGGCGGGATTTCCCTCTCGGAGAGAGGGAGATCACCATATATCATTGCGTGGTCCGTTCGTGGTTCAGT
>NZ_QXIJ01000033.1:0-3953 GCF_003665925.1 Halobellus sp. Atlit-38R
CCGCCACCGAATCTTCCCGAAATAGTGCGTCGTGAGGCACGCCAACCAGAGAAATCACGCCTTACCTTGAACAAACAGGTGGCTCAAGCCTTCAGCCGGGAGGTACAGCCTTAACCGAACACGAATGGATTGTCTACTAATAGATGCGATCAAAGGGAATACAGAGACCTACAATCCTGCATCCACGGAGACCACACACGCTGTCCGTGGTTTCGATTGAGATCTCTGGGAGTTGTTGAAAGGTCACCAACGATCTGGTTCTGGAACGTACGTGATCCCAATGATCTCTCGATATCGGGCTACAACATCGACCAGCTAAATTCGGATTACGCCTCGAGACTCAGCGTTACCAAATAGCATCCAAACATATTTTTCAACCAGACAGAAATTACTCCATAGATGGCGTCTACCTCTGTAGCTGGACAACTCACCTTCTTTCTCTTTTTGCTGATTCCGGGCTATGCTGGTGTCCGGGCATATCTCTGGGCCAACATCGCGGTAGACGATGCAACCCGCCTAACCAAACTCGTATGGATGACGATCGGTGGGTTCGGCTCAATAGTGGTCGTGGCTGTATTCCGAGAAGCAGGACTACAGTTGTCTCTTTCGCTTGCCTCAGGAATAGCGATTCCTGGTGAACTCACCGTTCAGAGCGTGGGTAACCTTTCGATCCTGCAAGCAGCGAATCTTATCGGTTCCCAGGTCGCAATTGCTCTTTTTGGAGGCCTTCTGGTAGGGAGTAGTCGATATATCTTGATTGATGCAGACGGCACACGTCGCCGTGATTTGACGCAACCGTGGGATGAGATCTTCAATCACATTTCGAGAGGCGATGAAATTACGATAGTCTCCCATTCTGGTGAGAAAATAACTGGAACGCTCGAGCAGATGGGGAACTCGAATGGGGATCGTGATATCGTACTCAGCGATCCGCGGAAGACGTATATTGACGGTCAAAACAACCCCGAAAATGAGAGGTTCACAGAGCTTGGAAGGCTCTCATATCATCATACACAGGACATTTCCAGAATCGAAGCCTATCAAGAGAAGGCCGATTCCGACCGTGGATGGACTAACAGACAATATATGAACGGTCTGCAGAAAGGCCGCGACTTCAGAGCTTGGATTGCCAGAGGCCTGAAAAATAGATACCTAGAGTTAATTGAATGGTATCGTGGTATGAAAAGATCTGACGACGACGGGGCTGAGACAGATTCAGATGGGACTCTAGATCTGGAAGACCAATATCAAGTACCTACTTCAGACGAGTCTGAAGAGTAACAATTAGTACTGGTAGACGCTGTTTTCCTCGTATTCTGGGTATGCATCGTACACGTGTTCAATCAGCTCACGGAGCGACATCTCGCCATATTCGGCAACCACCCGTTGTGCAGCTTCGAAGACTTCCTCGACGTCGCCCATCTGCAGCAACTCTTCGATTACGTTTTCGCCCATCGCCGTTAGCTCGTAGTCGTACCGCTTGTTACCCCCAAGTGTGCGTGACTCTTGGATGTCAACGATACCTTTCCTTTCGAGGCTCTCGATATCCTCAAGGAGCTGCTTGGAAAACGGGCCGTAATCGTATTTTCTGAATGAATAGGCGTCAAACTGGTCACCAAGCTCTTCCTCATCAAGAAGGAAAGCCAACTTCTGAAGCCGGGTTTTGCCCTGTAAATCTCGTCCAGATGCCTCTAATAGAGCCAGGGGAATTAGCTTCTCTCTGGTGATCGTTACTTCATCAGTCATAGTTGGACGAGACTGTGGGCTCTCTTTTATAAGATAGACTACACAGCGGTTAATATTTTGTGGAGTCGCTGAAGATGACGGTTGATATTACCATCCACAGTCCTTTTCCGTAGAGTCCCCCTGGATCTCATCATTCCTTCTTCTGTATTTCATAACGGCTCTTGATATAGTACATACTCCCAGCGGCAAGTGCGAGGGACAGTATTCCGATTAAACGGAGATTGGAAGATGTCGACGCAACCATATTCAGGTTCGATTGCAACTCTACCGGAACCGAGCCTTTGGCCACCGCAACTCCGACAACAAAGGCAAGTAATACTCCAGCACCGCGCTTTGATGAGTCAAACAGAGAAATTTCCACATCACCGGTATTGATGCTTCGATCAATAAATGTCGATCCCGAGTCCAGAGAGTCCTCTTCGTCGCCCCCGTCGTCCATTGTTATCTGTCACCACATCGCCCATTGTAAAAAGAACAGGGGTCAACCAGGAGCTCGATCTCCTCCGAGAAACACGAACACTGCCGCCACAACGATCCCCCACAGGAACCCAGCAATGTGTGCAAAGATATTCGTGAAGTTTCCGTCCTCGACGAGCGAGCTCGCTTGCGGGAACAGTGCTAACACCAGAATACTCAGCACGATCCCGACCAGCGTGACCAACAGCCCCCCCGCGCTGATCCGCCGGAGATCCGCTCGGCTCTGCAATCGGACGTCGTGCTCGTAGAGATACCGTCCAAATTCGAGGATAATTGCTAACCCAACAAGCCCCGTCACAATGAGGCTCAGTCCTCCACGATACTGGATGTCCAGTAGTTGCATCAAGATCAAAAATAGGGAAAGAGAGACCGCCCACGCGAGGTCTGCGTTGTATTTCACGCGGAGGGCACGGTACAACGAGACCAATAATACGCCTCCAAACCCAGCAACTACACCGGAAAAGCCACGGGAAACAGGATCTGTCTCGGGGTACTGTAGCGAGAGGATGATATAGCTCGTGAGATTCGTGAGGATCGGCACAAGGAGGATAGACGCAAGCACAGTACGGCGGAACCATCGAAGGCCGTGACTATGGAGGGATAGCGCATAGGCGTACACGATCGTCAGCGCGTAGCCAACGAGATTCCCGTAGAGATGTGCGTTCGAGGCGTGCACGAAGGCTGCTGTGAATATGGTGTAACTCGGAAAACTCGCATACTCGAAGACGAGTGCCTGTGTGATTGAAGACGGTAAGAGGAAGTGAATGCCAACGAGGAGTAGTGCGACTGTACCCAACCCGGCGACGTCAAGGAGGACTGTCCGGGTGCTCGGTTGGGTCGTCTCGGGCATTGTGTCTGCGCTCTCGTGGGGAATGATAAGAATAGTTCGGCCTTGGAGTGGAATTTTGGACCCTTTAGTGAATGCATCCACTCCAGTTGAAGAACTCGTTCTTGACTTCTGGCGTCTTCGAGGAGCTAGTATTGGTACAACCGGCCCGAAAGTACGACGATACGTAGCTAACCAACAAACGCCTGTGATTTCGGCGGAATGTTGGTTAGCTACTCTAGTTGACTCCTCTACGACCGGGTGGTATACGAGGATCGGCCACGATATGCCACTAGAATGCCGGATGAGGCGAAAGCAGAACTGTATCAGTGTCTTGCGGCCACGGCCGAGCGGCCGGTCGATCGCACTCCGAGTCGCTTGTTAGATGAAGCGCAGGCGGTCGCCGACGATCTCCGTGCGATTGACGATTCAGCGGTGGTTGCCGATCGCGCTGGTGTGGTCGTTGAGCTGCTCTCGAAGATTGACGGGATGGGCGATCCCGAAACTGATGAGGCGGTGGCTCGAGCCCGGGAGCTTACCGAGGCCTTGGCCACCGAGTGAGCCGCTGATTACTCCTGACCGCTAACCGAATAATCCCGATTTCCCCCGCTTAGGTCATTCTTTGCGTCCAACCCCTCAGCATACCGCTTAAGCCACCTCAATGATGCTATGACTCAACTAGTGGGTGATCATACACGGTCGATCATTCGTCTTTAGCTAAGACTCACACCTCGGTTGTGTAGCGGTAGCGAGCGTCTCTTGTAAGATCGGTCGTTTTTGGTGGATCTTCTGAGCATCCTCGATCAGCCGCTCCAGCAATGGCGGTGGCGAGTAGCCAAGGTATTCACCGAGTTCGTGGAGGATGAGCTGGGCGTGCGACCGGAAGGTCGCCGCCCAGCGTTCC
>NZ_QXIJ01000034.1:0-2943 GCF_003665925.1 Halobellus sp. Atlit-38R
CCCTTGAGCGTCTCGCCGATCGCCTCGCTCATCGCGCGGTGTTCGGACTCGTAGCCGAACGTCCCGGCCATCCCACAGCAGCCCGAATCAAGCGGATCCACGCGGTAGCCGGCCCGTCGCAGCACGCCGACCGCGTGGTGGTCCTTTTTCGTCGCCTTCTGGTGGCAGTGGCCGTGGTACGCGATCGAGCGGTCGGGGGCGTCGAAGTCGATCTGCTCGTCGAGGCGGTACGTGTCGAGGTACTCACAGACGCCGTAACTGTTCGCCTGTACCGTCTCGACGTCGCTGCCAGAGAGGAGGTCGCCGTAGTCGGACTGCAGCATCACCGCGTCGGAGGGTTCGGGGACGACGACGTCCCAGCCGTTCTCGATCCGCGGGACGAGCGTTTCGACCGTCTCAGCGGCCGTCTCGCGGGCGATGTCGAGGAAGCCCTTCGAGAACGCCGGCCGCCCCACGTCGGTGACGTCTGCGACCTCGACGTGGACGCCCGCGGCTTCGAGCACTTCCACGGCCGCCTTCCCGACGTCGGGGTGGCTGTAGTTCGTGTACGTGTCCGGGATCAAGAGGACGTGGCGGTCGGCCTCGTCGGCGGCGACCCGTGACCCCCCGCGCTTTTTGAACCACTTCTGGACCGTCTCGCGCTCGAACGTGGGGAGCGTGCGATCGCTCGCGATGCCGATCGTCTGTTCCATCACGGCGCGCGCGCCGGGCACCTTCGATGCCCAGTTCGAGACGGGCGCGAACGTGCTCCCGAGTTTGGCGAGGACGTCGAAGTTGGCGAACATCTTCGAGCGCAGCGAGGAGCCGTGTTCCTCGTGGTAGGCGTGAGTCACCTCGGCTTTGAGCTTCGCGAGGTCGACCTCGCTCGGACAGTCGTTCGCACAGCCCTTACAGCCGATACAGAGGTCCATCACCTCGGTGACGAACTCCTCGTCGGTCGGGTCGTCCGGGAGGTCGCCGCTCATCGCCTGCCGGAGCATATTCGCTCGGCCGCGCGTGGCGGTAATCTCCTCGTCGGCCGCGCGGTAGGTCGGACACATCACGCCGCCCTCGGTCTGCTGGGTGCGGCAGCCACCGCAGCCGTGACAGAGTTCGACCATCCCCTGCATTCCGTTCTCGTTGTCCCACTCCAGCGCCGAGTCGAAGCCGGCGTCGAACTCGTACTCGGGGTCGAACCGGAGGTTCTCGGTGAGCGAGACGTCGCCGCAGACCTGCCCGGGATTGAGCAGCCAGTCGGGGTCGAACGCGGTCTTGAGATCCTGGAACGCGTTCCAGAGCTGATCGCCGTAGAGCTTCCGGTTCCACTGGGTCCGCGCGCGGCCGTCGCCGTGCTCGCCGGAGACCGAACCGCCGAGTTCGACGACGAGGTCAGTCACGGCCTCGCTAATGTCCTCTACCGCATCTAAGTCTGTCTGTGACTTTATATTGACGAGCGGGCGGACGTGGAGGACGCCGGGGCCGGCGTGGGCGTAGAACGACGCGAAGGTGTCGTGCTCTTCGAGGACCGACTGGAACTCGGTGACGAACCTCGGGAGGTGCTCCGGCGGGACGGCGCAGTCTTCGAGGAAGCTGATGTGCTTCGCGTCGCTGGTGCGTCCCAGCAGGATCGGGAGGCCGGACTTCCGGAGCTTCCAGAGTTCCTTGCGGTCCGCCTTCTCGTGGGCCTCTAGCGCGTCGAACGCGAATCGTTCGACATCGGCGTCCGCCGCGTCGTCGCCGCGACCAGGCACGCGGTCTTCGAGGAGCTTCCGAACCTTCTCGCGGCCATCCTCGTCGTCTTCGGCGTAGAACTCAACGAGGAGTGCGGCTTCCGTCCGGTCGGGGAGTTTCCCGGCCACGTCGGCGAACTCCGTCGTGTTTGAGGCCAACCCGATCAGCACGTCGTCGATGAGTTCGACCGCCGCGGGGTCGTGCTCCAGCACGTGGACGACGTCGCTGACGGTGTCGACGACGCTGTCGTACGTCAAGAGCGCGACCGACTTCGTCTCCGGAAGCGGCTCCAGCGAGACGGTCGCCTCGGTGACGACCGCGAGCGTCCCTTCGGAGCCGGCGAGCAGGCGCGCGAGGTTGACGACGCCCTCCTCGCCGTACTCGCCCTCGGCTTCGGCGAGCAGGCGGTCGAGGTTGTAGCCCGAGACGTTCCGCTTCATCTCGGGGTAGCGCTTGTGGATCTCCTCGGCCTGTTCGTCGAGGACCTCGATCACGCCGGCGGCGATCTTCGCCTCGGCGTCGCCGTCGGGGTCGGCCCGCTCGCGTAGTTCGTCGACGCTGACCTCACCGAAGGTCGTGACCGTGCCGTCCGAGAGGACGACCTCGACCTCCTCGACGTAGTGATCGGTCTTCTCGTAGACGAGCGAGTGCGCGCCGGTGGAGTTGTTGCCGATCGCGCCGCCGATGGCGCTCCGGTTGCCAGCCGCCGGGTCGGGGCCGAACGTCAGGCCGTACTCGGCCGCCTGATCGTTGAGCGTCGCGAGGATGGCCCCAGACTGAACGTGCGCCTCTCGCGCGTCGGGGTCGACGTCGTAAACGGCGTCCATGTGACGCGAGAAGTCGAGGACGACTGCCTCGTTGACCGTCTGGCCGGCGAGGCTCGTCCCGCCGCCGCGCGGGAGCACCGGAATCTCCTCGCTCGCGCAGTAGGAGACGACGCTCGCGACGTCGTCGGTCGAAGTCGGGAAGACGACGCCGATCGGCGTCACCTCGAACGCGCTGGCGTCGGTGGCGTACATCTGCCGGGTGTAGGTGTCGAAGCGGACTTCACCGTCGACGCGTTTCGAGAGCGCGTCGACCAGATCCGGCCGTTCGACCTCCTCGGAGACGTACTGGTAGTTCGAACGGGCGTCTCTCGCCGGGTCGGCGGTGGCTACACCGCCGTCGGGAACGGCATCGCTGTCGCGGTCAGACATATGCGTACTACTGAGGGTAACTATCACTTATACCCGC
>NZ_QXIJ01000035.1:0-2792 GCF_003665925.1 Halobellus sp. Atlit-38R
TGTTGTTTTCGTGGCGGTGTTGCTTACGGACATCGCTGGCGCGGGGAATGGCGTTGTCTTACTTGTACGGGGCCTCGTGACAGTAATCGGTCTCTGTGTCGTACTGTACGCAATTCTTTTTGCATAGAGGGTGCCATAGAATTCCTACATTTATACACCATCGGTGTTCGGTTAAGCCCGAGCCGACGGTTCTGGAGGGTTTGAGCATCGGTCGATTTCGCCGTCTACGCCCGGCTCAGGCAATCTCGAACCCCATAGAATATTACTGGGAGTGTTAACCGAACACGGATGATCATACCTTGCGTTCCCTCAAGATCAGATATATAAAAGAATATGGTCGTGTACTCGATTGGACCATTCATATGCCCTCCATCTTCGACAGTCCAGTCGCCCGCTATGGTCTCAGCCTCGTTAATGCCGCGATCATCGCCATTATCGCATTCGTCCTGCTCGAAGGTACGATCCGCTGGGTCGCACTCGGAATTGCTGCCCTAGAAATAGTTGTCACCCCGCAAATACTGAAACACGCAGAGTAACGCTCCTACGGGTCTCAAGCGTCGATTCGACAGATCAGAACACGTCCACAACGATAATCGGCACTGTCTTGCGATTTGAGTCTGCATCAGCAGCTTCGAGGGGAGAACCGGAAGGACTCAGTCAGCTTCGTGCTGTTGCACGACCGTAGGCACAGCCCGATCGCCGGCCGCCGCCTCGTCCCAACTCACCCCATCCACAGCCGTCAGGCGCCCGAAGCAAGACGGCCGCGAACACAGCGAGTACCGCCGGGAGCGAACTGTCAGATCCAGTTTTGCGCGGAAGTAGTCCGCAGGATCCTCCGAGATCACCGCGCCTGGATCGCCGTTGGCCACACACGCCGGGATCGCTGCGGTCGGATCTGACGGATCAGGTTCCGGGAAGCGATGCAGTGCCCGCCCGCGCTGACTGCGTAGTCGCAAGCCATACTCCGGGAGACTCTGAATCGGGACCGGAATCTCCGTGCGCATCAGTCCGCCTGGCTATCGGCCTGCTCGAGGACTTTCCGCTCGACGTCGGTCAGCGTCGGTTCCGCAGCTTCGGGTTCGGGAGGATCCTCCGGCGGCTCGGGAAGTTGCGCCGTGAGCATTCCCTCCGATTCGTCGAGTTCGAGCAGCACCATCGGATCGTCGACGGCGAGTTCCGATTCCTGGATAGTTGCGTCTGGGGTTTCCTTATACAAGAGGCCAGAGGCTTCGATCATCCGCGCGGGGATCGTGAGCCGGAAGGAGGCGCCGCCATCTTGCAACCGGACACAGTCCATCATCGCGAATCACCTGCTCGTAGTCGGGATGTGGGAATGCTGGTGGAAAGCAGCATACACCCACAACAGGGAGCAAAGACTATGAAATCGGAGAATCACCAGAGAGTCCATTACAGACCCATTGGATGCCCCAGGGAACTACTGTCTTAACAGAGATCAAGTGGGTTCCACACGAGGAACAGGATATGTCGGAGTCCCTCACGGAGTTGTTCGCAGACACGCGTGCCGTCCAGGAGGCTAACGGCAGTTACACGATCACGATCCCCAGCGAGATCGCGGCCCGCTATGGGATCGAGGCCGGCGACGACGTCCTGTGGTACGATGACGGTGAGAGTGACGAGCCGCGGTTTCTGCCACCGAGTGTTCGCGACACCTAAGAGCTAAGCTTAGGGCGTCTCGGGACAGTTATTGCGTCAAACCGCAGCACTGTGTGTACCTCGCATACAAATATGTGTGTTTTCCAAATGTTATTTTTATTGAGCAGATCAGGACCCGATATGGCGGACACACCCGTCGATGCAATCGACGCCCTCCTTGCGGACGCGACAGCGGAAGTCGATGATCCAGAGGTCCGATACAAACTCAGAACTGCGCGCCAGCTAACGGATGTCATCGAACAGCATCACGACGACCTCGTTGCAGTAGCCGTGGATGCGACCAGTAGTGACGAAGTCGAAAAGCACCCCCACGAGTGAAGACGGTCAGTTGAGTAGCAACATACAGGGAGTCATAGAAGACTCCCCACACCCACACAGGAATCGCTCACTACAGAAGAGAGACGTATCGCCCAGCACAGGAGTCACTCTATCACGCGCTCGCGCTCGGTCGTCTGCTGCTCCAGTTCTTCCGTTTTGATGAGTTGGTCGAGACGCTGCTCAAACGCTTCGTCATCAAGTTCACCTTCCGCATACCGTCGCCGAAGCGTTTCAATTGGCGTTTCGTTCGCTTCGTCTGTCCGCTGACCGTCCTGTAGACTGTCCACAGGGGCCGCATTCGCCTGACGAACGACCCCTCGTACCAATTGTCCGGCGACCCCAAGCGTTACAGTACTGAGCAAGAGGAACAAGAGTCCTGCCGCGACGTTTCCAGATAATCCAACGACTCCGAGTACGAGTGCTGGGACACCAATCAAACAGGCGACGATGGCAGTCGCAGTTCGACCAGCGGGACTTTGGGGGGCATATTGGTGGACCAATTCAAACATAATTGTTTCGTAACTAGTTCACAACTTAACTATCTCGGAAACGGAACAAGGATTCGATCAAGAAACGAATTTAAGATTTGTGTAGAGAGGTAGGACATTGGTCAACGCGCAACCAAATTCTCACGGCGAATTCTGTTGTAGAACCGTGGAATAAACACCGTGGCAACTCCTATGAAAATCCTGCAACGAAAAATAGCAGGTGATTGATGATAATTATTGGGGTGAGCTTCAGCTCACCCGAATGTAGGCCATCGAATCACCAGACAGCAGTGATCTCCGACCGGTTCGTTA
>NZ_QXIJ01000036.1:0-2305 GCF_003665925.1 Halobellus sp. Atlit-38R
CTATGCAAAAAGAATTGCGTACAGTACGACACAGAGACCGATTACTGTCACGAGGCCCCGTACAAGTAAGACAACGCCATTCCCCGCGCCAGCGATGTCCGTAAGCAACACCGCCACGAAAACAACAGTTGTCAACAGACCGATCCCGAGAGCAAGCGCCCGCATCTTTGTGGAACCGTTCCGACGATATCCGCGATACGCAAGCGCAGCGACAAACAGTCCAACGATAGCAGTCACACCGCGCGCAACTAAACCCACTGTGAGCAGTTCGGTCACCAGCAGACTGTCTATTATCACTGCATCCCACCCCTGTACACGGTCCACAGGATCGTCCCAAGGCCGAGCAACTCACACCCGCTGACAAGCACTGAACGACCGACGTTCCCGATGTTAGTAGCTGTTGGCAGCCCAACCCGAAGGACTTCGGGAACGGTTATCAGGAAGATGAGACCGACTGCAAGCCAAAGCATCCCTCGGTGAGCCGGTCCGCGACGATATCCACGAAGCAGAACCACAGCGATTGTCAGCGACAGCACTACTGAGACAATAGAGAGAACGAGTACGCCAAGTGCTATCGAGGGATTAGCCCCTGTCGTATTCAATTGTGCTTGGAGCATTTTAGGACAACCCCTCGAATAGATCCGTGAACCGATCGGCAGGGTCGGTTCTCGACCGCGTCACCTCTACCTTGTAGGCCCCATCAGCGAATGCGATGGTGACAGCCTCGACTGTCGCCACGTACCGCTTATAGTGGTGGCCATCGGGGTCAATTTCTTGCTTCTCAGTCACGAGATCAACCTCCTGCAACCGATTGAGACGGCGATATGCCGTCGCATCGGACATCTCACAGGCCGTACAGAGTTCATCGACTGACATCGGTTCTATCGTGAGGTGCGCGAGGATCGCCCGGGCGTACTCGTCATCGAGTAACCCCAAGACAGCATCCTCGTCCTCGTTCATATCTATGCCAGGCCCGGGCACCAGTAAAAAAACCCGTCACAGCTTCTGACCCGGAAGCTGTGCTTGGGGGGCTACTTGTACTGGTCCCCTTCTCCCGTATATGTCGTTACAATCGACGATTGCTCGTATCCTCACGCCCTCCCTTCGTGAGAGGATCCTGCAACTCCTCTGGCCGGTCTGGAATACTGATCACCACCGACTCCGTGCACCGCTACGCGCGCTACTACCGGTGGTGCTGACATTTCTTCTTCTTGCATTCCTCCAGACTGCGATCCAAGCGAGATTCGCCCATCCAGTACGAGAACTCCTCGAATTGACTGCGATCGCGGGGGTTCTTACTGGCGCAGTCATTCTCAGTGCACGCGTTATCGATCGGCGGCCCGTGAGCGGATTCGGTCTCTCGTCCGATCGAGAATGGTGGCACTCGGTTGCTGTCGGTGGGCTCGTCGCCACAGCAATCAACGCAGGTGCACTCGGTGTGTGCCTCGCTACCGGCTGGGCCACGTTCGATGGTGTACTGCACGGGTCCGGCGAACTACCGTTCGTGCCCGCGATGGTGATCGTGTTCGTGTATATCGCCTTCGCAGCTACTTGGGAAGAATTCATTATCCGCGGTGCGATGCTGACGAACCTTGCCGAGGGAGCGACCGGATTCGTCCCCCGGTGGATAGCTATTGGACTCGCAGTCACGATCAGTACACTCGTGTTCGCGTTTCTACACGGCGCGAAAGTAACACATGTGAGCCAGTACGGGTACTACCTGATAGCTGGACTCATACTGAGTGGCGTATACGTTCTGACCGGGGAACTCGCTCTCAGTATCGGCTTTCACGTGTTCTATAATTTCACACAAAGCGCGATATTCGGACTCGGACATTCACAGCAGACCCCGGAACTCCTCGCTGTCGACATCGTCGGCCCATCGCGGTGGGTTGGAGAGGAAGGACTCGTCTTCGTCGGATTCGCCATCCTCGGCGGCCTGTTGCTACTCGCGTATATTCGTTGGCGTGATGGACCACTCGAACTCAACGACCGCATTACCACGTACAACACCTGATAACTCACCTCAACCAGAACTTATGCCAACTGCATTCCCCTACCATACCCCCGTCGACCACACGCCGCGTGGACGACTTAGTGTCGTCGTTAGCAACGAACAACCGACTGACGTGCTCCAAACAGTTTCCTCGGAGACAGCACAGCAGATACTAGCGGCGCTTGACGACAACCCGGCGCCGGCCTCAGACATCGCAGAGGCTGCCGACACTTCCGTGCAGAATGCTAGGTACCACCTTGAGCACCTCTGCGAAGCCGACCTTGTTGAAACAGTAGACACGTGGTACTC
>NZ_QXIJ01000037.1:0-2030 GCF_003665925.1 Halobellus sp. Atlit-38R
ACGGAGCGATTGGAACGATGATGTGGGCTGCTGAGCAATACTATTCGATCGATCGCCACGTCGATGTGGCGATCGATATCACCTATATCGCCTACTACGGTGATCGTGACGAGTTCCAGATGAGTACAGGCGCACCACCGAGCAAATCGTACTCGTGGTGTTACAAAATGGCGACCGTCTCGATCGTTGGGGAAGAAGTGAAGTTCATGCTCGGGATGCGGCCGCTCCGCGGCTACATCCCTCGGCGAGTTCTCGTTGAGCAACTGCTCGAAATAGCGAGTGACTCTGTGTCGATTGGGACGGTCTACGCCGACGCCGAATTCGACGGCGTCGGCGTGATCCACGCGGTCGAAGAGGCGGGCCTCTGCTATCTCATCCGAAAATCCTCGGATGACCCAGTCAAGCGGTTTGTACAGGACATAGACCACGACGTCGGTGTTAAACAGAATCACGAGATGGAAAGAACCATCGTGGGTGGCAGTGTGACGGTCACCCCGACGCTGGTCGTGGTTCCCTCGGATCGGAAGGAAGGTGCAACGGTGACGTTCGTGACGAACCTCTCGGTAAGTGACGCGACAAAGAAGGCGCGGGGGCGTACCCGCCGCGTGATGCGGCGGTACGCCCGCCGATGGGGAATAGAGAACAGCTACAAGTCGATCAAGGACTTCCTCGCGTGGACGACTTCACGAAATACCGCCGTTCGAGTGTTCTACTTCGGTTTCGCAGTGATTCTGTACGATATGTGGTTGCTCGTTGACCTGCTGGTGCAGGTCAGCCTCGACATTGACCAGCGACTGAAACCACGCGTGCCTGCGCGGACATTCCTGAATGTCGTCCGCAAGGAGGCACCTGTGACGTAGGCGTTCCGCGGCGGCGGAACGCCGACTTGTGAGAGATATCTCTGCTTACCCATTCTATTTTCGAGTGAATCACACCAGGAATGAACGATGGCGGTCTTCGAGTGCGGAGTTGAACAGACAGCTCTCATTTTGCACTTCACCCATCGGTGTAGTAAATTGACGCTCATCGCTCGCTGATGCACATTCCGAACACCTGTTAATGATCAAGAAATTGTTCTTTGAGGAATGTTTGGGTCGAATTAAACCGAATCTCTTGAGCTTCACGGAGTCGCTCTTCAAAGGACCCGGGACTGTCATCCCATAGCCCAGGGTGTGTCAATATCTGCATAGTTTTGGGCAATCCATTAGCGAATGGCGGCTGAGTACGCCATCGATGATTCGAATCAGCGACGTACTCAATTTCACTGAAGAACATCGGTTCATACGTATGCTTCAATGAGTCGAATGTAGTATCAAGAACCCACGCAGGTGGCACATGAAAAGAGATTACGGGAGAAACTTCGTCTGAAAGATTTGACAGAATAGAGAGCTCATTCTTCACATTTGCCCTTAATTTTCTCTCTGAAGGCTCTTTTGGCCAGTATTGGTGAGTGCTGAAATGCAGTCCTATATTATGACCTAATTCCACGATACGTGAGATGATGTCTCTACTATTATCGAATAGAGAATTGTACAGAGGAGAGGTGAGAAGAAAAAAATACGTAGAGCTAACTCCGTAATCGGACTCAATACGAGCCATTTCCAGCGCTTTCTCAGGTGACCAATCAACATCGTGGCGGAGATAGACACAACCTTCCTGAGGATCTTCGGTGAACGAGTTGAAATCGTATCCAGCAGATACAAGGCGCTCAAGCAAAGACCGGTATTCTTTCCATATAAACTGGTAGCTTGTCTCATTCATAATGAAAATACCTTTGCTTGCTGCTCGTAACCCCAAACGAAATGCTTTGGCTGGACTCCCAAATGAAACATACCCTCATATCCAAACTACCTGGTTAAAAATTTTTTATATTGAATTGCTCATATTTAGTTTAGCATATTGAGAGGGTGTCATAGAATGACTCTATGAAAATCCTGCAACTAAGCCCCTGGCGCGTGAATCAGATCAACAGGGGTTGGCAAAGACCGAGTGGGAACTAGTGCAACAAGCACGCTAGAATGACTGGTCTT
>NZ_QXIJ01000038.1:0-1947 GCF_003665925.1 Halobellus sp. Atlit-38R
GACCTCCGTACAGCACTTGAGGCGGCAGCGGTCGAGTATCTCGATGTCGACGAACACCGAACGATTGTCATCTATCAGCAGGCGATTATTATGGTAATCGCCACGGAGGGACAGGCAACAGAAGCACGAGAATTTGATGTTGAACTCTGGAAGGAGTCTCCGAACGACCCTGATCGCGATCCCAAATCGCTCTTGACTGCATTCATCGACGAGCTGTTGACGGCGACTGAGACGTCCCGTCGTTGAGTCCGAATCGAATCCGCTGTCGCAGGGCTCTCGATACTGACGCTAACCCAGCTTTTCTATCGAGAGGTACCGTAGAGAGGACTACCGATGGAACAGGCACCGACGATAACTGAGGCAGCCATCCGCGATCTGGCACGACCGCAGTCATACGACCGGGGCGAGAAGTACTACAAGCAAGGCGCCGTTCGCGAGGTCACACGTCGTGGCAACCGTCTCGAAGCAGCGGTCGAGGGGAGCCAGTACGAGCCCTATCAGATCCAGATCGAACTTGATGAGTCCGGTGTCGTCAACACGATGTGTTCCTGTCTGTATGATCACGGGGGCATCTGTAAGCACCGTGTGGCCGTTCTCCTGACATACATCCGCAACCCCGACGAAATCAGTCAGCGGCCACCCATCTCCAAACTGGTCGCAGACACAAATCCTGCGGAACTTCGGGACCTCCTCGTTGCTCTCGTCGAGCGTCGTCCCGACCTCGCAGAGTGGATCGAATCTCGGCTCGAGACAGCCCAGTCAGAGGACACAGCCGGCGACTCCACTAATCAGAGTCCGGACATTAATCGAGATTCGATTCGACGGCACGTCCAGTACGTTCTCCAGCCCCCGAACGAGCGTGAATCTCAGGTCTATGATACGTATGCGACAGTCGAAACTGACGTCGAGGAGCTTGGAGAGTTGCTCGATCAAGCGCGAGCCGCCATCGAAGCCGGCGACGGCGAGTCGGCACTGGATGTTCTTGACCCGCTCGCAGACGAACTAATGGACGAGGTATGGCTCGCGCTCTCGTACGACGACTCACAGGGCATCTTCGAGTTTTTCGACGACATCGACACCGCGTTGGCCGAAGCGCTACTTACAGCCAACTTTGCTGGCTCAGAGCGCGATGACTGGGAGGCGAAACTCCGAGGTTGGAAGAACGAGATGAGTAGCTATACGGATCGACCTCCCTACAGTGTCGCTCTTGCGGTCGTCCAGCGGGACTGGGATTGCGACCCGATCCAGGAGGCGATGAAGCCTGGGAGCAGTGACACGGATCTCTGGGATGGAGAACACCCCTGGTACGCCAGGGATGTCATTCGGGCTCGTCTCAACGTTCTCGAACGCCAGGATCGCATCGAGGAGTACCTAAATCTGGCGGCAGCTGCCGACTTGACCGACGCATACGTTACGATGCTCGTCTCGGAGGGCCGTATCGACGAGGCAATCGAGTACGGACAGCAGCACCTGCAGTCACCAGACGACTCGCTCACGCTGGCCAAAGCCCTCCGGAGTCACGACCGACCGCAGGCAGCGCTGGAGATCGCCCAGTACGGACTGACCCTGGACGGCAGCGGAAAAGCAGCGCTGGCCGAGTGGCTCCGCGACCGAGTCAGCAGTATGAGTGAACCAGAGGTGGCGTTGGAGGCGGCTATCACCGCGTTCAAAGCTTCTCCGACGCTCGTATCTTACCAGGCGACGGAAGAACTCGCCGGCGAGGACTGGCCGGCTATTCGCGAGGAACTGCTGGAGGCCCTCGCGAACCGAGACACTACCCAGCGGAGTGCACAGCGATATGTTGAGATCTTCCTGTACGCAGAGCGGTACGACGAGGCGATCGCCATCGCGGACCGGTTTTCGGATTACAAGGTGGTCAAGCCGGTCGCCGACGCCGTCTTCGAGGAGCGCCCGCAGTGGACAATCGACGCCTGCAAGGCACAGGCC
>NZ_QXIJ01000039.1:0-1406 GCF_003665925.1 Halobellus sp. Atlit-38R
TTGAAATCTCCGAGAGTACAGAGTACACCTACGGCGATAGACATCCTCCGAAGACCACTGAGATTGAGCGACTTGAAGAGGGGGACCTCTTGTTCTTCTACGCCACGCTCGATTACGTAGATGACCGCGCCCCCGAGCACGAGTGGATAAATGAGGACTGGGGTGCGTACGGCGATGTTAAGTTAAGAACGAGGCGGTCGGTGTTTCGAATGCTCTATGTCCGAATCCAACCGCCTCGACGGCTGTACTGATTGGATCGACTTGGAGTTTGTGGAGCGAGAGCGGACACCCCGCGAGATCATTGAAACCGGTATTCAACTCCATCTTGCTGGATTATCACTTTCGAATACTAAACAGTATCTTGAGAAGTTGGGTGTCAATCGAAGCCGAACAGCAATTCATAATTGGATTCAAAAGGCCGATCTACAGCCAGCTAACGGTGCGAGCCCGAATCGCGTTGCGGTCGATGAGACTGCGATTCAGATCAACTCAGATAGATTCTGGCTGTATGCCGCTGTCGATCCTCGTACCAACGAATTCCTTCATGTTGACGTATTTCCCGTCCAAAACCAACAATTCACCCTGGTGTTTCTCCGCGATCTCAGAGAGAAACACCGCGTTGACGACGCGCTCTTTCTGGTTGATGCTGGCGGACATCTCACGGCTGCGCTCTCACGAACCTCACTCCGATTTCAAATCACTCGACATGGAAATCGGAATGCTGTCGAACGTGTCTTTAGAGAAGTAAAACGCAGAACCTCTTCGTTTTCAAATACGTTTAGAAACGCGGAGCCGACAGCGGCAGAATCATGGCTTCGAGCCTTCGCCGTCTGCTGGAACCGATGCTTAAGTTAACACGACCGAGCAGACGCGCTTTCTCAAGGATACTATCCCGGCGCGCGCCTGCGAGCGGCCGCCCTCGGCGGCCGCGAGGAGCGCGTGCGAGGGACGCGGCGAGTGAGAGGCGACCGGAGGGAGCCCCGAGCGAACAGCGCGGCTGGGGAGGCGTGAGGCTGTGGTAGCTCTGCTGTGCGGGGCGGGACTCAAAGGGGCAGCCGCGAGGGCGAAGCACGACGACGCAAGCACCGCAAGGAGCGAGCGGAGCGAGCGACTGAGGAGCACAGCGAGTCGCGCGAGTCCTCGCGGCTGGGGCTTTGGCGGTGTTCACCGTAGGGAAGCTAAATCCGTACGAGCGGGAGACTGGGGCTTTGGAGGAGCGCTCCGTCGTCCCGAGGTCGCTCGATTACCACCGAGTGGGTGAGGATCAGACACCGATCACTGCGGAAACGCCGAACACGTACCGTCGCCGGACCGTTTAATAAGCGCCGCGCGAACCCGAGTACGTGGACGAACTCGTCGTGCGAACGGAGGTGTACGCCGACCCCGAGGAGGTGTACGAGTTCCTG
>NZ_QXIJ01000040.1:0-1395 GCF_003665925.1 Halobellus sp. Atlit-38R
CATCCGTGTTCGGTTAAGGAGCGAAACCGACAGACGGTGCTGTCTTGATGAGATTATCTTCAGAAACCGCGTAGAGAGAGGTTGTGTTACCCGAACTCTCTCCAACACTCATAAGACGTCGGTTGACTTCCCTCTTTCCAGCGCATCTTATCGAAGGCATCGCGCGCGAGCGCGATGCCGTCCAACGTCATCGAAAGATCGACATCACGATGCTCGTCTGGGCGCTCATCTTGGGTTTCGCCGTCGACGGCGAAACCCGCTCTATCGCCGCGTTCCAACGAGTCTACCAGACAGCCACCAATCAGACCGTCTCCCGCTCCAGCTTCTACGACCGATTTACACCACAACTCCGTGACCTCCTGAGCGACCTCCTCGCGCACGCGCTCGAGGAGGTCGCGATTCCTCACACCATTGCTCCCCAACTCAGCCAGTTCCGCGATGTGATGATCGCCGATGCAACCGTTTTTCGGTTGCATCGGCTCCTTACGGCGTTTCCGGCGACTCACGAGGATCAATCCGGAGCTCAGCTGTATCTCGTCTACAACGTGACGAAACGGACGCTCGCACAGTTCAGCCTCACCGACGAACGAACCCACGAAAGCAGCCAGTTCCGCACGGGGAACTGGCTGCGTGGACGGCTGTTTCTGTTCGATCTCGGGTTCTACAGCTACCGTCGCTTCGCGTTGATCCACGAGAACAACGGCTACTTCGTGAGTCGGCTGAAGAAGAATGCAAATCCGCGAATCGTCGGTGAACGACGGAAATGGCGCGGGCGCGCCATTTCCTTGAAAGGGAGTCACCTCCAAGAGCGGCTCTCGAAGCTCAAGCGGAAGCAGATCGATGTAACTGGGGAATTCGCGTTCAAGCGACGGCGGTATGGTGAGAAGCAGTCGTCGGCTACCATCGAGTTTCGCGTCGTCGGTGTCCGCAACGAGGACACCGACGACTACCACTTCTACGTGACGAACCTCCCGAACGAGTTCACACCAGAACAAGTAGCAGCGCTGTACAGCCTGCGGTGGAAGGTGGAGTTGCTGTTTCGGGAACTGAAGTCACGGTATGGACTGGAGAAGTTCGAGACGGGTGATGAAGCGATTGCAGAGTTACTCGTGACGGCGGCTCTGCTGACGCTTGTGGTCAGCAGAGCCTTGCTAGCGGTGTTTCAGGAGATTGACCCCGACGCAGAATATCCGGAAGAACGCTGGGCGACGACCTTGCGGTCGGTCGCCCAGCTAGTTCTCGCTGATCTGGCTCTCGCACTCGGCCATCCGCCACCGAATCTTCCCGAAATAGTGCGTCGTGAGGCACGCCAACCAGAGAAATCACGCCTTACCTTGAACAAACAGGTGGCTCAAGCCTTCAGCCGGGAGGTACAGCCTTAACCGAACACGAATG
>NZ_QXIJ01000041.1:0-1379 GCF_003665925.1 Halobellus sp. Atlit-38R
TAATTCTTCTGAATTCATCGGCAGAACAGCTCCACAGTTAGCATTCGATGTCTGCGACCTGCGCCAACTGCGGTCGTTCATCGATTGGATGGGAGTCCCAGAAATGGAATTGGAGACAGTAGTTCTCATCAAGGTTATCGACACCTAAGATGTCGACTCTCTCGGCGAAGTCCCTGACAACTCCGTGTACTGCGACCGGGGTTACATCTTTGTCTGGGGCTATCGTTACTGGCTCGTCAGCGCCCGCGTTGACACGATGCGATTTCCAGTCTCAGTACCTCACAAAGCCGTTTAGTTAGAAGGTCTGCTTGCTGAAGATGTGTCCAACAACCAGCAAACAGACGATGAAATCCACGAGGACCAGCTCCTTAACTTCCTCGTCAACTCTCTTGACGAGGAAGTTGCTCTCTCACTCGCTGAAAACGCTGAACTCGATGCTGAAGACATCTACGAGGTCCTCGTCGGCGCCTGCGCCGACGGGACCTCGGTCTCAACGCTCTGTGAGAGAAGCGAAGATGCACCCCACGAAAACTCCGTTCTCTACCATCTCCGCACTAAATTCGATCTAGAAACGCTCGAACAGGTTGGCAACATGCTCCTCCAGAAAGACGTTCTCGACGTCCTTCCCCAGCAGGTGGAGGTCTGCGCAGACCTCCACCTGCGGCCCTACTATGGTGACGAAGACGACACAGACGGCCTGTATCACTCACAAGCGAAGCGTGGAACCACCGCGTTCCACGCGTACGCGACACTGTACGCACGCGTGAAGAACAAACGCTACACGCTGGCGGTGCGCCGTCTCGAAGACGGCGACACCGCCAGCAGTGTCCTCGCAGAGTTCCTCGGTATTCTCGACGGCCTTGACCTCGGTGTCAAGGCCGTCTATCTTGACCGCGAATTCTACGACAGCAAGTGTTTGACGCTGCTTCAGGCGCACAACCACGCCTACGTCATGCCGATCGTCCGCTGGGGACGGACGATCAAGCGAGAACTCTCAGAAGGGTGGAGTCGCGTGATTCAGCACAGTCTGACAGCGAAACTCGACGGTCACAGCTGGACCGTCGAGTTTCCCGTCTACATCGACTGTACCTACCAGAACGGACGGTACGACGAACATGGGGTGGCGCGTCACGGCTACGCCGCTGACGCGCCGTTCATCGACTCACCACGGGACGCTCGATACCACTACGCGAAACGCTTCGGTATCGAGGCGAGCTATCGACTCTCCGAGCAAAGTATCGCGACGACCTCGACACAAAATCCGGTCGTACGGCTGTTGTACGTCGTGGTGAGCTTGCTGTTACAGAACGTGGCGGTATCTGCACTGGGAGTACGTGGCGACGCCCCGCCGAGGCGGGCGTCGCCTCTGGCAGTGGCCA
>NZ_QXIJ01000042.1:0-1335 GCF_003665925.1 Halobellus sp. Atlit-38R
GTACTCATCTGGAACTCGTCACGATCACCGTAGTAGGCGATATAGGTGATATCGATCGCCACATCGACGTGGCGATCGATCGAATAGTATTGCTCAGCAGCCCACATCATCGTTCCAATCGCTCCGTCAACCATCGAGGCGATCTGAGTGGTCTGCATAAGTTCTGAACTAGCCGGGACAAACGACGAGAACCACGACATCTCACCGTAGTCTCCCAGCATCTCCGTGCCGTGGCCAGCGTCCATCAATGGGTTCAACAGTTCTGCTGATCACTCCGATCGCCTCGAGTTGCTTGATGTAGTGGAGATGCGTATCACCGTCAGGACCGCCGTTTTCGCGGGTTGTTTCCTCGTCGAAGATCCGGCTTCCCTGGTTGGCAGCAGTCCCGGTCAATCCGAGGTAGCTCTGGAGATCGAGGAACGCGGTATCATAGTAATCAAGAGAAGTTTTGGAGGTTGCTGCTTGTAGAATAGCAGCTATGCCCTGTCTCACGAAGCCATCAACGGCTCTATAGAATTCTCAATCTCCAGAACTTTGCTTAGGTACTATCATACCGCGTTCCGTCGTCCGGTCGATCGAGGTCAATCGCTGGAAACACGATCTGACAGAGGGCCTCCGTAACGTCCTTTGCTTTGCCTGTGACGTAGCGTTGTTCCGAGCGGTTGGAAAGGTCGCTCTTGTCTTCAGGGGTAAGCGCACGCAGTCCGAGCGGGTTGCCCATCTCGTGGGCAACCGCGAGGATACATTCAGCAGATGTTCGAATAAAAGCTTGAAGCCGGTTGGGGAACCGGTCGCGCCAGGCGCGACCGAGTGTGGTCCGAGCCGGTGCGGCTTTGTCCCCAGCGAAGTGGTCGGGATCAAAGCCGAGCGTGCTGGCACGCTCGGCAGTCGCGAGGTAGTCGTGGAGTTCTGTCGTCGTGAAGCCGGCGAGCTCCTTGCAATAGAACGCTTGTACCATCGACTCGTAGCTGTAGTGAGCGTTCCATTCGGTTTTCCCAACTTCATAGACTGTAGTCTCACTGAAGTCAAACCCACGGACCACAGTCAGAAGGTCCGTGTCTTTGTGAATCAATTCCTCGGCCTGTTGTTCGAGTCTGCTGATCGCAGACTCGAACTGGGATGTCGTTTGAGACATCGCTTTACAGTTGGCCAGCAATCGGAGTCAGTCACCCGCCTCGTGCACAGAATCTGTCGTTCCGAACTCCTGATAGTACTCAGGATAATTTCTGGAGATCAAGGAACTCTGCGACCCAGTTTTTCGCAAAGCTCACGCGGTTAGTCAGCTGCTCGAAAACATCACTCAAGAGAGTGCGGAACTCCTCCGCACTCTCGACA
>NZ_QXIJ01000043.1:0-1331 GCF_003665925.1 Halobellus sp. Atlit-38R
TTGGTGGATCTTCTGAGCATCCTCGATCAGCCGCTCCAGCAATGGCGGTGGCGAGTAGCCAAGGTATTCACCGAGTTCGTGGAGGATGAGCTGGGCGTGCGACCGGAAGGTCGCCGCCCAGCGTTCCGGCGGAAACACGATCTCATCGTCAGCCTGCTCGGTGACCAGATCCAACAGCTCACGGCTCACCAGTAGTGACAGCAACGCCGCGTACAGCAGAATTTCCACAACAACCGGGCTGCTCGTGTCGAATTCGTCTAGTTCGTACTGTGTCTTCAGCTCACGGAACAACGTTTCTACCTCCCACCGACACCGATACAGCGTCGATAGATCCTCCGGCAGGAACTCGTCTCGCGGCAGATTCGTGATGTACAAATGGTAGTCGTCGGCGTCCTCGTCGCGGACGCCGACGACGCGGAACCGCTTTGTGTCCAGCGACCGCGTCCCGTTGTACGGCCCGCGCTTGAACTCTGCTTCGACCGCCACGTCGATGTACTTCCGCGAGAGGTCGTCGATCACATCGTGGATCTGCTTGCCTTCCAAGGGAATGGCGCGCCCGCGCCATTCCCGTAATTCTGCCGTTATCACCGGGTTCGCGTTCTCTTTCAACCGACTCACGAAGTAGCCGCCGTTCTCGTCGATCAACGCGAAACGGCGGTACTTGAAATACGCCAGATCGAGCAAAACCAACCGTCCGTGCAGCCACGAACCCGTCTTGAACAACGTGCTGTCGTGCGTTTTCTCGTCCGTCACGTCGATCCGTTCAATCGTCTCATCGGTGGCATTGTGGAGCAGGTGGAGCTTCGCTCCAGCCTGCTCCTCGTGACGAGCTTGGAACTCCTCAGAGAGGAACTCGTGCAACCGCAGGACGGTTCCATCAGCAATCATCACGTCTCTGAATCGGTCAATATCGGCGTCAACAGCGTCGGGAACAGCGACCTCGTCGAGCGCGGTCTCGACGAGGTCGCGGAGGTATTCCGCTAACGTCGGCGTCAACCGGTGATAGAATCCACCGGGAGAAATCATTTCGTCGGCTGTCGAGTTGTAACTGCGTCTGAACCCAGCGAGTGTTCGGCTCTCGCCTGCGGCGAAGCCGAACACGAGCGCCCACACGAAGACGGGGATCTGTAGCTTCCCTTCACGCTCGACCACGCCGAGTTCCTCGGCGTGCTCTTCGAGGAACTCGGAGGGAAACAGTGTAGTGAGCCGACGCATAATCCTCGATGAGGAGGTGCTGTTGGACACAGCTCTTGCCTCCTCGTTCCTCTCGAAAAGTAGCCTCGATAAGCCGCCGCTGTCACGCGGTTCTCGTCTTAGCTAAAGACGGATGC
>NZ_QXIJ01000044.1:0-1180 GCF_003665925.1 Halobellus sp. Atlit-38R
CTCAGTACTTCACAAAGCCGGTTAGTTGAGACGTCTGCTTGCTGACGGTGTGTCCAATACCCAGCAAGCAGACGGTGAAATCCACGAGGACCAGCTCCTTAACTTCCTCGTCAACACGCTTGACGAGGAAGTAGGGCTCAGCCTCGGTAGCAACGCAGAAATCGATACTGCAGACATCTACGAGGTCCTCGTCGGCGCCTGCGCCGACGGGACCTCAATCTCCGAACTCTGTGAATCCAGTGACGACTCACCCCACGAAAACACGGTTCTGTACCATCTCCGCGAGAAATTCGACCTTGCGTCCGTTGAACGAGTTGGGAACGCGCTTCTCCAGAAGGACGTGCTGGAGATCCTCCCCGAGCAGGTGGAGGTCGTCGCCGACCTCCACCTGCGGCCCTACTACGGTGACGAAGACGAGACAGACGGTCTCTATCATTCAGAAGCCAAGCGTGGAACCACCGCGTTCCACGCCTACGCGACACTCTACGCGCGTGTGAAGAACAAACGCTACACGCTGGCGGTGCGCCGTCTCGTCGACGGCGACACCGCCAGCACTGTCCTCGCAGAGTTTCTCGGGATTCTTGACGGCCTTGACTTCAGCGTCAAGGCCGTCTATCTCGACCGCGAATTCTACGATAGCAAGTGTCTCACGCTGCTTCAGGCACACAACCACGCCTACGTGATGCCGATCGTCCGGTGGGGAAAGAAGATCAAGCAGGAACTCTCGGAAGGATGGAGCCGTGTCATCCGACACGATCTGACGGCGAAACTCGACGGTCACAGCTGGACCGTCGAGTTTCCCGTCTATCTCGACTGTACCTACCAGAACGGGCGATACGACGAACACGGGGTGGCGCGTCACGGCTATGCCGCTGACGCGCCGTTCATTGACACGCCACGTGAAGCTCGATACCACTACGCCAAACGCTTCGGTATCGAGGCCAGTTATCGGCTCTCCGAACAAAGTATTGCGACGACCACAACGCAGAATCCGGTCGTACGGCTGTTGTACGTCGTAGTGAGCCTGCTCTTACAGAACGTGTGGCGGTATCTGCACTGGGAGTTTGTGGCGACGCCCCGCCGTGGCGGGCGTCGCCTCTGGAAGTGGCCGTTCACGGAGTTCATCAGGATGATGTGCCGGGCAGCGTGGACGGCCCTCGCGACGCGTCGGGCCGTCCCC
>NZ_QXIJ01000045.1:0-1157 GCF_003665925.1 Halobellus sp. Atlit-38R
TAGTGGTTAGGGGAAGTTATGGAGGTAGCGTCTGATATGAGAGTATGTCTGAAGATCGCCGCAAAGAGATCGTCCGTCACCTCAGTGAGGACGATCTCAACCGGCTCCTAGCGGAGTCTACTGATGAGAAACTCACTGAGCGGCTGATCTTCATCAAGCGTCTCTACAAGGGAGCGACGCTGGAGGACGCTGCCGACGATGTCGGCAGGTCCTCCGGGACAGGAACACGCTGGGCCCGCCGGTGGAACGAAGGTGGTCTCGGTCTCCTGATGCCGAACTTCGGGGGCGGCAGGCCCCCGAAGCTCGGCGAGGACCAACGCGAACGCCTCTTGGAACTCCTTCGTGACGGCCAGCCGTGGAAGAAACAAGAAATACAGCACCTCATCAACGAAGAATTCGACGTAGAATTTCACCCGGTCTACCTGAGTGCCTTCCTCGATAAGCTCGGTCTTTCCTACGCAATTCCGCGGACTAAGCGCCCATCACGCGCGGAGAACGCTGAAGAGGTTCTCGACGAACGCGTCGCTGACGCGTTCGACGAGAAACCTGACGACGCTCCGCACAACAAACGCGACGGAGACGACGAGAAAGGCTGGGTCGTTGACGAGGAAATCCGGACGGACGGCGGAACCGTCCTTGGATTTCTCGACACGTCCCATCCGCAGCCGTGGGATAACTCACAGCGACTCTACACCGTGGATGATCCGCACATTACCCGACCGCTGGTGAAGTTAGACGAACCAGCGGTCGGGTTCTATGCACTCAACGGCCAGAGCGTCGTCAGCTTCCCTGAAGATCAGACGAAAGAGCGGATTTGCGAGTGTCTCGAAGGGATCCGCGAGCAGAATCCGGGTCAGCGGATTCTGCTCGTCTTGGACAACTTCTCTTCGCACGTGTGCGAGCACACCCGTAGGCGAGCCCACCAACTCGGCATCGGTCTCGTGTTTCTCCCGGTTGGCTCTCCGGATCTCAACCCAATCGAGCAGGTCTGGAAGAGCCTCAAGTGGGAAGCATCACCGCTAATTGTGGAGAGCGCGGCAGAATACCGCGCTCTCCTCACTGAGCTCTTTGAGCAACTTACAACTCAGCTGAGTTTCGCAGCCTCGTGGATCGACAAGTATCTCGGCGGATACCTCCAGAAGTTACGCTAGGTACTA
>NZ_QXIJ01000046.1:0-1070 GCF_003665925.1 Halobellus sp. Atlit-38R
TTACTCGATGAACCCGAAGGGCGGTCCAGTCTGTAAGCGAGACGTCCGCCTCGAGGTCAGTCGCAAAGCGAAGGCTTCGCTTCTCAGTCGGTTCGTGTGCCGTCGTATCGTCCGTATCGTACATTTAGTGTCGCTTTTGTGCGAACACTAACGCCGGGTGAAAATCCGATAATCCCATAAGCCCCAACCACATTGGTTGAGTTAGGACAACGGGCCACCCGCCCGCCGTGTCCGCGTAAGCATCCTTCGACGCCGATAGGAGCGAAGTCCTGGCAGACTCGTGTGCTCCCGGCGTCGTTTGATTCAACTAGTTCGCTAGTCACGACTATAGTTTATTAATCCACCTTCTCAGAGAGATATGCGTCAAGCACCACCGCAATTGTCTCATCGTATGACCGTCGGCCTTCCCGCGCCTTGAGAACCCGGAGGTCGCGCCGCACATCCTTCGACACCGGAATCCGCGTGTCCGTGGCAGACATATATCCCGCTTTAGGGCACAACGTATAAAGCATTACGGACATGAAGATGTGATTGGTAAAGCATGAGTCTTGACGAAAGGGCAAGAGGGATTTTGTCACCGGCCGACCGCCGGTATCTCCAAAAACCGAAGGAGTATAGCAAACAGGCAGGATACGAACGCCGGCGAGCGATAGTCGAGCGGCTCCATGAAGCCCTACATGATATGCCGCTCCTGGTTTCGGAACTCGACGAGGACCTTAGAACGGAAGCCTTCGAGGACGGCGATTTAGACGGGAAAGAGCATACGCTAAACGTCCTGTCGTGGTCGTTCGCTCTCCTATATCTCGGGATCACCGACACCGTCGAACCGTCCGATTTGGCAAAGGACGCTTTCGAGGGGATTGCCGCGAGCGGTGTTAGACAGGCATACCTCCAGCGCGGGTATTCGGTCGAGGAGGTCGAGGTCGAGGTTAATGTAAAACGGGGCGAGCCGCTCGACGAGTTACGGGAGCGCGAGCCGGACGAACTCAGTTACCCCGAGGTGAACCAACTACTCGAATCGGGCGAACTCTCCCACCTAACCGGCGAGGAACAAATGGCTCGAATCAAAG
>NZ_QXIJ01000047.1:0-1129 GCF_003665925.1 Halobellus sp. Atlit-38R
CTCCGGACCCACGTCGTCGAGGATGACGTGTCTTGAGTAGCGGTCGAGCTGGGTCGCGTCGAGCGAGAGACTCATGCCTACGACCTGTGCCGGCGCGGATATAATCGTGTTCCCGAGCGGCGGTCGCCGACGCGCCCGCCGGCGCGGGCGCGCCACCGGCGACGGTCCCCGCACGCGACCGGGGAAACTCCCTCACACGCGAACGACTGAAGGGGGCGAGCCCTGAAGGCGGGGTATGTACTTCCCCGACGCGGGCGAGTGGGAACGGCGCGACCCCGAGGCGGTCGGGCTCGACCCGGAGGCCGTCGCGGCCGCGGCCGACTACCACAGGCTGAACGGCACGCCGCGCGAGCAGATCAACTACGACTTCGCGGACCACGAGACGTGGGACGACGCCGAGGGCGAGCACGGGCAGCGGATCGGGCCCCACCCCGCGCGGCGCGGCGGCCCGGCGGGACTCGTCCTCAAGGACGGTTACCGCGTCGCGGAGTGGGGCGACACCCGGCGCGTGGACCAGGCGTTCAGCGTCGCCAAGAGCTTCCTCTCGGTCGTCGCGGGCGTGGCGTGGGACCGCGGCGAGATCGGTTCCGTCGACGACCGCGTCCGCGAGTACGTCGACGACGGCGGGTTCGAGGGCGACCACAACGGGGCGATCACGTGGCGCCACCTGCTCCACCAGACCAGCGAGTGGGAGGGGACGCTGTTCGGCAAGCCCGACGCCGTCGACCGCAACCGGGCGGTCGGGAAGGACGGCGAGGCGCTCGACAAGTCGGAGACGCGGTCGCTCCGCGAGCCGGGGACGTTCTGGGAGTACAACGACGTGCGGATCAACCGCCTCTCGCTGGCGCTCCTGCGAACGGTCGGCCGGCCGCTCCCCCGCGTGCTCGCGGAGAACGTCATGGAACCGGTCGGCGCCACCGACACCTGGGAGTGGCACGGCTACTACAACTCGACGGTCGACGTGGACGGGACGGCGATGAAGAGCGTCTCCGGCGGCGGCCACTGGGGCGGCGGGCTGTGGATCTCCGCTCGCGACCTCGCCCGGGTCGGCCTGCTGTACCTCAACGGCGGGGAGTGGGACGGGAACCGACTGCTCTCGGAGGCGTGGGTCGACGCGTCGACCGAGCCC
>NZ_QXIJ01000048.1:0-1118 GCF_003665925.1 Halobellus sp. Atlit-38R
TAGTACTCAGGATAATTTCTGGAGATCAAGGAACTCTGCGACCCAGTTTTTCGCAAAGCTCACGCGGTTAGTCAGCTGCTCGAAAACATCACTCAAGAGAGTGCGGAACTCCTCCGCACTCTCGACAATTAGCGGTGAGAGTTCCCATTTCAACTGTTTCCAGACCTGCTCGATTGGATTGAGATCAGGCGACCCAACCGGCAGGAACACGAGGTCGATTCCAAGTTGATGGGCACGCTTGCGCGTGTGCTCGCACGTGTGCGAGAACAGATTATCTAACACGAGCAGAATCCGCTTGCCGGGATTCTGCTCGCGTATCCTTTCGAGACACTCGCAAATCCGTTCTTTCGTCTGATCTTCAGGGAAACTAACCACGCTCTGACCGTTGAGTGCATAGAACCCGACCGCTGGTTCATCGATCCGAACCAGCGGTCGGTCGATATGCGGATCATCGACGTACCACATCCGGTGGAAATTATCCCACGGTTGGGGATGTGATGCGTCGAAAAATCCGACGACAGTACCACCATCCGTACAGACATCGTCGTCCACCGTCCAGCCGCCGTCCTCATCACCTTCTTCCTTGTTGTGTGGCTCTTCGCCTTGGTCCTCGGCGAGCGCCTGGTCCAGGCGCTCGTCGAGGATGTCTTCAGCGTCATCTGGTCGTGAAGGACGTCTCGTCCGGGGAATCGAATACGATAACCCGAGATCGCGCAAGAACGAACTCAGATAATCAGGGTGGTATTCGACGTCGAATTCCTCGTTGAGGATGTGCTGAATCTCCTGTGGTTTCCAGGGCTGACCCTCACGAAGGATTTCAAGCAGTTGTTCTTGCTCGTCTTCGCCGAGCTTCGGGGGACGTCCGTCCCCGAAGTTCGGCGTCAATTGGCCAAGTCCACCTTCATTCCAGCGACGTGCCCAGCGCGTAGCTGTTCCTTCTGACTTCCCGACTCGGTCAGCAGCTTGCTTGAGCGTGTCCCCTTTGTACAGATTCTTGATGAAGACGAGACGGCGGACGACCTTCGGATCGTCCGCCTCGGAGAGCAATCGATCGAGTTCTTCATCGGTCAAGTGGCGAACGACCTCTTTTCGGCGATCGTTGCTCATCGTTCTCATTT
>NZ_QXIJ01000049.1:0-1113 GCF_003665925.1 Halobellus sp. Atlit-38R
GAGTGGTCTGCGAAAGAGTTGAGCCCTGAGAGAGCGTTCCTATTTTGATGAAGAGTAGTCGGCGAGGTCAGTTGGTGAAGTACTTGACCGAAGAAGAACTTGAGCAAGCAATTACAGATGCACAGAAGGCGGACGAGACCCGTCTCGTCCGGCGGTTATGCTACATCAGGAATCTCTATCAAGGAGATACGCGCGAGGAGGCAGGCAAGCGCGTCGGGATCTCCCGATCCACGACGCGCAGGTGGGCTCGTGCGTGGAATGACGGTGGCATCAAGGGGCTGCGCCCACGCTTCGGCGGCGGCAGGCCGCCGAAGCTTACCCCCGCACAATTCGCCGAGTTGTGTGAGATTCTTGAAGAGGGCCAGCCGTGGACGCCACAACAGATTCACGCGCTGATTGAAGACCGCTACGGCGTCACATATCATCCTGCTCATCTCAGCCGGAAACTGCGTGCCGCTGGGATGAAATACGCAAAGCCACGTCCGATGGATCCGCGTCGGCCGGAAAGCGCAGAGGAGATTCTCGCCGAGCGCCTGGACGAGGCGCTCGGCGAGGATCCCGATGAAGACAAGGAGGATGATCCAGTCGTCTTGGGATTTTTTCGATGAGGCGTGGCCACAGCCGTTCGAGAACTCTCAGCGGATGTGGTCGTTTGACCGGACAGTAACGATCGAGAAGCCGCTGGTAACGTTTCCGTGGCGGTCGGTTGGGTTCTACGCACTGACTGGCCAGAGCGTGATCACGTACAAAGAGCGGTTAGTGAAGGAGACAATCGTGGAGGCGCTCGAAGAGATCCGCGAGCAGAATCCGCAGGGCCGGATTCTGCTCGTGGCCGATAACTACGGCTCTCACCACGCGAAACTCACACAGGAACGGGCCGACGAACTCGGCATCGAGTTCGTCTTCTTACCGCCGTACTCACCGACGCTGAACGCAATCGAACCGCTGTGGAAGGATCTCAAACGAGAGATCTCGCCAGAGATCTTCGAGGACAAAGACCACTTTAGAGAATTCCTCACCGAGACATTCCTCAGGCTAAGCCATCGTGTGAGTTTCGCCGCTGACTGGATCGAGACGTTCCTCCCAAATGTTCAGAAGTTATGCTGACCACTC
>NZ_QXIJ01000050.1:0-1072 GCF_003665925.1 Halobellus sp. Atlit-38R
ATACTCACGGACATAAGTACGTAAAGACATCTGGAACTTTAATTCGGTTGAGTGCAGAGAGCGCAGCATCACGAAGGTCGTCGAGTGTGTCGAACAGACAGTTCCCTAGTTCTTGATCGAGTTGTCGCCAGCACTCTTCCGCGGGGTTCAGCTCCGGTGAACCCCGCGGAAGGTAGCACAGTTCGATCGGTGTATCTTCGACGAATTCCTGCACTGCGTTGGCCGTGAAATACGAAGCGTTGTCCAGAACGACACAGATTTTCTCACCGAATTCGGTCTGGAGAGCGTCTAGCAAGCGAATCGTCGTGTCGCTGTTGAAGTTCTCAGCACAGGGCAAAAAGAACGTCTCGCCGCTGTCGCTCACTGCACCGAGCAGCTTGATGCTGTCCCACGCGCCCGTCACCGGCAGTGACGGGCGCTCCCCTTCCGGAAACCACGCATAGATCAGCGTCGAGAGTACCTGACGCGTCTGATCGATGGTCAGGATCGTGTATTCATCGTCCAAGTTGTCGCGCTTTTTTTGAATCCTTCCTGCCAGGCTTCTTGAGCTCTTTCGTCGGATTTGTGGAACTCCGGCCGGGCTGTCTTCCAGGACAGCCCGGCCTCAGACATCAATCGGCGGACGTGCCGCTCACAGTACTCAACGTCGAATTCTTCGGCAAGATAGTGACGAGCCAATGGAACAGACCACGCGGGCGCGTCTAGTCCAACTTCCTCAGGTGATTCGTGAAGTGCTTCAACGAACTGCTCGTGTTGCTCGTCAGTGAGCTCAGACGGTCTCCCAGAACGGTGTTCGTCGTAGACAACTTCCTCGAACGGCTCGTCGGCGAGCCGTTCGAGTCGGTCAAGCCAGCGTGAAAGCCAGCCAGCAGTATATCCATAGCGTTCAGCAACATCTTCCAGCTTCGCTTCGTCTTCTTCAAGATAGTTGATCGCCGCCATAACCCGCTGTGTCGGTTTCTTTCCCTCGACCTCCGCCAAGACCTGGCGGAGGTCGTCGGTAGACACGTTGTCGAGGGAAGCCATATCGAAGCAACGTACTCCTGTTTGAAAAATATTCAGCCGTCAGTAT
>NZ_QXIJ01000051.1:0-1068 GCF_003665925.1 Halobellus sp. Atlit-38R
AGCGTCGTCCACGCGTGCGACCGCAGCGCGTCGAGCGCCTCGCGCGCGGCCCCGCCGAGGAGGAGGTCGGCCGCGAGCGCGTCGGCGTCGGCGACGACGCGCGCCGGACTGGGCTCGCGGGGCTCGGCGACCGCGTCGCCGCCGGAGGAGTCCCCGGCCTCCCGCGCCGCTCGCGCGTCGTCGAGGGCGCGCCGCACGTCCGCTTCGTCGCGGTCGCCGTCGAGCGCGGCCGCGCGCTCGAACAGGTCGCCGAAGGTCATGTGTCACGGTCGACGCCGCGGGCGTATCGTCCTTGCGGCCGCGCTCGGCTCCCGGGGCGAATGCGCGGTCTCCGGTTGGCGGGTTCACGACATCTACGTAAGACGTGACAATGTCACACAGACACATTAACATTGGTCACACGGAGAGCCGCGCTAATCACCACGGAGAGGGGGCAATCCGAGGCGTTCGACCCCGGTTCAGAGCGTCTCGACGGGGCGTCTCACCGGAAACTCGGGCTCGTGTATGTCACGGACCTACATATTTATGTGGTGAGCGACACTCACGGACGATTGTTAACAATGGAAACCGAAAATGGAGGTGCCGGAAACAAGCATAACCGGGAAAACGACTCGACGACAGATTCGGTCGCACAGTCATCGGTCCGTCGACGGCGGTTTCTCCAGGCCGCCGGCGCGGGCACGGCGGTCGCGCTCGCCGGCTGTTCGGGCGGCGGGGGCGGCGACAGCGGCCCCGTGACGCTCGGCGCCGCGTACATCCTCTCGGGCTTCGCGTCGCTGTACGGCGAGGAAGCCGAACGGGGGATCGAGTTCGCGCAGACGCGGATCAACGAGAACGGCGGGATCGACGGTCGCGACCTGGAGGTGCTCGTCCGCGACACGGAGGCGAGCGGCGACACGGCGATCCAGCAGATCCGCAGCCTCGTTCAGGAGGACAACGTCGACGGGCTGTTCGGGCTCGACTCCAGCGGCGTCGCGCAGGCGGTCGCGCCGCAGATCTCGCAGCTCCAGATCCCCTTTATGATCACGCACGCGGCGACCCCGTTCGTCACCTCGCCGCAGGGCGAAC
>NZ_QXIJ01000052.1:0-1060 GCF_003665925.1 Halobellus sp. Atlit-38R
CTACGAGGACCTCGCGGCGCCGGTCCGCGAGACCGCGGTCGTCGCCGGCGCGCTCAACACGAAGGACGTGAGCGACGACGCGGCCGCCGCCGAGGCCGTGACCGAGTTCGGCGACGCGGTCGGCGTCCCGGCCGCCGACCCCGTCCGCGACGGCGCGGAGCGGATCGTGGACGGAATCGTCGACGCGGGGCTCGGCGGCCGATGAGCCTCGACGCCGAGTTCGAGCGGGTCTCGCTGCCGCTCGACGACCCGTTCACCATCTCGCGGGGGACGCAGACCGAGGCGGAGAACGTGGTCGTTCGGATCACGGACGACGCGGGAATGACCGGGGTCGGCGGGGCTGCGCCGTCGGCCCACTACGGAGAGACGGCCGACACCGTGACCGCGGTGCTGCCGGCGCTCCTCGACGCGGTCGAGCGCGTCGGCGAGCTCCGAGACGGTGCTGCCCGGGTACTCCAACAGCGCGAGGTACGCGCGGCTCTCGTGGTCGCGCACGCCGAAGCCGCAGGAGAGGACGTGTTCGAACGACGGGGAGGTGTCGCCGACGAGGTCCTCTATCTCGGGGTCGCTCATGTCACTCGTTCCGCGCGGGGCGGTGTTAAAGCTCCGTCATCGCCGCGCGGCGCGGTCACTCCTCGGCCGCGTAGCCCATCTGGTCGATGCAGCCCCGCATCCCGGACTCGTCCGCGTGCCGGTGGAGGTTCGTCGGCGTGTCGCAGTGGTACGTCTCCCCGTCGTACCGCAGCGCGACCTCGTGGTTGGCGCCGGCGACTTCCACGTCGACGAGGATCCGCCGGCCGTCGTTGAGCGCGTCGATGAGTTCGTCGGCGGACAGCTCGCCCGCCTCGACTCGGAGTACCTCGCTCATGGATGCGATTCGGCGGTCAGCGAGTTAAAAGCGACCGATCACGTCGTCGTCGAGTCCGGGCCGCCCTCCTCGGCGGGCGGCTCGACGCCCTCGGCGGCCGCGACGTCCTCCGTCCGCTTCTCCGCCTCGACGTGCCAGCGGTCGATATCGGCCTCGTACTCGTCGTGGACCGCGGACCCCTCGTCTTTCAGC
>NZ_QXIJ01000053.1:0-1011 GCF_003665925.1 Halobellus sp. Atlit-38R
AGAGGCGGGAGGGTTGTACTCCCCGCTCACGTTCAGCGTCCCGCGATTCAGGCGCACGTCTACGGGTGCGCCTCCGTCGTCTGCGTTTTGCCGGCGACGGAGATACTGCAGTCCAATGTTCTTTGCCGCGTTGTAATCGGCGTGGTTCTGGTAGCCACACTTCAGGCACTCGAAGTCCTCGCCGTCGCGATTGTCCTCGTGGGTAAATCCACACGTCGAACACCGTTTCGACGTGTTTCGTGGGTCTACCTGGACGGCTTCGACACCCTGCTCTGTGGCCTTGTATGCGACGTATTCGTAGAGACGGCGGAACGCCCACAGATGGTGCCACGACGCCTCTGGCACGTTCTCACGAATGTCTGTGAGGTCCTCGAATACGATATGCGAACAGTCGTGTTCGACCGCTTCGGCTACGAGCTCGTTGGCGACGCGGTGTAGGTACATCTCGAAGCGCCCTGCTTCTTTCCGTTTGACACCTGCGATCGCCTCGTGTGCGGCCCGCGTCCCACACTGTTGGAGGTCGCCACGCCGTATTTCGTACTCGCGTTTCCAGTGGGTGAACTCGGCTGCCGACCAGAACCGCCCGGTGGAAGCGACCGCGAGTTGGGTTACACCGAGATCCACACCGAGGACTGTTCTGTGCCCGGTGGGCTCGGTGTCGTCATCGTCTTCTTTGAGCATCGACGCGTGAAGATACCACTCGCCGTCACGTCGATGGAGTGTCGCCCGCCGAAACGCGTAGTCCTCGTCGGCGACGTACTTTGTCGGCGGTGTCTCGGCATCGTCAGGAAGGATGTAGTCGCACTCGACTCGTCCGTTGACGGTCGACAGTGACACGTGGTCACGGTGGAACGTGGCGCTTCGCTTGTCGTAGATGGCGGTATCGGCCGTGAACGTCGGCCGGGACGTGTGTTGGCCATTCTTGAGGCGTTCGACGCCGCTTTTGGTGGCTTCGACGGCTTGGCGAATCCCCTTCTGGACGAGGTTCGCTGTCAGTTCGGTGTCTTCACG
>NZ_QXIJ01000054.1:0-1007 GCF_003665925.1 Halobellus sp. Atlit-38R
AACTCCTATGAAAATCCTGCAACGAAAAATAGCAGGTGATTGATGATAATTATTGGGGTGAGCTTCAGCTCACCCGAATGTAGGCCATCGAATCACCAGACAGCAGTGATCTCCGACCGGTTCGTTATCCGATAGGCTGGGGACTCGTGAATGCGGTAGCGGTTGCTGTGCGGACGGAAGGCGAACCCGTGCCTGAGCGATCCGATAGATCGCTCAGGCACTCACCCCCGGTGGATCGTATGGTTCCTTCCGCGTGAGCATATGGAAAATCGAGACCAACATCTTCCGAGCCGTTGCGACGATTGCGATCTGGTGGTTCTTCCGCTGTTCCAGCCGTGTGTAGAAGTTCCCGAGGTACTCGTCACACCGGACAGCTATGCTGGCACATTGGACGAGGGCCCAGCGCAACGGCGCTGAGCCCTCTTTGCTGATGCTCCCACGCACCTCTTTGTCACCAGACTGGTGGACGACTGGATCGAGTCCAGCGTAACTCACGAGCTGTTTGTCCTTGTCGAACCGATCAATCTCACCAATCTCAGCCACAATTACAGCAGCTGTGTACTGACCAACTCCAGGAATCGTCAGCAGCCGTTGGGCTGCTGGCGATTCCAGTACCTTTCGTTCGATCTTCTCCTCTATCTTCTCGATCTGCTTGTCGTAGGCGTCAATCACTGAGAGGTGAGCTTCTAGAATTGCTCGATTAGCATCGCTGAGAGAGAGTTCCGCCAGGAACTCTCGGCCAGTTGGACCAAACAACTCGCTGTCGTAGGTGTTGTCGGTACGCGTAAGGACAGCTCTGACGCGGTTTTTCTCAGCTGTCCGCTCTTCGACGAGCGATTTCCGCGTCCGGACGAGATCCCGCAGGACGCGGATCTCGTCCGGCGGGACGTAGCTCTCAGCGAGCATATCTGCCCGAAGCATCTGGGCGAGCCGCTTCGCATCGACGCGGTCAGTCTTGACTGCCGCGTCGGCGATGATCCGGTTCTTTGATGGGTTAACGAGGGTGA
>NZ_QXIJ01000055.1:0-988 GCF_003665925.1 Halobellus sp. Atlit-38R
CTACTTAGAGATTGGTGTTTGCGACCAACACAAACGCGCTCCTCCCCTCCCTACTCTCTCCCTCCGGTCGCTCCTTAAGGAAGGGGACTCCGCGCTACCGCTTCAGTTGAAGCTGTTTAGTAAGTCTACAGTCACCCAGTTCCTGAATATGAGAATTAGATGTCGTAATATTTAGTACTCTGACAAATAAATGACTAGTAGTGACCGGCAGTGGTAGCAAAAATACACGTTGCTCTCATCGATCCGGACGAGACAATTTGCGAAGACGTCTCAACAGCATTGGAACGACGAAACGACCCACTCACTACCACGATATTCACTAATTCAGAGACACTCATCAATCGAGTCGAGAATGATGAGTCGATCGACTGTATCGTCAGTAGTCAGAGCCTTCCAGAGATCTCCGGGCTGGAACTGCTTCGCGCCATTCGAGACAACTATCCCGAGCTTCCATTTATTCTGTTCACGGATCAAGAATCTGCATCAGCTGTAAAGCGAGCTTTTGCGGAGGATGCCTCCGATTTCTGTATCTCGCGGGGCACAACGGAAGAGTACGATGTGCTGGCACACCGGATTCGGAACGCTGTCCGAGAACATCGCCTCAAACGAGAGATCGATCAGACACGGGAACGATACGAATTGGCGGTTCGAGCGGCCTCTGACATTATTTGGGAGCGAGATGTCGAGACGAACGACATCAGGCTCTCGGAAGGGATTGAGAATACATTCGGCTACCCGGCCGATCAAGAGTACGGGTTCGACTGGTGGCAAGAACAGACCCACCCCGACGACGAGGCGGGGTTGAAAAAGCAGCTCCATCAGGCATTTGAGGCACAACAAGAACGGCTCCAGCAAGAATACCGAGTCCAGCGAGCTGACGGATCGTACGCCTACGTCGAGGATACGTGCCACATCATCTATGACACCGATGGAACGCCCACCCAGATGATCGGTGCTATCCGCGATGCCACCGAACAGAAAGAATACG
>NZ_QXIJ01000056.1:0-942 GCF_003665925.1 Halobellus sp. Atlit-38R
GGGCTGTGTTGAATCACTAGACAGCGTCGGGGTGGGTCGCTAAATCAAAGGAGTTGAAGCGGGATGACTTGGTTGTCTATGACGCAAATCTCCCGCTTCACTGGTGAGATTGTACCGATTGCCCAAGTTGTTACCGGTGATGGAGACGAATCTGCCGCCCCGAAAGGTGGCGGCAGATTCGCCGACTATGCCCTCGTTTCCCTCCACTGTCTGCGGATTTACCTCGACACGTCCTACCGGATGACGATTGACCTGCTGAAGGAGATGCCACAAATAACCGGGGAGATCGGCCTCAGCGCGGCCGATCTCCCCTCTCCATCCACGTTGTGTAAAGCGTTCGACCGGATCAGTATGAGTGTCTGCCGAGTGCTGCTGCGCCAGTCGGCGCAGTTGCACGACCCCTCGGCACACGGTGCGATTGACGCTACCTTCTACGAACGCTCGGCGGCAAGCCGTCACTACTGCCAGCGAACAAGCTACCGCGTCCAGAAGCTCAAGGTCACGAAACTCGTCGATACAGCGTCTCAGGCTGTCCTTGACGTACACTGCTCAACGACCCGTGAAGGAAGTGACGCTGACCTCGCTGAGCAGATCGCCCGCCGAAATGCGGGCGATCTGCGGTCTCTTGCAGCCGACAAGGGATACGACAAGAAATCGCTCCGCGGATCCCTTCGTGACCTCGGGATTCGCCCGCTCATCAAACATCGCATCTTCGCACCCTATGATCACGCGCACAACGCCAGAATCGACGAACAGCGCTACAATCAGCGCTCAATGACCGAGACCGTGAACTCGGCTGTGAAGCGCTCGCTCGGCTTCGCCGTGCGAGCGCGTTCTTGGTTCCGTGAGTTCCGAGAAATCGCTCTGATGTGTGTCGTCTATAACATCAAGCGGGCTGTGAAACAGTGAATTCCACTGCAGTATGGCGATTCAACACAGCCC
>NZ_QXIJ01000057.1:0-695 GCF_003665925.1 Halobellus sp. Atlit-38R
GGCGCTCATCACCGCCATTGGCGGCGGCGTCGGCGACGAGTTCGACATCGAGAAGGCGCGCTACCAGCGGCTCATCCTGATGACCGACGCCGACGTCGACGGCGCGCACATCCGACCGCTGCTGCTTACGCTTCTGTACCGGCACATGCGCCCGCTCATCGAGGCCGGCTACGTGTACGCGGCTCAACCGCCGCTGTACCGCGTCCGCTACCGCGGCAACACCTACGACGCGATGGACGAGGCCGAGCGGGACCGCATCATCGAGGAGGAATGCAACGGCAACCCCACGCAGGTCCAGCGGTTCAAGGGACTCGGTGAGATGAACCCCGACCAGCTGTGGGACACGACGATGAACCCCGAAAACCGCGTCCTCAAGCGCATCACCGTCGAGGACGCCGCCGCCGCCGACCGGATGTTCAACATCCTGATGGGCGACGCCGTCGGGCCGCGAAAGCAGTTCATCAAGGACCACGCGAACGACGCCGAATGGGTAGACATCTAATATGAGTTCTGACGCACCAGATTCGTTCGAACCGGGCGCGGGTATCGCGGCCGAAGTCAAGAACGCGCGCATCGAAGACGAGATGGAGCAGTCGTACATCGACTACGCGATGTCGGTCATCGCGGGGCGGGCGCTGCCCGACGTACGCGACGGCCTGAAGCCGGTCCACCGGCGCATCCTGTATGCGATGCAG
>NZ_QXIJ01000058.1:0-869 GCF_003665925.1 Halobellus sp. Atlit-38R
TACGCCGCTGACGCGCCGTTCATCAACTCACCACGAGACGCTCGATACCACTACGCGAAACGCTTCGGTATCGAGGGGAGCTACCGACTCTCCGAGCAAAGTATCGCGACGACCTCGACACAAAATCCGGTCGTACGGCTGCTGTACGTCGTGGTGAGCTTGCTGTTACAGAACGTGTGGCGGTATTTGCACTGGGAGTACGTGGCGACGCCCCGCCGTGGGGGGCGTCGCCTCTGGCAGTGGCCATTCAAGGAGTTCATCAACATGATCCGACGGGCAGCGTGGACGGCCCTCGCGACGCGTCGGGCCGTCCCCGCGAACCGGCCACCGGACGACCGGTTCCACCGGTAACTCCCGACCGGGCTAGCCAACGGTGGGAGTGGCGACGCTGTCGCGTCGGCGGCAGCCGCCGCCGACAGCGACGGCTCTCCGCCGATCCGTCCATGATTCTCTCGTCGAAACCGCCAGTCCAACCGCTCCGCCACAGAACTCAGGCTTCAGAAACAGCTAGCCGAGGATGCTTTGTGAGGTACTGATACTTCGTTTTGTCACATTCTGGAGATTGGGCGTCATCATTCAGATCGTAAAGATCTACAGATGAGAATGTGGTTTGTCCAGGCAACTTGGCACAATCTTGGTCTTGTGTGTAATTATTCGCTTCCAAAGTAAGCGTAGCCTTGTCGAATGTCCTATCATCATAATTTGGCGAATAGAGATAGGTATACTCACCAGTAGTCTTATTGATTATATCAATATACCACTCGCCGTTGTCTTGTTGTACAATTGCTCCAGATAGCTCGTCTCCAACATCAACGGTAATTGGGGTGCTGTGCTCACCAGTATTGTTATCTTCTACCCACCAAGCAGCA
>NZ_QXIJ01000059.1:0-861 GCF_003665925.1 Halobellus sp. Atlit-38R
CCGACCGCCGAAGGTGAGGCGTCGACGACGCCGGACGGACGGGTTCGCTTACCTCGGTATCACGGTGTGGACTATCTTTCGTACGCAGAGACGGTCTCAGCGGCGAAGACACCGCCGAAGAAAGGCGTTAGTGTGACAAACTACCCTGTCGAACCCAAATCTGACCGGGGAGAAGCCGGGTGGGGCTACCTTGAGGACGAGAATACGCTCGTCGTCTCTGCAGAGTACGACTCTGCCATGTCTCATGTGGTGATGATTGCACGAGCGTTACTCGATCCTAAGACGTTCGACCAGGTCCTTACCGAGGACCGTCTCGCGGAACTTGATGGACTAATCGAAGATGGGACGTACGTTCGTGGGTCTCGAAACCTCGGGTGGTTGGCTGACTCTGTCGACTCGGCGGGTGAGTACGTCGACGTCCTCGAGGACGCGAGAGACGAGCTACTCGACATGACGCGGTCACTTGCACATGAGGACTACGAGTGTGAGACGTCCGAGTACCTGAGTCGAATCACGAAAACGGCGATGGGTCTCGCGGGAACCGCGTTTCACGTCCTCGATTTACTCGATATTGACGTCGTTTGGGAGGCTCGCTTACCCGACTACAACCGACACCCGGAGCGATACGGGGAGGACAATGCCGAGTTGTTAGCAACGACGCTTGCGAAGAACGCGCCGATTGCGGCGACGTACGGGAACCACGTAGTCCGGCGACTGTTGTTTGAAGACCGAGACGAGAAGCGACGTCAGTCGTTCGACCCTGTCGTCGACGCGAGCAATCCGTATGCGAACCTGATTGCGTCGATCTCGGTGGTTGGTGACTTCGGGAATCGGGCGGACCACGTCGCCGGCGTAATAGAA
>NZ_QXIJ01000060.1:0-849 GCF_003665925.1 Halobellus sp. Atlit-38R
AGACGGAGGAGTCCGAGCCCCCGGCGGAGCCGCGCGTCCCGGCCGACGACTGACGCGGTCGGGCACGACCCCGCCTCGAACCCCGACGTTTCTTTCGCGCGTCGCCGTCCCCTGAGCGGCGTCGCTGTCCCGTAAAACTCGAATCCCGCCGTTAGCGTCCTCTCAACCCGTTTCAGGTGGTGCCTGAAACCCTGTTCAGGCCCTTCCCGAACCCGTTCAGTCGGCGAAATACAAGGTCCGTAGAGGTGCTTGTCCCGACATCTCCAGCACGGAGTCTCACACGCCTATGACACGGACACAAACGGAGGGACGAGTCGAACCGGTGCGGGTGGTCGACGAATGACGCGGGAGCAGGCACACGCGGTCGCGCTGGCCGCGGTCATGGTGCTCTCCGTGGTCGCGGTCGGCGCCGGCTTCGCCGGCAGCGCGGTGGCGCAGGACCAAGGGACCACGACCTACGAAGTCGGTCAAGGAAACGCGACGGACTTCCAGACGATCCAGGAGGCCCTGAGCAGCGACGCCCTCTCGCCGGGCGATACGCTCGAACTCGTCGACGAGACGTACTCGCCGTCGGGACAGCTCACCGTCGACACGGCGGGCGTCGACATCGTCGGCGTCGGCGACACGACGATCGAGAGCGAATCGAGTGGGTACGGAATCCGCGTCACGGCGGCCGACGTGCGCCTCAGTAACTTCGACATCACCGGCCCCGGGACGTACGCGGTCAAGGTCTCCGGCGCCGACCTGAGCGAGGGCCGGCTCGACGGCTTCACAATCGAAGACGTCGAGGTTCGCGGCAGCGGGTCGACGGGCGTCGACCTCAACGCGGTCACGAACGCGACGATCGAC
>NZ_QXIJ01000061.1:0-845 GCF_003665925.1 Halobellus sp. Atlit-38R
GCACTATTCGTACGAGTAGCTACCAAACCTACTCCTATAACATCGATGACTACAGTAGTACTTGGACTTGACGGGGCGGCATTTGAGCTGATAGAAGACTGGATCGATTCTGGAGTTCTCCCTAATCTCGCAAAGCTCACTTCAGAAGGGGCAGCGATGGATATGAGGAGTTGTCTACCGCCAGTAACCTCCCCGAACTGGCGGTGTTACGCGAGCGGAGTCAATCCTGGAAAACTCGGGGTCTTCTGGTGGGAGCGGGTCAATAGAGAGACTCACACAGTTGAACCGATCAGTTCCTCCGAACAGTTCGACGGCGGTGAGTACTGGGATCTTCTTGATGGGAACGTGTCCGTGATCAATTTACCGACTGGATCGCCGCCATCTAAGGTGAACGGGAAGTTCATTGCTGGAGGACCGGACTGCGAACAAACCGAGTACACTCATCCCCATGGGTTGGAGGATCAACTTCGAGACGAATACGACTATCAGGTCCATCCGGACCACCTTTCCCAACTGTCGAAAGATAATCAAGAGAACGATTGCGTCGACGAGATACATCGCCTAATCGAACAGCGCTTCCAAGTGCTTGAAGACCAGCTCGAATCGGGCGAGTACACGCTGATCCACGCGACAATTTTCTACATTAACGTCCTCCATCACTTCTATTGGGACCGCGATGTCGTCCGCACCGGATGGGAGATCATCGACGAACACATCGGAACGCTGCTTGAGAGTGACGAACTGGATCACCTGTTTGTAATGTCGGACCACGGATCGAATCGGATCGAGGTGGAGTTCAATATCAACACGTGGCTTGAAGAGGAAGGCTACCTCGTCCGGCAGAC
>NZ_QXIJ01000062.1:0-826 GCF_003665925.1 Halobellus sp. Atlit-38R
TTCATTCAGTGGGACCGAGACACTCACGAAGTCACCAAGGGGCCACGATTCGAGGAGCTTCGCCCACTTCTCGAGTGTATGGTCGAGCACGCCAAAAACTAACCAGTGCGAGAAACCAGATACAAATATGTCAACAGACGACGAAGCACTTTCGACTACTGATATGGCAGAGTCCTCGTTGAGTGAAAGATGTTGACGCGGTCTTTGCGGTTCACCGGCGACGATATCTGCTCTATTGTCTCTATCTCACTCCAACGTCACTGACACTCCCAGAGATAGCTGACCAACTCACTGTCTGGGAGGACCCTGAACCGTCCGATCCCGACGACAGAGACCGGCTCCGGTCTACATGTCGCTGTATTATGACCATCTCCCTGCGTTACGGGCAGCTGATCTTGTTGAGTACCACCAAGTAGACGACCTCGTCGAGGCGGGCCCAGCTCTCGTCCGTATCGAATCACAGCTACAATCTCAGCTAGCGAATGAACTTCCTGCCCTCCTGTAGGCCGAAGGAACCCATATCAGCCATGAAGACGCCTAATCGCTGTGCTACTCTGTGACCGAACTGATGCAGCGTTTGTCGTTCTTTTACAGGCCCTGAACGACTCGTACTTATCGGGCTACCGGGTGAGTACCGCGTAGCAGATCCCCGCGACAGTCACGTGCATCACCATCAGCACGAGAATCCCTGCGGTTGTGGCTCCCGGACGCCCCGGGAGAAACGTCACGTCCGGAACGAACGACAGGAGCAACACAACCCCAGTAATCACCGCGAAAAGTCGATTCGGGCGTGCTGATCGCCACTGGAGGAGGCCATATACGATGG
>NZ_QXIJ01000063.1:0-815 GCF_003665925.1 Halobellus sp. Atlit-38R
CCCGATAGTAATAATAACCTTGCTAACAGAAACCAACCAAATGGATCAAGAGGAATATCTCATCTGGGAAGTCAAAGCGAATTCCTTGTCAAAGCACGAGGCGGAGTCGGTTATTGAGTCTCTCGCTGATCAGGTAGCATCCGAAACTGATGAGAAAATCGACTACAGAGAAATCCACACCCTGACCGGGCCCGAGACAGTCGTCATTTCATTCGTTGTCGGTGTAGCAAGCAAAGTGGTTGCGCAGGCGATTTATGACGCACTCACCGACGCACCAGAAACCAGGTCTATTCGTGCGAGTGAAGGCTTGTCTGTCATTCATAATGGGTCTGGGGATATTAACTTGACAGTCCCCGACGAAGACGTTGAGGAAACGGACGATCGGACTGAGACTGAGCTGCGAGAAGAGTAACGTGCTACAGGAAGCGCTTACTTCCTTTGCTAACCGTCGAACAGCAAGCGGATGCGCAACTCAAAGTGATCGACGAGAGTGTCACGAACGCGCTTGCTCGCATTCGGCGCAACTCTACCTGCGGCTTCACCCTCAATAACAAGTGAGGTGAACACCTCCGCGAACAACTCCGATTCGCTCATACGGGAACTGGAGATCCCGTCGATGTCTGATTCTGGAATTGGTCCGTGAAGTCGCTCACTAATACGCCTTGCTTCGGCTTGCTGTTGATCTGTTTCGAATATTGGCGGGTTCTCCTCGTGACCCGCGTCAGGTGTAACAGCGTCGTAGAGCACGTGCCCAACCTCATGAGCAAGTACTGGACCGGTTCGATAGCCCAGGAAATCGAACGTGTCCTGGCCAA
>NZ_QXIJ01000064.1:0-815 GCF_003665925.1 Halobellus sp. Atlit-38R
CCCACGTACCAACATTCTCCCGGTGCATCACTTGACCTCTATCTACCGATAGGTGACGCTATCCACCGCTGGTGCGTGAACGGTTATCTCCTGTAGACAGTCTATCTTTCTGCGAGGAGAGACTCCCGCCGTGTATACCCCGGAGGCGATCTCGCCGAGTCACCGAATCAGTGGGTCTCGATGCATCCAATGGAGATGTAGTCAGGTATAGGTCTGGTAGGCGATGAACGCAGCGACTGCGAGCGAGGCGACACCAAGTCCACGGACAATCCATGTCCACTGGTCAGGGATGGTATCGTCAGTGCCGTAGTCACCGCGGCGACGACGGGTCGGGCCAACAAACACGGACAGCCGGAGAGCCGTACGCGGCGCGGCGAGCAACCCAATGCCTAACAGGACACCGAGGACGACCGCAAGGAGTTCACGGAGGCCGGGCATCTACGAGCGAAGCCGTTCGATGCGCTTCTCCATCGGCGGGTGCGTAGAGACGATCCGCTGGAGGAAGCCACGGTTGGGACTAGAGATACAGAGCGCGCTCACCTGCTGGTCGACGTTCGCGTCGCGGCGCCGGTCGCGGCGAGCACGGCCGTGACTCCGCTGGGCAGTCCGGGCCGACTCGCGAGCCTGCTGGTTCCCCTGCTGGATTTTCTCGAGGGCGCGGGCGAGTGGGTCGCCGGAGTCGATGACACGTTTCGCATCGGCGTCGGCGACGTACTCGCGATACCGCGAGATAGCGAGCACGAAGATCATCACGAGGAACTGGACGATCTGGCCGACGACGATGGCGAGAAAGAAGTCCGCGAGATCATTATCGC
>NZ_QXIJ01000065.1:0-811 GCF_003665925.1 Halobellus sp. Atlit-38R
GGGTTATCTTGACTAGCGGCCCGATGCCGAGTGGCCCAGCAATGGCGGCTCACCCGTCTCTCCGTGGTCAACTCCAGATTGAACGACTGGTAGGGATGGTCTCAATCGTTCTCTCTATTGTGGGGATTTTCATCGTGGTAGGCACGTCGTTTATTCGGTGAATTTGCGCGCTGTATTCACCTATGGAAATTCTGCTGGCTCAACTAACCACCGCTAGCGATAAAGTTGTTCGCACGATTCCGTGTCTCTCGTTCTTCAACGGTGAAAAACCACTGGGCAACGCGGTGATTGAGACCTCCACAACCGGTAGGCGGTCGGAACGAGTCTTGCTAGAGCTGTCGCTTACGCTGGCCTCATCCGGCCACTGAGGAACGCCGGTCCGGCGTTCCTCAGATTCCCTTCTTCAGGCGCTCACCCCCGGTGGATCGTAGACTTCCTCTCGGACGAGCATGTAGTACATCGAGACGAGCAGTTTTCGTGCCGTCGCGACGATCGCTTTTTTCGAGTTCATTCGACGATTCAACCGGTGGAAGAACGTGCTTAGATACGCGTCTTTACACGTGTACACGGCTGAGTACGCACTCTGAACCAAGATCCAGCGAACTCGTCCTGAGCCGCGTTTCGAGATACCACCCTCGATCCGCGAGTCACCGGACTCGCGGATCGTCGGGTTCAGTCCCATGTAACTCAGGACCTCTTTGTGGCCGTCGAACCGATCGATCTCACCCAGTTCAGCGTAGACCAGCAACGCGGAGTAGTAACTGACACCGGGGATGGTCATCAGCAGCTGGGTCTCCTTCAGAGAACCAGC
>NZ_QXIJ01000066.1:0-811 GCF_003665925.1 Halobellus sp. Atlit-38R
ACGATGACTCGCAGTGTTTCTTAAAATTTTATTACCGATGGTATAAAAATCTAAATTAATATAAGTTTTATTAGAAATTTGCTCAATGAATAAAGTCAAATTAAGGACAGAGATATTAAGTATCCAGAATAGCTTTGTCCTTAATTTGATAAATCCCTCTACTATTAGTAATTATTTTTCTCTAAAAACTCATTTAAAACTTTATCTGATATCGCTTTTATAGAAGTGTCGTTGTCTAATGCCATTTGATTAAGTCTTTTTTTTATCAGCGTATCGACTCTCATAGTTGAACTTTTAGCAACCGGTTTATAATTTTCTGTATATTTCACTGCTGAAGTGTCTATATCATCTAAAAATCCGTTTTTCTTTTCTTTGGCAATTTTGATATTATCTAAGAATCCTGACATGATAATCACCTATCCTTCTATTAATTCTATTCTTTCGACTAATTCTTTATATATTGCTTCTAGCATATGCAATACTCTTTTATCATGAGTATCTTTATCCCTAATCCCTTCTGCACCAAACTTCTTAATTCTTTCTCTTTGGAATATTTGATTTTTAAATAAAGCGTTTGAAAAGGTTTTTTTAGATATTTCTAGTATTTGTTCATCAATATTGCCATTTTTCTTGATTAATACAGGTATTGCTCCTATTAATTCAAATGGTAAATTTGATTCCTTTTTTCTATCTCGTAAAAAATTAACAAATGACAAACTACTCTCATACGCAGATTGTTGCGTCTGAAAGACCATAACAATATAGTCACTGGCATATACAGCGTTATTTGTAAAGTCTGAATTTATCGTTG
>NZ_QXIJ01000067.1:0-811 GCF_003665925.1 Halobellus sp. Atlit-38R
CATGTCCGACGACTGTATCTTCTGTTCGATCGTCGCCGGCGACATCCCGGCGCGGACCGTCCACGAGACCGACTCGGTGCTGGCGTTCCTCGACGCGAACCCGCTCGCGCGCGGCCACACGCTGGTGATCCCCAAGTCGCACGCCCAGCACGTCGGCGACCTCGACGCCGACCTCGCGAGCGACCTGTTCGACGCGGTCGCGGCGCTCACGCCCCGGATCGAGGAGGCGGTCGACGCCGACGGCGCCAACGTCGGCGTCAACGACGGCGAGGCGGCCGGCCAGGAGGTCCCGCACGTCCACATCCACGTCGTCCCCCGGTTCGAGGGCGACGGCGGCGCGCCGATCCACGCGGTCGCCGGCGCCCGGCCCGACCTCTCGGACGACGAGCTCGACGCAGTCGCCGACGAGGTCGCGGCCGACCTGCGGGCCGCGGGGCTCGCGGTCGCGTACGACGACTCCGGCTCGATCGGCCGGCGCTACCGCCGGCAGGACGAGGTCGGCACGCCGTTCTGCGTCACGGTCGACCGCGACGGCATCGAGGGCGACGGCCCGGACACCGTCACGCTCCGCGAGCGCGACTCCGCGGCGCAGGTCCGGATCCCCGTCGCGGACCTCGCCGCCGAGCTGACGGCGCTGCGCGAGGGCGAGCCGTTCGCCGCGGTCGCGGACCCGTACGACGCGGTCGACACCGACGTCGAGACCGCGGGGAACTGAGGGCGTGACGCTCCCGGCCGCGGCGTGGCGCGAGCGCGTGGAGTTCGAGCGGCGGCTGGTCCACGCGAGCGGCACCCTCTATCCGGTCCCGTACCT
>NZ_QXIJ01000068.1:0-806 GCF_003665925.1 Halobellus sp. Atlit-38R
CTCGTACCCCTCCGCGACGTCGGTCATGTGCCCGGACTCGTCGATGGCGACGCGCAGGTCCAGGTCGTGGACCTGGTACCACTCGATGTCGTTCTGGTCGCCGAACGTACAGCACATCACGATGCCGGAGCCCGTCTCCATGTCGACGCGCTCGTCGGCGATGATCGGCACCTCGTGGTCGAACAGCGGGACCTCGGCGGACTCGCCGACGAGGTGCTGGTTCCCGTCGTCGTCCGGGTGGACGAAGACGGCGACGCAGGCCGGGAGGAGTTCGGGGCGCGTCGTCGAGATGGTGAAGGTCTCGCCGTCGCCGCCCGCGACGGGGAAGGCGATGTCGTTGAAGTGGCTGCCCTGCTCGTCGTCCTCGGTCTCGACCTGCGAGATGGCGGTCTCGCACTCGGGACACCAGATCGCGGGCGCCTTCTCGCGGTACTCGCGGCCCTGCTCGTAGAGGTCGACGAACGAGAGCTGGGAGACGCGCTGGACGCGCGGCTCGATGGTCTCGTACGTGTGGTTCCAGTCGACCGACCCCCCGAGCGACTGGACGTTCTCGGTGAACTGCTCCTCGTACTGCGCGCAGACCTCCCGGCACTTCGCCTGGAACTCGCGCAGCTCGAACTCCTGGTGGCGGATGTCGAGCTCGTCCTCGGTGAGCCGCTCGGAGGCGATCCCGTTGTCGTCGTAGCCGAACGGGAAGAACGTCTCGCCGCCGTTCATGCGCTCGAAGCGCGCGACGAAGTCCTGGAGGGTGAACCCGTACAGGTGGCCCATGTGGAGGCTCCCCGATACCGTCGGCGGGGGGGTGT
>NZ_QXIJ01000069.1:0-788 GCF_003665925.1 Halobellus sp. Atlit-38R
CCACTCCAATTCCGCCACGTCGACCCCGTAGTGGTCGGCGAACACGTCCGGAACGAGCGACCCGCGGAGCCAGACGCGCTCTTTTCGCGCGCCGCCGACTTCGTCTTCGAGTCTGACCGCCGGGTGTTCGTGGGCCGAACAGACCACGTCGGCGGCGAGCACCTCCCGTGAGGGCCACGTGTGGCCGTGGCAGAAGCCCACGTCGCCGAGTCGGACGCCGGAACGGGCGGTCACCTCGACGCGGTCATCGAAGAAGTCCGCGAGGCCGCCGTCGTGATTACCGGGGACGAGCGTCATCTCGGCGCAGTCGGTCACGGCGTCGACGAGGTCACGCAGCTCTTCGGCTTCGTCGCCTTTCGGGTCGCCGATGCGGTGGCCGAGGTCGCCGAGGACGACCAGACGGTCGGCTCCGGTTCGGTCGAGAAGCGACAGCAGTCGCTCGCGGCGGACGGCGGCGTTCGACGGGAGTTCGACCCCCCGTTCGTACCGCAGTCCGGACTCGATACCGGCGTGGTAGTCGGCGACGACGAGTGAACGCTCGGGGAACCCGCGGCGCGTTGTTCGGGCGACAGCGGCGGGATGGCCGGGAATCGGTTCGACGAGCGGCTCGGACACGACTTAGATAGCTTTCAGCACGCCGTCCTGCGGTTCGTAGCACCGACCGCCGAGAAGCGCCTCCTGAATGGCGTCTTCGACCGCTTCGGGGTCCGCGCCGTACTCGTCGACGACGGCAGCGAGCACGTCGTCGTGGTCCGCGCCGTCGCCGTCGTCGAGGTCTTCCATCGTTT
>NZ_QXIJ01000070.1:0-786 GCF_003665925.1 Halobellus sp. Atlit-38R
GCTCGGGTCGCGGTAGTCCGGCGCGGCGGTCGCGCCGTCGTGTCACTCACCCACACTTATAAGCGGGCCGCCGGAGTCGTCTCGGGTATGTCAAGTGATACCGAACCAAACCGAGACGGCGGACTGTACGAGCGACGGATCGGGACGCCGCGGACGACCGACGAGGTGAACGGCTACTGGCTGTTCGGCTTCGGGGTGCTGCTCGGGCTGGCCGACGTCGCGGTCTTCCTCCTCACCGAGTCGGCGACGACCGCGCGCGGCATCGGGTACGCGCTGGCGGCGCTTTCGCCCCCGTTCGTCATGCTCGGAGCCGTGATCCGGTTCCCGCTCCGCAGGCCGGGGACCGCCCTCGGCTACCTCGGGACGGCCGTCAGCGTCCTCGGCGTCGTCTGGTTCGTGAACGTCTTCCCCGACGGGTGGTTCAGGGCCTCGGGCGACCCCGCCGTGATCACCGTCTACGGCGTCGGGCTGCTGCTCATCGGGCTGGCGGGGACGGTCGTGCCGCTGCTCTCCGACCCCGTCTACGAGGACTACGAGCGGATGCGCGGCGAGGCGGCCGCGGCGACCGCGACCGCCGAGGAGACGAGCGGGGAGCTGGACGCGGCGCGCGACGAGCTCGCGGCCACCGAGTCGGAGCTCGACGCGGCGCGCGAGGACGCGACGGCCGCGGAGGCGGCGGCCGCGTCGCTCCGCGAGAGCAAGGCCCGGTTCGAGCTGTTCGAGGACGCGAGCGGGCGGCCGCGCTGGCGGCTCCGCCACCGCAACGGCAACGTCATCGCGACCTCC
>NZ_QXIJ01000071.1:0-768 GCF_003665925.1 Halobellus sp. Atlit-38R
GCGTTCGACCCCGAACTGCTCGTCCCCGGCGGCGCGAAGGGCTTCTACGACGCGCTCGACATCGAGGCCGACCGCCACTTCCGCCACGATGACGTGCTCGACGGCGGGATTCGAATCGTGCAGGTGCCGGGCCACACGGTCGCAAACAACGGCCTGCTGTTGGAGGACGACGGCGTGTTCATCGCCGGCGACGTGGTCGAGGGGTCGGACCGCCGCGGTCTCCCGCCGGGATTCCTCGTCCCGCCGGCGGCGCAGTTCAACGACCTGAGCCACGAGGAAGCCGAGCGGAACCTCGTCAAACTGTTCGACTACGACATCGAGACGGTGCTCGTGAGCCACGGCACGCACGTCGACGACGACCCGCTCGGGAAGTTGGACGACTGGCTCATCGACCGTCAGTGGACGCTGTCGTACTGAGTCGCTTCGAGTCGGCCGGAGGCACACCCGACCGACACGGCCGCGGAGTCGCTCCATACCCGAGTCAGAACAATAATTACCAAATTTCATTGATGTAATAAAAATTGACAAATTTGAGCCAGAGGAATCGACTCTATCGGAGGGGGTAAAAGAAGAAAACCCGACACATAGCCCGTAATACGCTGATATTCGGCTAACTGAATTTCGATACGCCATCAATGCGGAAGAAACTAGCATCCCCTATTGAATCTGCGATAATAGGCTGTTACTGGCTTTTTATGGATGTTCACGCCCGGTCTGTGTCTGTTCGGTTCTTTCCCTTTGAATAGTCTATTTCCATATACTTTTTAG
>NZ_QXIJ01000072.1:0-764 GCF_003665925.1 Halobellus sp. Atlit-38R
CACGCCGTACACACCGGAAATCATGACGAGTTAGCCGATTCCCTTCGGCTATCAGCTTTCTCTCATGGCTACACCGTGGGCTTCCAACTCGAACATCTGTGAACAGCACCCGCCCGTGAGACGCGACGCTTATTAGGATGTGACTGACACGTTGTAGCGATGGACACCGGCTGGCAGTATCGGATCGCGAGCGTGGGGGGCGTCGCCGCCTTGGTCGGGCTCGCGGTGATGCTCGCCAACAACGGGACCGTTCAGGCGGCCGCATCGATGGTCCCCATCCTCGGGCGCCTAACCGTCGACCCGCCCGCGGGCGCAGAGTTCGTCATTGAGGTTGCGCTGACCGTGGCGGTGGTGGCAGGCGCGTTCGTCCCCCTCTACAAGCCGCGGCCGCGGCGAATTCTCGACATCGTCGCGCTCGCACACAAGCGCGTTTTTGTGGCTGTGTTCGCCTTGGCGACGATCGGCTACTTCGATTACACGTACAAGGTGCCGCGGCTAACACTAGTGTTGATCACGCCGATGCTACTCGTCATCCTGCCGGCGTGGTTCATCTGGCTGCGCCGCCCGGAGGCCCGCAGCGAGCGGGCGATTGTCGTCGGGGACGACCCCATCGAAATTTCCCGCGTCGCTGAGGCTGCGCGTGAAACGGATCTCACACTACTTGGATATCTGTTTCCAACACAGCCACAAGGTACGGCTCAGGGCCGCCTTGGAGAGGACCACAAAGCGAGAGACGCCGATGTCACGTCCGCCGCAGACGGTGG
>NZ_QXIJ01000073.1:0-752 GCF_003665925.1 Halobellus sp. Atlit-38R
ACTTCCTCCGGAAACGGACGACTGCTCCGGCGCTGATCCGCAAAGACACCGGGGAGTTGCTCAAGGCGAGCGACGTCTTCGAAGACGGTGGCGAGAATCAGGTCGTCGCCGTCGAACGCGGGAGCGGTAGCCCGGTCGCACTGGAACCCGAAACCGGCGGCGCGTACGCGCTCTTCGGAGAGTTCACCGTCGACGGCGTCGCGTGCGAGACGGCACTGACGCGGCTTCGAGACCACGTGGCGGACTACGCTCCCGAGAAGGTCGCAGAGACGACCGGTGTCGACGCCGAAAACATCCGGACTGCGATCCGGTGGCTGGCGACCCGTGGTCCTGGCGGTATCGCCCCGAGTTACGCACTCGGCCGGTACAAACACGGACACATCTTCGGGCAGGCGTACGCCATGTTGATGGGGATGACCGGCGACTACGGTCGTCACGGCAACATCCACGCCCACCACTCGGGCGGTGCGACGCTTGCTGCCGGCGACTGGGCCAGCCCGAGCGACGCCGACCCGGGCCCGTCGCTGACCTTCCCCGAGTACCCCGACGCGATGATCGACGGTGACCCGCACAAAATCAGGGCCGTCTACTCCATCGAGTCGAACATGATGGGGAACCAGTTCCCGGACCGACAGCGGTTCAGAGAGGCCATCAGAAGCCTCGAGATGTACGTGGTCGCGGACATGCACCACACGGACACGGTCCAGCACGCCGACATCATCTTCCCGGTCCCCCACTGGTTCGAGCAGGAA
>NZ_QXIJ01000074.1:0-752 GCF_003665925.1 Halobellus sp. Atlit-38R
TCAGGTTCTTTGAATTTTTTCTCACCAGCAGGTGTTCGATAATACAAAGCAAAATACTCGAACTCTGGCTTTTGGTCGTTTCTCTGCAGCGATTCCTTTACGTCGCTCTTATGCCCATTAGAGCAAGTGAATTTCCCATATCCATATGTTCCTTCACTCGGGTCAAACTCTTCACCACAACTGCTACATGTCTCCGTCTCACCTATCTCATGGTCTAAGTACTCAATGCGGTTCTCGCAATCTTCATTCTTGCAGTAAATTACAGCTGGCGATGTCTTCTTCTTTTTACCCAGTTCATATCGAGGGAACAGTTGAACGGAATCTTCGCAAGAGAGACACTTTACTTTCTGCGTTTGGAGAGAATAGAGTATTTCACACTCTTTCCCAGTATCTGGGTCTTTTGTAGTATAGTACTCATCAAGTTCATCACGGACATCATCAAGAACCCGCTCAAATCTATCTCGGAGTGTATTCAAATCAACCTCATCAATCGATTTTTTTGCTGTCCACCAAGCAACAGGATTCAGCTCGTAACCGATTGTTTGTGCTCCCACACGATTCAATTCGAATAAAGTAGTGCCTCCACCAACGAATGGGTCAAGAACTGTTTTAGCACTGAATTTTTCTTGCTGGTCTTCAAAAAATAGGCCATCGAAAGAGCCTGAACTGGTTTCTCTGAGAATATCTTCAGCCTGAACACTATCGTCGGTAAGCGTCGCTAATCCCAGTGCTCGAAAAGTCGTCCCGGGCCT
>NZ_QXIJ01000075.1:0-749 GCF_003665925.1 Halobellus sp. Atlit-38R
GTTGTTCGGCCAGTTCGTCCCCGGAGAACTCCTGAACCAGTCGCTCCCAGTCGTCCTCGACGACGAGCTGCTGAATAAGGGGGTTCGTCTCGATCTCCTCGATGGTGAGTCGGAGATACGCGGTAATCCCTTCCTGCGGACCCGACGCGTCGGCGAGCAGCCCGTCGACACTGTCGGCGAACGCCTCCTGCTCTCGGGTCAGGATTTCGAGGTAGAGCCGTTCTTTCGAGTCGAAAAAGTGGTAGAACGTCCCGTCGGCGATACCGGCCGGATCGGTGAGGTCCGAGATGGTCGTCCTCTTGAGGCCGTAGCGAGCGAACAGCTTCCGGCCGGTTTTGAGCAGTTCGTTCCGGATGTACGTCCGTTTCTCGTCGCTGAATCCAGCCATCAGAGGTCATTCCGGTGAAATACTACCTGGCTCGCGGCGACGAAGACGGCCGCGAAGACGAGCAGGAGGGTTGCTCCGGTGACACCATACTCGCCCCGTCACGTTCTCGTTGAATCCCCGTTCACTCGGGAGGTAACCGATGTTTGCGCGTGCGCTTCGGAGCGCCGTCGCATCAGTGATGTCGGCGGCGAGTACAGTCGCCGTCCCGTCGGTCGGGGACTGAAACCCCATCAGCGTCCGGATGGCGGTCGTCTTCCCCGCGCCATTCGGTCCGAGGAACCCGAATACTTCACCCTCCTCGACCCCAAAGGAGAGGTCTTCGACGCCTCGCACATCGCCAGAGTACTTCATTAGACCGTCG
>NZ_QXIJ01000076.1:0-748 GCF_003665925.1 Halobellus sp. Atlit-38R
CCCAAAGGTATCAGGATCAGGGTATTCGACCGACGCTCATTTGTGAGGACCTCACCACCTTCAGTGTCCTGAAGGAACAACTCTTGGACCACATTTTCGAGCTCGGTAGTAGCAGCTTCGACATCGTTCTCGGATGGACGATCGGATGGGAACAGGACAACATCAACGACGCGCTCGCTCGTGAGAACGCTGCGACGTACATGAAAGGGCGCTCGGAGGGGTATCTCACGATGACCGACGACAACGGCGAGGCGTACTTCCTCGACGACGATGCGTCCGTCGCGCTCGCCCGGTCGTACCTCGGCGCAATCAAGCGGAACTCCAACGCTGAGACCGCTCCGGAAGAAGTCGAGGAAGCGTTCGACAAACTCTACCCGTTCAACCAGCGCTTCATTCACGTCGCATACAGACAACTGAACGACGGAGGGAGTAGCCGAAAGACGCCGAGGCTACTATTACTCCGGGTAGTCAAACACTGTCTGAAGTCGAGTTGGCCGCCCTACGAGGCGATGAAGTCGAACTCGTTCGTCGATACGCCGACGTTCGAGATCGACATGAAGTACGACCAAATTTACCAGGATATCAGCCGGTGGTACGGCGTCCCGGTAGCTGATGGAATTGGTGTGAAGGTCGGTATTCTCGAAACCTTCGATATTGATCTCCCTGACAGCGACAAAGCACCGGTCAAAGATGACTATGTGGTCTTCGAGCGTGGGAGAGGTAGTACAGTCATCGAGAAGATCAAGAA
>NZ_QXIJ01000077.1:0-740 GCF_003665925.1 Halobellus sp. Atlit-38R
CCGTCCGCGCGCCGACGATGGGGACGCAGGTGAACTCGTCCCACTCGGTGAGCCACGCCAGCGCGACCTGCGCGGGCGTCGCGTCGAGCTCGTCTGCGACCTCCCGGACCGCGTCGAGCACCTTCCAACCGCGCTCGGAGAGGTAGAAACGCTCGAACCGGTCGTCGAAGCTCGCGCGGGAGCCGTCGGGCGCGATCACCTGCTCCGGGTCGTCGGGGTCAGCGCGCTCGTACTTCCCGGTGAGGAACCCGCCCGCGAGCGGGGAGTACGGGCAGACCGCCAGGTCCTGGTCGATACAGACGTCGAGGTACTCCTTCACGTCCTCGTAGTAGCCCGCGTGGTGGAGCGGCTGGACCACGTCGAAGGAGGCGTAGCCGTTGACGTCGGCGGTCCACTGCGCCTTCGTCAGCTGCCAGGCCGCCATCGTCGAGGCGCCGAGGTGGTGGACCTTCCCCTCGGCGACCAGCTCGTCGAGCACGCGCATCGTCTCCTCGATGGGCGTCTCATCGTCCCAGCGGTGGATGTAGTAGAGGTCGAGGTAGTCCGTCCCGAGGCGGTCGAGTGTGCCCTCGATTTGGTTGCGGATGTGCGTCCGCGAAAGACCGCGGCCGTTCGGGTTGTCCTCGTCGAAGGGGAAGTACACCTTCGAGGCGATGACGTAGTTCTCACGGTCGCGGTCGGCCAGCCAGTTGCCGATATACTTCTCGGAAGTGCCGTTCGGGTCGCCGTAGACGTTGGCG
>NZ_QXIJ01000078.1:0-728 GCF_003665925.1 Halobellus sp. Atlit-38R
CCTGGGCGACGCCGAGGTAGTAGCCGACCCACGGGGAGCCGATGACGCCCTCGTCGACCGCCTCGCCGACCGTCGTGTCGAGGTAGTCGCCGTCGTCCGCCTCCTGCTCGCTTGCCGGGTACAGCCGGACCTCCACGTCGCGGACGCGGTCGAGCGGCGGCTCGTCTGCCTCGGGGTCGATGAACTGCTCGAGCTCGGCCTGCGTGAACTCGCGGAGGCGGAGGAGCCCGCCGCGCGGCGAGATCTCGTTGCGGTAGGCGGGGCCAGTCTGGGTGATGCCGAACGGGAGGTTCCCGCGGGCGTACTCCTTCAGCCGCGGGAACTCGACGAAGATCCCCTGCGCCGTCTCCGGGCGGAGGTAGCCGGGCTGGGCGTCGCCGGGGTCGATGTCGGTCGCGAACATGAGGTTGAACGCCTCGACCGGCTGGCCGGCGAGCTCGGTGCCGCAGGCCGGGCAGGCGATGCCGTTATCGGCGATCAGCTCGGCGACCTCCTCGCCGGGGAGCGCCTCGGCGTCCTCGACGTCGGTGGCGTCCTCGACGAGGTGGTCGGCGCGGTGGGACTCGCCGCACTCGGGGCACTCGACGAGCATGTCGTCGAACCCCTCCAGGTGGCCGGAGGCCTCGAAGACGGCCTCGGGCATCACCGTCGGCGCCTCGATCTCGCGGTTCCCCTCGCGGATGGTGAACCGGTCGCGCCACGCGTCCTCGACGTTCCGCTTGAGTGCG
>NZ_QXIJ01000079.1:0-716 GCF_003665925.1 Halobellus sp. Atlit-38R
CCCCATCGTCAGGGGCATCCGCTTGCCGATCCCCGCCATCTACGACATGTAGTCTGTGTGCGTCGACACGTGGATGTTGCCCGCACAGAAGAACAGGGTGAGCTTCATGAACGCGTGCGCCGGGATGTGGAGGAACGCGCCCACGAGCCCGTACCACCCGAAGAGGCCGAGCCCGAGGATGATGTAGCTCAGCTGGCTGATAGTCGAGTAGGCGAGCCGGCGCTTCAGGTGGTCCTTTCGGAGGGCGATGAGCGAGGCCGCCGTGAGCGTGATCGCGCCGATAGTCGAGAGCACGAGCCCGGCCGTGAAGCCGAGCGGCAGCGACAGGTCGAAGACGAGCTCCGGGCCGAACACGTCGAGGACGACGCGCGAGACGCCGAACGCGCCGGACTTGACGACGGCGACCGCGTGGAGGAGCCCGGAGACGGGCGTCGGCGCCACCATCGCCTCGGGGAGCCACTGGTGGAGCGGCATGATCCCGGCCTTCACGCCGAACCCGATCGCGAGCAGGAAGAAGGCGAGCATCGCCAGCCCGGGGTCGGCGTTCGCGAGCTCCGCGATGCCGCCCGCGGTGAAGTCGACGCTGCCCGCGAGCAGGTAGACGAGCGCGGTGCCGGCGAGGACGAGCCCCTTCACGGCGGGTCACCCCCGGTCGTCGGCGTCGACTCGTCCGGGTCGCGCGGCGCGCGATCGGCGAGCAGTCGGTCGGTCACGGA
>NZ_QXIJ01000080.1:0-713 GCF_003665925.1 Halobellus sp. Atlit-38R
CGGTGATGCCGGGGTACACCCACCTCCAGCCGGCGCAGCCGACGACGGTCGGGCACTACCTGCTGTCGTACGAGGGCGGGCTGGCGCGCGACACGGAGCGCCTGCTCGACGCGTCCGACCGCGTGAACCGGTCGCCGCTCGGCGCGGCCGCGTTCGCCGGGACGCCGTTCGACGTCGACCGCGACCGCACCGCCGCGCTGCTCGGCTTCGACGGGACGGTCCGCAACTCGATGGACGCCGCCTCCGCGCGCGACTTCCTCGCGGAGTCGGCGAGCGCGCTCGCGACGCTCGCGACGACGCTGTCGGGGCTCGCGGAGGACCTGATCATATTCTCGAACAAGGGGGTCGTCGAGCTGGCCGACGCGTACGCCTCCACCTCCTCGATCATGCCCCAGAAGAAGAACCCCGACACGCTGGAGCTGACCCGCGGCGTGGCGGGCGACGCGATCGGCGAGGCGACCGGCACGCTGAGCCTGCTGAAGGGGCTCCCGCGCGCCTACAACCGCGACCTCCAGCGCGCCCACGCGAGCGTCTTCGAGATCGCCGGCGACGTGCGGGAGGCGACCGAGGTCGCCGCGGGCGCGGTCGCGACCGCGGAGTGGAACGAGGCCGCGCTCGCGACGGCCGCCGGGGAGGGGTTCTCGACGGCCACGGGCGTCGCCGACCTGCTCGCGACCGGCGGCCTCCCCTTCCGGACGGCCCACGAGATCGTC
>NZ_QXIJ01000081.1:0-644 GCF_003665925.1 Halobellus sp. Atlit-38R
TAATCGATGTAGAGGCCGGTGGCTTGCCAGTCGCAGAGGACTGGTACGATACCGCCCAAGAGCGGGCGACCGAGATTCACACGACTGCGACGGATCTCGCGGCGGACCACGATATTGTGCTTGCTACAGTCACTGAAGTCGGGAAACCAGCGCGTGAGATTCTCGACTACGCTGCCGACAACGGCATCGACCAGATCGTTATGGGGAGCCACGGTCGGTCAGGTCTAGACCGGACGTTCCTCGGAAGTGTTGCCGAGACAGTCACTCGCCGAGCACAGATCCCGGTAACCATCATTGGATGAAAGCCTCGACTCGTGTGCCGGGATTAGGATCGGATGAATGCTCGTGGGCCCACCTCAAACGTGAAATCAAACCAACTCATAGGTACCGAGAACGTGGCTGTTACTGAATCTCCATCTCTCTCGACGTGTACGATCCACATTGAACGACGGGGTGGTCGGGGCGACGCGGGAGCACGGGCACTTGAACGACATCTCTGGCGTCTCTCCGGCGTCCACGATGTCGACGTCTCGTTTCGAACAGGGGACGCCCGGATCACCTACGAGGGGAGCGTCATCTCAGAAGAAACGATTCGAGACGCTGTCCGCGACCGCCACGTGTCGATTCAGGACGAATCTGAGACA
>NZ_QXIJ01000082.1:0-705 GCF_003665925.1 Halobellus sp. Atlit-38R
CCACTCTCAACGGCCAGCGCATACACGGTTTCCTTGTCCGCGCTGAAAACGCGGCGGTGCCCGACCGCTGGCGCGAACAGGTCACCATCGTACATCGCTTTTGACCACTGCCGGTCTCCACTGGTGGCATCGAACGCCACGAGTTCGTAACGGTCGTAGCTCGCCAGGACGATATCCTCCGTGCGGACGAGCGGTTCCGGGATATTTGGCCCAGGGATCCCCCACTGTGTTTCACCCGTCTCGCGATCCAGCGCGTAGATTCCCTGGGCGGCAGAGCCATCTGCTGTGATATACACGTGGTCGTCGTCGACGGCTGGCGGTGCAGGGATGCTTGCACGCTGGTGATCGTCACCGAACGACCGCGCCCACTGCGTATCGCCGGTAAACGTATCAAGAGCGGTTACATCGCCCCGATCGCTCGTGGCGACGAGGAGGTCGTCAGCGACAGTCGGCGGATTGGGTCTGCCAGCCGTATCATGTGTCCAAGTGGTCGTCCAGCTAGCGGTGTTCAGTGCGACGATCCCGCCAGTCGATGGTTCAGTATAGTCGCCAAGTACGGGCGTAACAGCAATCGAACCTGCGAGGGCTGGCGGTCCAGTTGGACGCCGATTGAGTTCGTGGGTCGTCTCGGAGGACCCGTCGTCGAGTTGTACGGTTGTCACGATTCCACTCTGCTCGCGAGACGCGCGGCCGACGACGACAGCC
>NZ_QXIJ01000083.1:0-705 GCF_003665925.1 Halobellus sp. Atlit-38R
TTGACCAAGCCGTCTCTGATGATAAGCGAACTGGGAGAAAACGAAAACTCTCAGAAACACAGCAAAAAGAATTCGAAGAAACTCTTCACGAACTACCCCAAGAAGTCGGCATCGACGCGCCGGCGTGGACGCCGGCGCTTGCCCAAGATTTCCTCGAAGAAACCTACGACGTCGAGTATTCAATCCCGAGCTGTCGGCGGTTACTGAAAGAAGCGGGATTGAGCTATCAGAAACCACGCCGTACAGCCGCCGAAGCCGACGAAGACAAGCAAGAAGCGTTCTACGAAGAACTCAAAAAAAGCGGCGGAAGATGGACGCCACCGTAGTCTGTATCGATCAAACCAAGAAATCCGTGCAAGTTGAGCCGCGTGCCGCGTGGTTTCCGCGTGGCACGCGGCCCTCGGTCAAACTCTCTGGTCAACGCGACTGGACGTGTCTGCTGGGCGCGATCACCGAGGACGGTGATCGCTTCTTTTCACGATTCGAAGAGTACGTCACCGCTGAACACGCGAAACATTTCATTTTAGCACTATGTAAAGAATTTGAAGATGACTTGCTCGTGGTGCTAGATGGTGCGCCGTACTTTCAAGCGTCGGCCGTCACGGACCTGGCGGCCCGTGACGACCTCGCGTTCGTGACGCTTCCATCATACTCGCCGGAGCTAAACCCGGTTGAGGAGTGCTGGAGACAGCTTCAAGTAGCGTT
>NZ_QXIJ01000084.1:0-702 GCF_003665925.1 Halobellus sp. Atlit-38R
GTGGATCGTCGTGGGCATGGAGGACTCGAACGATATCCCAACCACCGAAGAGGTTCGATCCGCCCTCCAACTGCTCGCGCATCCAAGCGCAGGGGCCGTTGAGCAGGACAAAGAAGGATATCGGGTGACGACTGGCTATGAGAACGGGATCCAATTGGTTCGATCCCTCGCAGATGTCGTCCAACCACCGGGGAGGGAGGAGTAGATCACCGGCCTCTGCGACGGCACCTCGCTTGTCTCTGTCCTCACCCTCCGGCGCTTCGAGTGTTTCGAGCTGTACGCCGACAGCGATCGACGCTGAAATCCCAGCCGATCTCACACACACCACGTCTTCAAGTGTCTCCGATGACCAGACAGCCGTTCTAATTGTCGACCTTACACACCACCCGTTCAAGTGTTCAACTATAACCACCGACGCGATTGCGTACAATCTGCTGACGGTCCTGTCGAGGCCAGTTCGTCGTCGGGGCAGTACGTCGAAAATAGATATTGTGTCGAGGACAACAGAATCCAGTTAATCGATGAGACTCTCAACTATTTATGCCGCCTTTTTGGTGGCCCCTTCTTCGCTCGTGGATAGCTTCGGAAATAGTGGTGTGTGGGTTCCCGCTATCTCTTGTCACCAAAAGCTTCGAAAACGGGGGAGGGACAGACCCTCATTGTCGAGAGGATTTTCAGCAGTTCTACACAAAGACGAGATGA
>NZ_QXIJ01000085.1:0-701 GCF_003665925.1 Halobellus sp. Atlit-38R
TGGTCGCCATCGGGGTCACCTTCGGCGGGTCGGCGGTCCTCCCGGAGGCGGGGGCGATCGCGCTCGTCGCGCTCCTGGCCGGGTTCGTCCTGCTGATGGCCGGCGTCGGGACGTTCCTGATGCGGGCGAACGGCGGCTCGTAAGGCCGTCGAGCCGCCGCGGTCCGTTACTTCTGCCGTCGCGTTCGGTTCGCCGCGCTCACGCCGCTTCCGTCCCGTCCGTCTCTCGGGCCGCCCGCCAGTCGGTCACCTCGTCGGCCGCGGCCACCCGGGTCTCGTAGTACGAGAGCGGGTCGGCCGCGACCTGCATGTGGTCGTCCTCGTTGTGGCAGATCCCGTAGTTCGCGAGCGTCTCGCAGGTCGGCGGGGGGTACTGGGTCCCGCGGTCGTCGGTGAGGAACTCCGTCTGGTAGCGGATCCCCTCGGCGTCGAGGCTCGTGTCGGCGCAGAAGGCGACGACCTCGTCGGGCGTCATGCCGATGCCGACGAGGAACGCCATCAGCGCGAACGACTCGGCCGCGGAGAGCGCGGCGTCGCGCTCCGCCTTCTCGATCAGGTTCGTCATACACGGCGGGAACAGCGCGGGGGCGACGACGTCCGGCGGCTCGGCGTACGTCCGCTCGGAGAGCAGCCGCCGGAGGTCGGCGACGCGCGATTCCAAGGCCGCGGCGATCTCCTCGTCGGCGCCGAGTTCGAAGGGGA
>NZ_QXIJ01000086.1:0-700 GCF_003665925.1 Halobellus sp. Atlit-38R
CTCGCAGCCTCCGTCCAGGCCCGTTCGGAGCATCACTTGGCTCGTGCGACCGTCTCGGAAGCCGAAGCCCGCGCCCTCGACGTCCCCGACGCGCGACGGTTTCAGTCGGAGGCCGGGAAAGGCGTGCGCGCCGACGTCGACGACGGAACCATCCACATCGGGAATCGGAGTTACGTCGAGACGGTTCTCGAAGACGCTGCGATCGAGGGACTCGATCCCGGTCTCGACAGGCTTCGGACCCTGGAGGCGGAGGGGAAGACCAGTGTCCTTGTCGCCCGCGAGCACGCTGGCAACGCCACGGTACTGGGATGGCTTGCGTTCACCGACACGGTCCGGCCGGGGGCTGCAGAGATGATCGAGGATCTCCGGTCTCTCGGTGTGGAGCACATCGTTATGCTGACCGGCGACAACGAACGTGTCGCCCAGCAGATCGCCGACGAAGTCGGTATCGACGAGGTACAGGCGGAACTGCTGCCGGAAGAGAAGGTGGCAACTATCGAAGACCTGGTTGAGCGATACGAGAACGTGGCGATGGTGGGTGACGGGGTGAACGACGCGCCCGCTTTGGCGACGGGGACGCTCGGGATCGCGATGGGTGGCGCCGGGACCGACGTTGCCCTCGAAACGGCTGACGTCGTCTTGATGGGCGACGACATCGGGAAGATCCCCTACGTGCTCGGACTCGGTCGCAGGACGCGCC
>NZ_QXIJ01000087.1:0-698 GCF_003665925.1 Halobellus sp. Atlit-38R
CGGCATTGTTCAGATTAGCTGGTTCCAGCAAACGGCAAACGATTGGAGCCACGTTTCTGCGGTTTCTGGGTCGGCGTGTCTGAAGTGGTTTGCAAAGGCGTTCGTCCGGCGTTTCAACTCCTTGAAGACGCGTTCGACGGCGTTCCGATTTCCGTGGGTAACATGTTGAAATCGGAGTCCGTGACGGTGACAGGCCGCCTGCAACCAGGGCGCACCATCGACCAGAAAGAGTGCGTCGTCGACGAGATGTTTCTCTGTGAGTTCTGCGAGGAACATCTCGGTTAGCGCCTGGGTTCTGGTCGGGAACAGTCGGACGTGGAGCAGGCGGTTGGTGGCGGGATCGACGGCGGCGTACAGCCAGTAGCGCTGGTCGTTGACCTGGATCACCGTCTCGTCAACCGCGACGTGATCCGGCTCGACACCGTCTGCCGGCTGTAGATCGGCCTTCTGTATCCAGTTGTGAACGGTGGTGCGACACCGGTCGACACCCAGTCCCTCCAGAACTGAGACGGTATCCGACAGCGACAATCCCGCCAAGTGGAGTTGGATACCGAGCTTCATCGCCAACTCGGGTGTCGCCTCTCGCTCCACAAATTCTAACTCCGGGAAGTCGCTAGCTTCGATGAGGCGGGTGGGTTTTGGCATAGGCACCAAGAACTCACGTCCGCCTCGTCCTTCGACCTTATCTGAACACTGCC
>NZ_QXIJ01000088.1:0-693 GCF_003665925.1 Halobellus sp. Atlit-38R
TGGTCTGCTCGGCGATGTCGGCGATCACGTCGGTCGTCTCCGCGACGCCGTCCATCCGGTCGTCGAGGCCGGCGACGAGGTCGTCGAGGTCCTCGAGGAGGTCGGCGATCGCGGCGATGGCCTCGACCGCTTCGGTCGCGCGCTCCTCGCCTTTTTCGCCCAGCTCCGCCGCGGCGCTCGCGTCGCCGGCCACCTCGTCGGTGGTGGAGGCGATCTCCTCGACGGTCGCGGAGAAGTCGTCGGTGTCGTTGGCCGTCTCCCGTAACCGCTCGGTCTGCGCGTCCAGCTCGTCGGCCAGCTCGCGCATCTCGGCGGCCACCTCCTGGTTCATCGCGGCCACGTCGTCGGCCTCCGCGGCCATCTCCTCGCTCGTGGCCTCCACGTCGCCCGCGAACGCCTGGATGTCCTCGACCGTCGTCGAGAGCCCGCCGGTCATCTCGTTGTACGCCGTCGTGATGCGCTCGATCGCGTCGACCTCGCTGTCGGCGTCGAGCCGGCGGGTGAGGTCGCCCTCGGCGGCGTCCTCCATGGCGCCGCCGATCTCCTCGGCGCGCGTCAGGAGGGTGTCGGACAGCTCTTCGGCCTCCTCGCGGGCGGCTTCCGCCTCGGACTGCGCCCGCTCGGACTCGGCGACCGCGTCCCGGAGCGACCGCCGCGTCTCGTCGAAGGCCTCGAAGAGCCGGCCGATCTCGT
>NZ_QXIJ01000089.1:0-692 GCF_003665925.1 Halobellus sp. Atlit-38R
GCTGAACGTAGCAGTTCCCGCGCGTTCTGTCAGGGCGATGTGCTTTTCGGAAAACTCCGGCCAAATCTTAATAAAGCAGCCATCGCGCCGTTTGATGGCATTTGCTCCTCAGATATTATTCCCATCTACAGTGAGGACCCGACCCTCCAGCGATATTTGCCGTATCTAATGCATTCGACCCTCATTCGCGACCGTGTCGTATCAACAATGGAGGGAACGAATCTCCCCAGAACGTCGTGGACAGACCTAGGCAAGACTCTCATTCCTCTTCCCCCAGAATCCGAACGCCGCCGCATCGCGGAGATACTCGCTACAGTCAACAACGAGATTCAACAAACAAACCGGAGTTTAGAGGAGGCCCGTTCCTTGGAAAAAGGCTTGACACAGGACCTACTTCAAAATGGAATTGGACACACCTCGTTGACTACCGTGTCTATTGGCCCTCGCGAGTATCAGCTACCAGTCTCTTGGGAGGTAGAGCAGGTCGAAGATATCCTTGACCAAGAAACCGACAAGAAGCCGATTCGTGGGGGACCACCGGGTGGCAGAATCAGTAAAAAGGACAGGGTAGAGGAAGGGCCGAAAGTGTACGTTCAGGAGAATATAATCTATAGAGATTACTCGATGGGGACCGAGTATCTTACCGAAGAGAAGTTTGAAGAATTGAAGAGCGCAGCACTTGAGCCGGGAGA
>NZ_QXIJ01000090.1:0-690 GCF_003665925.1 Halobellus sp. Atlit-38R
CAGGCTCCGTTCACCAGTCCCTCCCACACGTCGATGCTGAGCGGTCAGCACCCGTTCAACCACGGCGTTCGCTGGCTGGTCGACTACCACACCGACGCGACAACGCTCCCAGAGATTTTCAAGGACGCGGGGTACAATACAGCAGGGTTCACCGGCGGCTATCCGCTTCCGACCGGGAACCTCGGCAAGGGGTTCGACACCTGGGAACATCACGCAGAGATCGAAGACCGGATGGAAGGTCGCCAAGACCTGGGCCCAGCAAACGTGCTGATCAACCGAGCGATAAACTGGCTGGACGACCACGAGGACGGGGACAACTTCGTGTTTATCCACTGCTTCGATCTCCACTTCACGCTCCGTTCGGAGTTCGGCAACGGCGAGACGCCGGCGTTCGACGACCAGCACGTCTACGAGAACGTCGAGCAGTACATTGGTCGGCAGGAACAGCGCAGTACATTGGTCGGCAGGAACAGCGCTACTACGAGGAGTCAGACTTCGTCGCTCGACAGATCGAACTGCTCCACGACCTGATCGATGTCGACGCCACCGTCATCACGGGCGACCACGGCTCGAAGATGCCGGGCGAACACGGCTACCCTTGGGTGTACGATTCGGAGGGAAACCGAGTCGGCTCCCAGTTCCGCGCCGTCGAATTGTACGACGAATTGATCCGCGTCCCGCTGATCATGG
>NZ_QXIJ01000091.1:0-688 GCF_003665925.1 Halobellus sp. Atlit-38R
CGACCTCGAAGCCGAACTCGAGGCGTACCTCGAGTCCGAGCGTCTCGACCGGAGTACGGCAGTCAGGAAACTCCTTGCTGAGGGGCTCGACGAGTGGTGCCGGGAACGCGCGCTCGACTGGTTCGCGGATGGTGAGGTATCGCTTGCCAGGGCCGCCGGGCTCGCGGAGATGTCGGTCTGGGAGTTCGCGCGGCTCGTCAGAGAATCTGACCGCCCGTGGGTTTCGTCCGACCACCTCGAAGCCGACCTCGACAACCTGTGACCTGGATCTTCGACGCGACCTCACTAATCTACCTCGCGAGGGCGGAACGGCTGGGCGTCGTCGAGAAACTTTCGGACCCGCAGCTCGTCCTCGAATGGGTGTACCACGAGGTCGTGACCGAGAGGGTCGAAGCGGGTTACAACGACGCGCGCTGGATCGAGCGGGCGGTCGAGGGCGGGAACCTCGACGTCGTTGAGGTCAACTTCGACGGCTCCACGGTCGCGACACGGCTTGAGCGTCATTCAGGGCTGAGCAACGCCGATGTCGCGGTGCTCGCGTGTGCCGACGCGCGCGACGGCGTCGCGGTAATGGACGAGGCCGCGGGTCGCTCGGCGGCTGCGGTCGGGGGGGTCGAGACACGCGGGACCGCGCACGTCTTCCTCCCGGCGGTGAAACGCGGAAAGTTGTCCGCCGAGGCGATCGACG
>NZ_QXIJ01000092.1:0-682 GCF_003665925.1 Halobellus sp. Atlit-38R
TTATTCTTTAAGTGCTCCTGCGGTCAGTCCGCTGACGATGCGTTCCTGTGCGATGATGACGAGGACGACGACGGGGATGACCCCCACAACACTCGCTGCGGCCATGAGGTTGTACTGCGTCGTGTACTGAGTCTGGTAGCTGAGAATCCCGCCGACAATCGGCGACCACTTGGACGCTTCGGGTGACGTCGCCATAATCGAGCTGAAAAAGTACTCGTTGTAGACGCTGATGAACGTGAGGACGCCCGCGGTCGCCACGCCGGGTGCTGAAAGCGGCACGATGACGCGGAATAGCGCGCCCAGTCGGGTCGTTCCCTCCACCCGTGCCGCGTCCTCCAACCCGTCGGGAATCTGCCCGTAGAAGGTCGTGAGGATGAATATCGACAGCGGCAGGAACAGCGCGCTGAACGGGAACACCATCGGTGCCGGCGTGTTGAACAGGTCCGGCGTCGATATCGTCACCATCCCGATGCTAATCGCCGTGTTCCCGGTGAACAGCTCGAAAAGCGGGATGAGGAACGCCGCCGGCGGGAAGTAGCTGATGGCGAGGATGCCGAGCATCAGCACGCCCTTCCCGGGGAAGCGGAGGCGTCCGAAGACGTAGCCCGCGAGGCTTGCGATGAGCAACACGAGTACGGTCGTCGTGATACCGAGCACGAAGCTATTGAACATGTACCAGTGG
>NZ_QXIJ01000093.1:0-681 GCF_003665925.1 Halobellus sp. Atlit-38R
CCGACAGGGCAGAACTCTCCGAGCAGGCGCAGTCGCTCCTCGACGGGATGCGCGAGGGCGAGTCCGGCGCGGCCGACGCGCGGAGCGCCGTCACGGACGAACTCGACAGCATCGACGACGAGCTGGAGGAGTTGAAGGAGGGCAACTACTGCGAGCACTACTACAACAACCTCGCGCGGAACACCGACGAGTTCTTCCAGTGGCTGTTCGACGACGTGCGGACGCACGACGAGATTTTCGAGTACGCCGGGAAGCAGAACCTCTGCGGCTACGAGCTACTCAAGGAGGGCATGGAGGGCATCGACCTCGTCGTCTGCAACTACCACCACCTGCTCGACCCGATGATACGCGAGGAGTTCTTCCGGTGGTTAGACCGCGACCCCGAAGACATCATCACCGTCTTCGACGAGGCGCACAACATCGAGGGGGCCGCCCGCGACCACGCCAGTCGCTCACTCACCGAAAACACCCTCGAAAGCGCCATGAACGAGTTGGAAGACGTGGACGATTCCCGTGCCGAGAGCGCCCGCAACGTCATCGGGACGTTCCTCGAATCGCTCCGCGATGGCTACGAAGAGGCGTTCGGCTTCGGCGAGCGCGAGCAGGTCGGCGAAAACTGGTACGACCTCTCGATTGCCAGTCAGGGCCGCCGCGACGACCTGACGATGGACTTCCTCCAGA
>NZ_QXIJ01000094.1:0-678 GCF_003665925.1 Halobellus sp. Atlit-38R
TGAACGCGCGGGCGGTCTCGAACGACTTCCCGTCGCCCTCCTCGCGGTATGTCAGGTGCTGGCACGTCTCGTCCATGGCGGACGGAGGCGGGGAGGCGGCTTGAAACCCCGCGTCGGGGCGACCGCTCCGACTCGTTGCGATCCGATCCGATTCGATCCGGTCCGATCTGACCGACGCTGTTTAACCGACCGCCCGAGAACGGGTGGCCATGGAGCCGGTCGACGACTGGCGGTCGGCGATCGACGAGGCCGGGGAGCTGACCGGCCCGATCGCGGCGGCGATCGTCGAGGCCCACGGCGACCGGGGACAGCGCGCCATCGAGGCGGTCGGCGAGGGGCGCGTGAAGCGCTACCGCGACTTCACCGTCGTCGTGGGCCACGAGGACGAGTACGTCGTCGAGGAGGGGGAGTGTAACTGCGCGGACGCGACGTACAACCTCGACGCCGACGACCCCGACCAGCGCTGCTGGCACGCCATCGCGGTCGACGTCGCGGACGCGCTCGACGCCGTCGACCACCACGACATGTGGTACTCCGAGGTCCGCGAGTTCCTGTGAGGCCGCCGGGATCCGCGTCCCGCCGCGCTCCGCGCTCTCTCCCCGTCTCGAAGCAGCCGCCGCTCGCCCGCGTGAATCGGCCGTTTTCGTAAATTTCGGTCTGAGAGTCGAAAACGTTTAC
>NZ_QXIJ01000095.1:0-673 GCF_003665925.1 Halobellus sp. Atlit-38R
CGTCGCGATGGCCGTGTTCATGTTCTCGCTCGCGGGGCTCCCGCCGTTCGCCGGGTTCTTCTCGAAGTACTTCCTGTTCCAGGCGGCCATCGACAACGGCTTCCTGTGGCTGGCCGGCCTCGGCGCGGTCAACAGCGTCGTCTCGCTGTACTACTACAGCCGGGTCGTGAAGGCGCTGTTCCTCGACGACCCCGAGTCGCCGAGCGCGCTCGACGCGATCGACGTGCGGCCGACGGCGCTGTACGCCGCGGTCGTCTTCGCGGCGGTCGCGACGGTGCTGCTCCTGCCCGGCTTCGGCCCCGTCATCGAGACGGCCGAGGCGGCGGCGTCGGCGCTGTTCTAGAGCGGCCGCGGACCCGCTTTTTTCGACGCGTCTCACGCCCTAGCGACGGCGCCGACCGTCGCGGCGTCGGACCGACGCGGCGGCTTTCGATCGGCGACCCGCGCGCCGGCGCCCACAGATACTCGTCCGTTCGGCCCCTCCGTACGGTCGTGTCCCGGACTCGCACCTACCGGTGTCGGAACTGCCTCGACGAGACCGTCACGCGCTCGTTCGACACCTCTCACCTCTCGATGACCTGTCCGAGCTGCGGGTCGTTCGAGCGGTTCGCGAACGAGGCGGTGATCGAGCGGTTCGAGTCGTTCGAGGCGTCGCCGCCCTCGGAACTCGACT
>NZ_QXIJ01000096.1:0-666 GCF_003665925.1 Halobellus sp. Atlit-38R
CCAACTCCCGCGCTCGCGCCGTCGATAGCGCTCTCAGCGCGGGTCGTTCGCTCCCGTCGAGAATTCCGAATTGTACAGGGTTCTACACGCCGTTTTCGGCCGTGTCTCCGCGGCACCAAACACGCGAACATTTAAGTGCGTCGGTCACTTACCCGAAGGTGAGGAAAACACCGAGACCCGTCTCTCGGTTTCGTTGTTCCCTCCACGCACCAAACCAATGAGCGAGAACCTTCGAACGTACACGACCGAGAACGTCGACGACGAGAGCGAGACCGAGTCGACAACCGAAGACGAGGAGCTGCGGTGCCCCGAGTGCGGCGGGCAGTTAGCGACCGACACGGAACACGGCGAGACCGTCTGCGTCGACTGCGGGCTCGTCGTCGAGGAGGACGAGATCGACCGCGGGCCGGAGTGGCGCGCGTTCGACTCCAAGGAGAAGGACAACAAGTCGCGCGTCGGCGCCCCGACGACGAACATGATGCACGACAAGGGGCTCTCGACGAACATCGGCTGGCAGGACAAAGACGCCTACGGCAAGTCGCTGTCCAGCCGCCAGCGCGAGAAGATGCAGCGGCTGCGGACCTGGAACGAGCGCTTCCGCACCCGAGACTCCAAGGAGCGCAAGCTCAAGCAGGCGCTCGGCGAGATCGACCGGATGGCGAGCGC
>NZ_QXIJ01000097.1:0-663 GCF_003665925.1 Halobellus sp. Atlit-38R
GACCAGTACGCGGAGGTCTCGTACACGACGGACGACGGGTACACGGCGACCGGCGCGCCGATCGTGTACAACGCGACGGTGCTCGAAAGTGCGGACTCGCCGAACGCCGGGCACGAATTCGTCAGATTCCTTGCGAATGCCGGCGAGACCCTCCGTGAGAACGGGTTCGAGACGGAGGAATTCCCGAGAACGCACGGGGAGGCTCCTATCGAGGTGAGCAGCGAATGAGCCTTGTTGATGTAACTCGCTCAGCCACGAAATCACGACGTGTACCCCCGCTGCTGGTCTTTGGAGTTCTCGGAGTGGTTCTGCTCGTGTACTTCGCGCTCCCCTTCGTGGTGTTCCTCGGCCGAACCGGATCGGTTCCCGTCGTTGAGACCCTGCTACAGACGACGAGCCGGACGGCGGTCCGGAACTCGCTCCTCACCGCGCCCGTGCGGGGGACGATCCTGATCGTGCTCGTGCTCGCGATGTTCATCGCCGACCTCTTCGAACTGGAGGCCCGGAACGTCGAGGCCCGCAACGACATGGAGATCGAGGCGCCGAAGAGCTCGATCGCCGCCTCGCTCGTCGTGCTGATCTGGTCGTCGTACTACGCGTTGTTCTTCCTCGTCGAGGGGATCTGGAACCAGTTCGTCGTCGCCTGACGACTCCCCCGACGTC
>NZ_QXIJ01000098.1:0-661 GCF_003665925.1 Halobellus sp. Atlit-38R
CCATCGCCTCGGCGAGGTCGGCCGCCGCGCGCCGGTCGGCGACGATGCCTCCCCCGCCGATGTTCGCGAGGAAGACGGAGACGTCCAGCTCGGCGAACCCGTCGAGCGCGTCCGAGTCGCCGGGCCAGAAGACGGTGCGCCCCCCGAGCGACAGCAGGAAGCCGCAGCCGAAGCCGGGCGGGTGCGCGACCGAGCCGTCCGCGTCGGCGTTCGGTCCCTCGGGGTCGTTGTGGGCGGGGACAGACCACACCGTGACCTCGCCGGCCGGCGTGTCGACGTCGACGCGGTCCTCCTCGCCGACGCGGACCACGTCGTAGTCGGCCGCGAGCGCGTCGATCGGCTCCACGTCGCGGTCGATGCCCGCGGGGTCGACCGCCTCGTAGATGACCACCGTCGCGTCCTCGCTCGCGACCGACCGGATGCCGTCGCTGTCGTAGTGGTGGTCGTGGGTGACGACGACGACGCCGGTCCCCTCGCGGCGGAGCGCGCGGAGCCGCTCGATCACCGAGCGACGCGCCGGCTCGTCGAGGCCGGTGAACGGTTCGGTCAAGACGAGGTGGTCGGGCTCCATCGCCAGCGCGCCGGCGATCGCGACCCGCTCGCGCTCGCCGCCCGACAGCGACGCGATCCGGTCGGTCTCGCGGCCGGTCATGTTGACGGC
>NZ_QXIJ01000099.1:0-656 GCF_003665925.1 Halobellus sp. Atlit-38R
AGGCGGGCGCGAAGGCGCTGTTCGAGGAGCTGCTCGCCGAGCCGGACGTCCCCGGGCTCGGCCTGCCCGCCGACATGGTCCCGGACGCCAACGTTCGCGTCGCGCTCGTGGAGTACGGCAACAACACGGGCGTCAAGCAGCCGTTCACCCAGGACCTCGACGCGCTCCGCGACGAGATCGACGGCATGTCTCCCGGGAGCTCGACGTTCCTCCCGACCGCGCTGGAGGAGGCCATCGACCTGCTTGAGGGCAGCGAGGCGGACGAGAAGTGCGTCGTCGTCATCGGCGACGGCCAGCCACACGACGAGCCGAACAACGAGCCCGGCCCGAACTCGCCCGTCAGCCCGCTCGCCGGCGTCACCTACGACAGCTGGGGTGCGACCTACTCGGTCCAGCTGACCGAGTACCTCGAACAGACGGTCGGCGCGAACATCCTGACGGTCCACTACGAGGTCGACCCCGACGTGTCGCTCGCGCAGGGCATCGACACCGCGTTTGCGCAGGGCACCGCACCGGGCTACGACATCGGGACGGACGGCGAGATCGACACGATCGAGCTGTTCGAGATCATGGCGTCGCCCGTCAGCGGCGACATCGCCGACCTCTCGCGGTTCTCGTTCGCGGCCGACCGCGACCGGCTGGTCTGCGTCCTACAC
>NZ_QXIJ01000100.1:0-656 GCF_003665925.1 Halobellus sp. Atlit-38R
AGTTCGAGACGATGATGGCCTTCGGGTCGAACTGCGCCGTCGACGACATCGTCGAGGTGATGAAATCCAACGACCTGTGTGACCGCCTCGGCATGGATACCATCTCCTGTGGCGACACCATCGCGGCGTACCTGATGGCCGAAGACGAGTTCGGCAACGTCGACCTGATTCACGAACTCGTCGAGCAAATCGGCTACCGCGAGGGCATCGGCGACCTGCTCGCGGAAGGGACCCACCGCGCACACGAGGAACTCGGCGTCCACGATTGGACGGTCAAAGGCATGGACTTCCCGGCCCACGACGGTCGCCATCTCCACGGACAGGGTCTCTCCTTCGCCACGGCGAACCGCGGCGCGGACCACATGTACGCGGTGTTCTACTCGCAGGAGTACCCGCTGGTCGGCAAGGACGACGCCTACCCGCCGGAGGGGTTCGAGGGCAAACCCAAGCGCCTCATCGAGAAGGAAAACCAGATGGCGCTCAACGACAGCGGCATCGTCTGCAAGTTCTCGCGGGACTTCATGACGCCCGAACGCTACGAGATGCTGTTCGGAGCCGATTTCGAGGACCTGCTGGCCGTCGGCGACCGCATCGTCACGCTCGAACGCCACTTCAACAACCAGCGCGGCTTCGACCGCGGCGACGACACGCTCCCG
>NZ_QXIJ01000101.1:0-655 GCF_003665925.1 Halobellus sp. Atlit-38R
CTGACGATCGACCCCACGATCGGGGCGTACATGGGCTTCTTCGGCAGCGAACTCGCGATCGACACCAGAGGGATCACGCCGCTGTTCCCCCTGCTGTTCGTGACCATCGCCTGCGGGACGATCAGCGGCTTCCACTCGCTGGTGTCGTCGGGGACGACGGCCAAGCAGCTGAACAAGGAGAGCGACGCCCGGCTCATCGGCTACGGCGGCATGCTCGGTGAGGGGCTGCTCGCCTCCGTCGCCATCTCGACGCTCGCGGTGGCCGGCGCGACCACGGCGGCCGCGGGCGGCGGCATCGGCGGCGCGCTGCCGAACTTCGCGACCGGCGGCGGGATCATCCTCACCAGCCTCGGGATCCCGCAGAGCTTCGGCGCGCCGTTCATGGCGCTCGTGCTGGTGAGCTTCCTCCTCACCTCGACCGACACCGCGGCGCGGCTCGGTCGGTACATGATGGAGGAGATCGTCGGAACCCGGGGGAGCGGGACGACCACGGGCTTCTCGACCGACCTCGGCAGCTTCGCGAAGGGCCGGTACACCAACCCCGTCGTCCAGTCGCTCGTCGCGTACCTGCTCGTCATCTCCGGCGAGTGGGTGACGCTGTGGGCGCTGTTCGGCGGCGCGAACCAGCTGCTCGCCGCGCTGGCGCTGCTCGCGG
>NZ_QXIJ01000102.1:0-654 GCF_003665925.1 Halobellus sp. Atlit-38R
TGGCGGGTCCATCGCGTGGGTCGACTCGGGCAACGCGCTCCGGGTCGGGCCGCGCTCGTCGGGGGCGAACCCCGGTCCGGCCTGCTACGGCCGCGGCGGGACCGAACCGACCGTGACCGACGCGAACGTCGTCCTCGGCTACATCGGCGGCAGTTCCGCCCTCGGCGGCGAACTCTCGCTCGACGTGGACGCCGCCCGCGACGCGCTCTCCGGCCTCGCCGCCGACGCCGGACTGGACGACGCGCTCGCGGCCGCCCGCGGCGTCTACCGCGTCGCCAACGCCAACATGACGCGGGCGATTCGCGCCGTGACGGTCGAGCGCGGCCGCGACCCGCGGCAGTTCGGCCTCGTCGCCTTCGGCGGTGCCGGCCCGATGCACGCCGCCGCCCTCGCCGAGAGCCTCGACATCGAGACCGTGGTGGTCCCGCGGGCCTGCGGCGTCCTCTCGGCGTACGGCCTGCTCGCGGCCGACCAGAAACACGACTCGGTGCGGACGCTCCGCCGACCGCTTTCCGGCCTCGACGCAGAAGCGGTCGAATCCGCCTACGCCGACCTCGAAGCCGACACGCTCGACGACGTGACCGACCCCGACGACGCGGCGGTCCGGCGCGCCGCCGACCTCCGGTACGTCGGTCAGAGCTTCGAACTGACCGT
>NZ_QXIJ01000103.1:0-651 GCF_003665925.1 Halobellus sp. Atlit-38R
GTCGGGGCCGCGCTCGCCGGCTGTAACACGCCGGACGAGGAGACGCCGACCGAGACGCCGAGGCCGACCGAGGAGACGCCCACGCCGGAGCCGGAACTCACCGTCTTCGACGCGGTCGACGACCTCGGGATGGACCCGACGGGGCAAGAGCCGGTCGACGACATCCTCGACGAGACGTACGGCGACGACACGGCCATCGAGTTCCCGCCGGGCGACTATCTCATCACCCGCGAGCACGACTGGGACCGCGGCGTCTCGAACTTCCAACTCGTCGGCCTCGGCGACTCCCACAAGGACGTGCAGTTCGTCTTCACGTCGGGCAACAACGGCGAGAAGTACCGGTTCCTCGAAATCACGAGCGGGGACAACCACGTCCTGAAGAACTTCTCCATCCAGCAGACCGACGACGACACCACGAGTGCCGTCATCTGGCTCGCCAACGACGACGGCGCGCTCGTCGAGGACGTCGAGTGGCTCGGCCGCACCCCCACGGACAGCCACGCGCGCGACCAACTGCTCCTCTTCGACTGCACTTCGGTGGAGGGCGTCAACGTCGCCCGTCGCGTCTACATGCGCGAGGGCGCGGCGCTCCCCGGCTACCCGAACGGCGTCGCCGGGATTCGCATCACCGAGCGGTCGGTCGGCGAAGTG
>NZ_QXIJ01000104.1:0-651 GCF_003665925.1 Halobellus sp. Atlit-38R
CGGTCTGTTCAGGCTACAAAGGCCAAGACCCGCCGCGGACCAGTCGATACCGCGGCGGGTCGTCCCGATCGGGGCGCTCACGATGGAAGGGCCGTCACGGAGACCAGATAACGCTCGTCGCGGCGTGCCGCGACGTGCTTCGGGTGATTTCGCGGTCACCTTGGAATCAGCTACCAGGGAGACCTCGAACCGGTACTGCAAGAGGCTGAAGACCTCTCCCAGCGGCTGGGAGAGGTCTGGACTGATGGACTCCAAGCGTATCGAGAGATGGAGTACGATCACCGAACCGTTATCCACGACGAACGGTACGTTTCGGCCGACGGCGTCCACATCAACCAGGTCGAGTGCCTCTTCTCACTAGTCAAACCGTGGCTGCGGAAGTTTCGCGGCCTGTCCAAGCAGGGCTTGGAACAGGCCGCTCACACCTTCGGTATCGTTCGCTCATTGAACTTGGTCGGCGCATCCCTCGAAATCGTCGTCGATTGCCTTGCTACGGGGTCACTCCACAGTTCTACATAAGAGCGGCCAGAGTTAACCAACAGTAGTGAGCCAGAGTCGTAACTGTTGGTTAAGTACTAGGCACGAAGGCTTCCGTCCCATTGGCCACTTGATCCCACGTAGAATCAACACCGCTACCGGCCCACAGGAGTA
>NZ_QXIJ01000105.1:0-648 GCF_003665925.1 Halobellus sp. Atlit-38R
ATAAAATCTATCTATGATCGGAAAAAGGTCTTGTAGATTAGACCCAACAACCTTTTAGGAAGAAGCCGGGCAGGTACTCTAACAGCGAGATTTATACCTCCAAGTATCCAAACATAAAATCCAGTATCGACAATCGACCGAATTAACTTAATCTCGCGACGGGCGATATGTACCCCTTGACGCCGGGTTGTCAATTCAGTAGCCCGAGCCTTGACAAGGATCTCTGGAAGGTTGGCAAGTTTCTTGCCATTCTGTAAAAGACGGCACCAAAGTTCGTAATCTTCTCCGTATTCCATTTCACGATAGTTTCCTACATCAAGCACGGCACTACGACGGAATGTCACAGTAGGGTGATTCATCGGGCTGCGATAGTATGCTGTCCTGTGTATTTTGCCCGATTCTATTGGAACCCTCCGAATCGATTGAATTTCGTCGGGAGTCGCTACAAACTCCCCAATATATCCACCGACGGCATCAGTTGACGGATTCGATTCAAAATATTCTAACTGCCTTTTCAACCGATTCGGACACGCTATGTCATCAGCATCGATAATTGCGACAAACTCTGATTCTGCTTTCTTAACTCCTATACCTCGGGCATGACCTCGGCCGCGCTCTTCAACAGAAACATCGCGTACCGAAAATTCT
>NZ_QXIJ01000106.1:0-643 GCF_003665925.1 Halobellus sp. Atlit-38R
ACCGATGGCGGACCGCGGCGGCGGCCACCGAACCGCGTGTTTCTACCACGACGACGTGTCCGACGAGATTCCGATTCCCGCGATGGAAGCGGCCGAAGAGGGCGGTGAGGCCGAATGAGCGTCGATAACTCCATCCTCTCGGTGGACGACGTATCGGTCCACTTCACGGACAGCAGCGGCTTCCTCGGCCTGTTCGGCGAGCGACAGACGGTCCGCGCCGTCGACGGCATCTCGCTCGACATCGGGGAAAACGACGTGGTCACGCTCATCGGCGAGTCCGGCTGCGGTACGTCGACGCTCGGAAAGGCCATCATCGGCGCGCAGGAGCCGACCCACGGCTCGATTACCTACCGCGGACAGGATATCTGGGAGGCGAAAAACAGCCGCGACCCGGACATCCCGTTCTCGGAGATTCGGCGGTCGCTCCAGATTATCCACCAGGACCCCGGCAGCGCGCTGAATCCGAACCAGCGCATCCTCACCTCGCTGATGCTCCCCCTGAAAAAGTGGAACCCGAGTCTCGGCGAGGAGGAGCGCCGAAAGCGCATCTACGCGCTCTTCGAACGCGTCGGGCTCACGCCCGCCGAGGACTTCGTCGAGCGGTTCCCCCACCAGCTCTCGGGCGGCGAGAAACAGCGCGTCG
>NZ_QXIJ01000107.1:0-641 GCF_003665925.1 Halobellus sp. Atlit-38R
GCTGGAAGCCCTCATTTAGGCGACTACGTTCGCCATGTTACTGCCCGCATGTATTCCTATATTAAAACTGAGACCCTCTTCGCCAGTTGGGCGAGAAGGATGTGCTTCTCGCCATGTCTGGCCGTCCGGATCTCCATCACTTCCTAGACACAATTCATTAGTCTAATTCCCTTCTACAGAACCGTGATTCGGGTATGGTCTCTTCCTACCGAAGTATCGGTAGATAGCACCTCGTAGAGTGACATGAGCCATTTCACCATCTATCTCCTTACACTCCTCCTCTAGCACCTCCCACTCATCTTTCGAAGATCCGTCTCTGAACCCGATTCGAGTTGCTTCGATCGCGTTGATGAGATTCATCGACCGCGGATTTCCTTCTTCGAGAATCCAAGCATTCTCTCTGAATATGTCCTCAACAGCATTTCTAGACGATTCTAATGCGTTCTTTTCATCAGGAACAGGTCTGCTACTATCCTTCATCACCTGGATGTACATCATGTGAGATCGTAACTGCCGAATTGTGTCCATGTCCCTTCGGTACAGGCTAAGTATCTGCCCGAACATTACCGCACCAACACCACCAACCAGCGCTGCTGTAATTGTCAGCGCATTCCAGAGCATGATCTTATTTTATCAATGAG
>NZ_QXIJ01000108.1:0-637 GCF_003665925.1 Halobellus sp. Atlit-38R
AGTCCCGCGCCGACGACCGCGCCGCCGAACTTCACGTAGTCGCGCCGGGTCGGCGCCCGACGCTGGCTTCGTTCGTCTGCCATACTTTTAGGCTAACCTAAAAATTGAAAAGGATTCTGATCCGTCGATTCCCGGCGGAGCGCCGTTCGCCGGCGACCCGGGATCGACCGTGTCGCTCGCGAGCTTACTCGTCGCCGCCGTCGGCCCGCGCGACGCGCCCGCTCGGGCGCTCGCGGTCGTCGTGCCGGGCGCGGAGCGGTTCGATCCGAGGCCCTCGCGGCGTCCGGTCGACCGCGGCGTCGATCTCGAACACCTCGGCGAGCAGGTCCTCGGTGACGACCTCCTCCGGCGTGCCGCGGGCGCGGATCGCGCCGTCCTTGAGCGCGACCACGCGGTCGGCGACCCGCGCCGCCTGCTCGATGTCGTGGAGGACGACGACCACGGTGACCTCGCTCTCGTCCCGGAGCGTCTCGATGATCTCCATTACCTCCATCTGGTGGTGGAGGTCGAGGAACGTCGTCGGCTCGTCTAAGAGGAGCACGTCCGTGTCCTGCGCGAGCACCATCGCGATCCACGCGAGCTCTTTCTGCCCCCCGCTGAGGCTGCCGACCTCGCGGTCCCTGAGGTGACCGCAGCC
>NZ_QXIJ01000109.1:0-636 GCF_003665925.1 Halobellus sp. Atlit-38R
CAACAAACATTCAACTATAAAACAAATAAAAGTATTTCCAATATCTTAGTTGTTAAGAAATCTCACCAAACCTTTTTTGACGCTTGTAGTCAACAACAGTTGTCATTATATCACAGTTTACCACTATTAAAATATCCGTCTTTTGAGCTATTTTTAGAAAAAATCAATGAATTTAATGCTGAAATGGAAATCATGTTGCATCCTAGATATACATTTGAAAGCATGGGGCAAACATTTCAAGCAATTCAACTATTAGTGCAAACCATTTCTAATACTATGCAGCAAGATTATCGTTTCGTACCAATCTCTCAAAATAATAAGATACAAGAAACTGTAAAAATTGTCTATAACTACATTAAAGAAAAACAATGACAAATTGATTTTGAAAATGAACTACATAACTTGTTTAAAGCAATAACTTTAAAAGGGCCATGTTACTTACATTATTATTTGCAAGGCTATGATGAACCAATGTATACGAGACAGCAAGTTAGTTTAATAGAAAAGCTATCTCAACAGCAATTGTTTGAATACGAAATGAATAATTTAGTGACAATGATGTTTGAATTAGAAAGTGGAGAATATACTATTTTATCAAAAATAATAATGAAACCGTCATTATTAAACCAAACTTAT
>NZ_QXIJ01000110.1:0-635 GCF_003665925.1 Halobellus sp. Atlit-38R
GAAGGCGCGCTCGCGGACGTCGTCGTAGCCGGTGATGAGACGGGCGCGCTCGGGCGTGACCACGGGGTCGCTCATGCCGGCCCCGACGAGGGCCGGGTCCGAGCGGCACATGCCGACCGCGAGCGTCGCCGCGTTGCCGACGGTCTCCACGAGGTCCTCCATCGAGGCGCTCTCGGGGACGACCCGGCGCGCGTCGCGGGTCGAGACCGCCACGTCGGGGAGACAGACGACGAGGGGGATCGCCGCGTCCACCGAACTGGTCCCCTCGGCGGTCGTCACGGTGAACCCGCCGAGGATCGAGGGCGCGACGTTGTCCGCGTGCGCGACCCCGGAGACGACCGCCTCGCCCTCCGCCGCGACCGGGACGAGCTCCTTCCGGGAGAGACCGCGGTCGTACAGCCGGTTGAGCGCCACCGCCGCGCCGGCGGCGCTCGCGGCCGAGGAGCCGAGCCCCGAGGCCGGGCGCACGCCCTTGTCGATGTGGATCCGCGCGGGCGCGTCGAGCGCCTCGACGACGGCGCCGACGGTGTTCTTCTCCGGGTCCTCCGGGATGTACTGCGCGCCGACGCACGTGACCTCGATCGTCGTCTCGGCCGCCTTCTCGACCGTGACGACGTCCGCCGGGCGCGAGAGGG
>NZ_QXIJ01000111.1:0-634 GCF_003665925.1 Halobellus sp. Atlit-38R
GCCCGCGAGACGATCGAGTACGAGGAGGCGCTCGCGCTGCCGGAGGGGCGGAAAGAGTGGCAGACGCGGCTGAGCCCGGTCGTCGACGAGGGATCGGTGACGCGGATCGTCGGCCTCGCTCGCGACGTCACGGAGCAGCGAGAGCGGGAGCGGACGGTCCAACGGATCAAAGACCGACTCGAACTCGCGGTCGAAGGCGCGAACCCCGGCGTCTGGGACTGGGACATGACCACTGACGAAGTCGAGTTCAACGACCAGTGGGCGGAGATGCTGGGCTACTCGCTCGACGAGATCGAGCCGCACCTCGACGCGTGGGAGCGCCGCGTCCATCCCGACGACCTCCCGGCGGTCGAGGACGCTCTGTCGGCCCACGTCGACGGCGAGACCGAGTACTACGACGCGGAACACCGGATGCGGACCGCGTCGGGCGAGTGGAAGTGGATCCGTGACATCGGGAAGGTGGTGGAGCGCGACGAGGACGGCGGACCGGTGCGCGCGGTGGGGATCCACCTCGACGTCGATGAGCAGAAGCGACGGGAGGAGGAGCTGCGACGGACCCGACGACTGATCGAGCGAACGCAGGAGAGCGCGTCGATCGGGTGGTGGGAGGTCGACCTGGTCGACGAGTCGCTGA
>NZ_QXIJ01000112.1:0-634 GCF_003665925.1 Halobellus sp. Atlit-38R
ATGTTACTTAACTATAAGTGAAATAGCAACTCAACAAGCTGTATATTATCAAATACATTTAAGGCTGATTTCTATTAATTATTTGATAGAAATCAGTTTTTTTACATTTCTTAAGAAATTTATGTCCCAGAATCATATACATTTATACATATGCGATTTTCAATTTTTTATTTGTAACTTCAGCAATTGCTTTCATTGTCTCTAAATTAGGTTTTGAATCCCCATTTTCAATTCTAGCAATAGTTGATTGTGGCTTTCCTAATTCTTCAGCTAACTTTCTCTGTGACCACCCCAACTCATCTCTTAATTTGTCAACTGTTATTGCAAATTCTAAGTCTTCATCTTGATCTTGATAAACTTTTTTCAAGTTAGGGTTACGCTCAATATCATTTTTTATTAAATTAGATATCATACTCATTTAAATCACGTCCTTTGTTTTTGAGAAAATAACATTTTGAACAAATAAATAGTTATTATAAATTTGTTTACCATCAACTGCTCTAACATTAACTTCCCATTTGCCTTCAATTAACACTCTAAAACCTTTTACAGTCCCGTTGTATAGCATATTAGCATTTTTATTCCAAGATACAATTTTAATAAGTGTTGGTTTATCACTATAGTCATTTACTAA
>NZ_QXIJ01000113.1:0-633 GCF_003665925.1 Halobellus sp. Atlit-38R
GCCCTCGACTGGTCGTACCCGAACACGCTCGAACACGGCGAACGCGCGGTCGACGCGCTCAAAGACACCGGCCTGCGCGCGGTGTACACCTACGGCCCGCCGGGCGGCGACTCGGCGAAGTGGTGGTACGAGAGCGACGTGGGCCTCCCCGAGGAGAACATCCGCACCCTCCACGAGGAGAAGATCCGCGACGACAACCTGCTCAGCCTCGCGCTCGGGCTCCGCGGCCCCGACTTCTGTACCGACGAGACCGCCCGCGGCGACCTCGAACTCGCCCGCGACCTCGGCGTCCTCTCGACGATCCACATGGGCGCGGCGCTGTGGCCGTCCTCGGAGTACGGCGGCGACTACCAGGGCTTCGGCTGTACCGAGGACATGCTCGGCCCCGATGTCAACGTCGCCCACGGGAACCACTTCTCGCAGGAGGACATCGACCACGCCGTCGAACAGGGCGTCTCCTTCTCGTCGACGCCGGAGGTCGAGATGCAGATGGGCCACGGCATCCCCGTCACCGGGAAGGTGCTCGAAGCGGGCGGCCGCCCGACGTGGGGCGTGGACGTCTGCTCGAACGTCAGCGGCGACATGGGGAGTCAGATGCGGATCGGGATGCAGCTCCAGCGCATGTTCGACAAC
>NZ_QXIJ01000114.1:0-630 GCF_003665925.1 Halobellus sp. Atlit-38R
TTGCTCGACGACGAGCGCTTCGTCGACGGGACGCACACGACGAAGTACCTCGACGAGGAGCTCGACCGCGACCTGGTCGCCGACGCCCAGGAGAAGTGGGGGACGGAGTCGGCCTCGGCGGGCGACGACGACGAGGAAGTCACCGAGCGCGAATTCACCGTCGAGGTGAACGGCAAGCGCTTCGAGGTGGAGCTAGAGGAGCGCGGCGCGCCCGCGATCCCCGTGCCCGAGAGCGGCGGCGGAGGCGGGCAGCAGCGCCCGCCGCAGGCGAAATCCGACGACGGCGGCGATGCCGGTGGCGTCGACGTCGCGGAGGGCGGCGAGGCCATCGAGGCGGAGATGCAGGGGACGATCCTCTCGGTCGATGTCGACGAGGGCGACGAGGTCGCCGCCGGCGACGTGGTCTGCGTCCTCGAGGCGATGAAGATGGAGAACGACGTGGTCGCCGAGCGCGGCGGCACCGTCGCGGGCGTCCACGTCGGCGAGGGCGACAGCGTCGACATGGGCGACGTGCTGATCGTGCTGGAGTGAGCGGGCTATCGACCGCGCAGCCCCAGTAGCTCCCGCGTCTGCTCGGGCGTCGCCACGGGGCGCCCGAGCTCCTCGGCGATCCGCGCCGCGCGCGCCACC
>NZ_QXIJ01000115.1:0-628 GCF_003665925.1 Halobellus sp. Atlit-38R
GGCGGTGGATGCGTCCCGGTTATCGGTCCGTTACGCGAAGTGCTCGTCGTACAGGTCCTGCGCGTGCTCGATGGCGTCCTTCGCGGCGGCCTTGTCCTCCCAGCCGATCGTTTCGACCTCCTTGCCGGCCTCGAGGTTCTTGTAGGTCGCGAAGAACTCGTCAATCTCGTCGAGCGTCTGCTGCGGGATGTCGTCGAGGTCCTCGATGTGGTCGAACCGCGGGTCCTCGGTCGGCACCGCGATCACCTTGTCGTCCTGCTCGCCGTCGTCGTCCATCTTCATCAGGGCGACGGGGCGGGCCTCGACGACGCAGCCGGGGAACGTCTGGTCCTCGACGAGCACCATCACGTCGAAGGGGTCCTCGTCGTCGTAGTACGACTGCGGGATGAAGCCGTAGTCGTACGGGTAGTGGACGTTCGAGTGGAGCACGCGGTCCAAGACGACGCCGGGGATGTCCTTGTCGTACTCGTACTTGTTGCGCTCGCCTTTGAGACACTCGACGACTGCGTAGATTTCGTCCGGCGCGTTCGGGCCGGTCTCCATATCTTCCCAGAGGTTCACTATACCGAATCCATCCTCGATACGGGCAAAAGTCCTTTCGGGATTAGTCTCGTATCGCCGTCGTCCG
>NZ_QXIJ01000116.1:0-627 GCF_003665925.1 Halobellus sp. Atlit-38R
TTCGTCTCCGCACTCGCCCCCTGCATCTCGGGAGCGGGAGCGGTGTCGGCCGTCGCTCCGAAGCCGCTGACGTCGGTGAAGGTTATCGGCTCCCACCCATCTCCCGTACTCACACTGTCCTCGTTCGTCGTTCCTACGTCCCAGTAAGCCTGCTCCACGGTAGTCGGTTCAACAGCGGAGCCACCGACGAGGCCACCAATCCCCTGCGTCTCGTCGTCGATACTGAGAGACCCAGTGGCGTACGAACGCTGAACCGTTCCTCCAGGGTCCGCTTGGAACGACCCGAGTACTCCACCGGCGTACCAGCTCGCAGTAACCGTGCCAGTAGCGTAGGAATCCGCTATCGTTCCCGTGGAGACGCCGACCAGTCCGCCAGCAGACGTGCTGCCTCCCCCTCCGTCGACGGCTCTTGCAGCGAAGGAGCGATTGACCGTCCCCTGGTTGAAACCGACCAGTCCGCCAAACCAATCGCTTCCACGAGTCGGTTCTCCAATCGCGTAGGAGCGACGAACCGTCCCATCGTTACGGCCGACTATGCCGCCAACTCGATAAGTCCCGGTAACCTCACCAGTGACGTGAGAGTTCTCGACGGTCCCATCGTTATACCCGGCGAGCTGTCCGGTTCTT
>NZ_QXIJ01000117.1:0-626 GCF_003665925.1 Halobellus sp. Atlit-38R
CGTCCAGACACTCCCGGAACGGTTCGAGCACGTCTTCTGCGACCGCGTAGGGGTCGGTCTCCTTTTCGACGACCGCCTCGGCGAACGCGTCGACCCCGCCGCGGCGGTCGAGCTCGGCTTCGAGGAGCCGGTTCACGTCGCTTCGGAGGAGCTGTCGAATCTCCTCTCCCGCGCGCTTGCGGGCCTTCTCCGCCACCTCGCCGGAGGCGTCGAGGTAGTCACGGTGGTCGTCCAGCGTCTCGACCAACTCGTCGATTCCCTCGCCGGTCGTGGCGACGGTCTCGAGGACCTGTGGCGTCCAGACGGGCGGTTTGTCGCCGTCGGAAGGGTCATCCTCGGCGTCGACGTCGGTTTCGGCATCGCTCGCGTCCGCGTGCCCGCCGTGTCCGTGGCCGGCGTCGTCGAACGCCTCGGCCCCGTGGTGGCCCGTATCGAGGTTCGCCCGCGGGTCGTCGCGGAGGTGAATCATCTCCTGTAGCTCGGCGACGGTGCGCGACGCGCCCTCCATGTCGGCCTTGTTGACGACGAACAGGTCGCCGATTTCGAGGATGCCCGCCTTGAGCATCTGCACGTCGTCGCCGCTGCCGGGTTGGACGAGGACGACGACCGTGTCCGCGGTCTTCACC
>NZ_QXIJ01000118.1:0-625 GCF_003665925.1 Halobellus sp. Atlit-38R
CCTCCGAGCCGGACACGGTATCAACCGCCGCGACCTGATGCACAACGACTTCCTCGTCGTCGGTCCCGAAGACGACCCCGCCGGTATCGACGCCGTCGGCAACGACCCGATTGCTGCGTTTCGGCGAATCGCCGACGCGGACGCGCTGTTTCTCTCCCGCGGTGACGACTCCGGAACCCATCTCAAAGAGCAATCGCTGTGGGACCGCGCCGACGCCGACAGGAGCGGCCGCTGGTATCAGGCGACCGGCGACGGCATGGGCGACACGCTCAGACAGGCGAGTCGGCGCGGGGCGTATACGCTCGTCGATAGGGGAACCTACCGCGTGATGTCGGATTCGACACTTCTTGCCGTCTTCGTCGAAGGCCCGCTCGGCGGCGGCCCCGACGTGCTGCGGAACGACTACGCCGTCATTCCGACGAACCCGGCGCGGCACGAGGTGAACTATCCGCTCGCGATGGCCTACGTGGGGTATCTCACCGGGCGTGAAGGCCAGTCGATAATCCGGGATTTCGGCGCGACGACGCTTTTCGTCCCCGACGCGCTCGACGAAGACCCGTCGTTCGACCAGTACCGTCCGGGCTCCGACACAGAGCAATAGTGACCCAGAGTACGCATCCTTAAG
>NZ_QXIJ01000119.1:0-621 GCF_003665925.1 Halobellus sp. Atlit-38R
GTCGCGACTCGCTCAAGGCCGTCAGCGGCGCTGGTAGTCGTTTCCACACTGAATCGATCGTCTTCACGCTCGAGCATTTCCGCGGTTAGCTCCGAAAAACTCGGCTCATCGTCGACGTGAAGGACTGAAATCGGATTCCTAGCACTCATGTTAAAAGTTCTGATATAGTATTTGAAACCACAGAGTATAACCATATCCACATCGGCATCACATACTCATTCGTGTAGACGGGCGACAATTTAGGGTTACACCCGAATCGGTATCCTACGAGGAGAGCTGAACGTCAGTGATTTCGAAGCGGGCGCCGTCAGCGGACGCGTCCGCTACAGTAATCGACCAGCCGTGTCCCTCGATGATACTCCGGACGATCGAGAGACCGAACCCGGTGCCTCCCTCACCCGTCGAGTAGCCATGATCAAACACTTGCTCACGAGCATCGTCGGGGATCCCGTCACCTGAATCTTCGACGTAGAACCCGTTGTTGATCTTTCCCACTCCGACAGTGACATCATCGCCGCCGTGTTCGATTGCTTTCCGAAAGAGGTTCTCAAAGGCTTCTTCCAGTCGATCCCGGTCGGCCTCGACGATGGTGTCATCGGTGCCGAGGTCGAGAGTCGCCGT
>NZ_QXIJ01000120.1:0-620 GCF_003665925.1 Halobellus sp. Atlit-38R
ATGGTGTTCCAGAGCTTCAACCTGTTCGCGCACCTCACCGCGGTCGGCAACGTCGCGCTCGGGCCCCGGCGCGTGCTCGGGCTCTCCGAGGACGCGGCTCGGGACCGCGCGGCGGACCAGCTGGAGCGCGTCGGGCTCGCCGACCAGCTCGACTCGTACCCCGCGGAGCTGTCGGGCGGCCAACAGCAGCGCGTCGGGATCGCCCGCGCGCTGGCGATGGAGCCGAAGCTCATGCTGTTCGACGAGCCGACGAGCGCGCTCGACCCGGAGCTCATCGGCGAGGTGCTGGAGGTGATGCGCGGGCTGGTCGACGACGGGATGACGATGCTCGTCGTCACCCACGAGATGAGCTTCGCGCGGGCGGTCGCCGACGAGGTCGTCTTCCTGGACGACGGCCGGGTCGTCGAGCGCGGACCGCCCGAGCAGCTGTTCGAACGCCCCGAGAAGGACCGGACCGCCCGCTTCCTCGACCGCATCGCGAGCCACGAGTGATGGCGGGGGCGACGCGACCGCGGACGGTCGGCGAGCGCGTGGCCGACGCCGACGAGTCCGCCGGCCGGATACTGCTGGTCGCCGCCGGCGCGCTGTTCTGGGGCTGGCTCGTCGTCAGCTGGGGCAAC
>NZ_QXIJ01000121.1:0-618 GCF_003665925.1 Halobellus sp. Atlit-38R
GGGCCGTCAGATCGAACTGAACGTCCGTCATCTCGAAGAGCTCGGAGAGGTAGCCGTCGTTGGGGTAGTCCGGGTAGTCAGCGATGTACAGCGTCGTCGTCCACTGCTCGCCGACCCGTGCCGCGCGCGTCTCCCACTCGATCGCCGCCGGCGCCGTCACCGTCTTGTGTGACTCAGCGATGTCGTCGAGGAGTTGGCGTTCGGCCGCGCCCTGTTCGATGGTCTCCTCGTCGAGCAGATCCGAGAACTCGACCTCTTCCTCGTCGTCTTCGGTGTACCAGTCCCAGAGGAGTTTCCCGCCGATACCGACCAGTACCGCGAGCAGGATGTAGAGGGCCGCCCCTTCAGCTAAGGTCGGATTCGTGAGCCACTCCGTGAGCTGGCTGACGGCTCCGCTGCCCGTCTGGAGGACGAGGTTACGCATCGTGGGCATCCTCCCGGCGCGAGTGGCCGATGATGGGTTGTTCGCGAACGACGCTCTCTGCGTCGTCGTAGTCGTGTTCGCGGCCGTTCCAGAAGTCCATATTCAACACGAAGAGTTCGACCGTGCTGAGCCGCCGTGCGGACCACCCTGAGGCCTGCTGGATGAACTCCGACCGCACGTCGTTGACTCGGCTG
>NZ_QXIJ01000122.1:0-618 GCF_003665925.1 Halobellus sp. Atlit-38R
GCCTTCCACGCGTTCTGGGCCGACGTGGTCGCCGACGAGATCGAGGCGCGCGACCCCGACGAGCCGATCGTGATCAAGGGGGGCGTCTCCCCGTCCGGCGTCGCGCACCTCGGCCATTTCAACGAGATCATGCGCGGCTACTTCGTCGCCGAGGTGCTGCGCGACCGCGGCCGCGAGGTCCGGCAGGTGTTCACCTCCGACGACAAGGACCCGCTGCGGAAGGTGCCGCGCAAGCTGGCGAACGCGGACGGTGACATCGTCGGGCTCGGCGAGGTCGACGCGGGCGCGCTCGGCCGCAACCTCGGCAAGCCGTACACTGAGATTCCGGACCCGTTCGGCGAGGCCGAGTCGTACGCGGCCCACTTCGCCGGCCTGCTGAAGGCCGACGCCGACCGCCTGAACGTCCCCGTCGAGATGCTGTCGAACACCGACCTGTACGCCGACGGGACGTTCGACGACGCGGTCCGGACGGTCCTCGGCGATGTCGAGCGGGTCCGCGAGGTGCTCTCGCCGTACCAGGACAAGGTCGACGACGAGTACGTCCCGTTCAACCCCGTCTGCGAGGCGTGCGGGAAGGTCACGGAGACGGTGACGGGGATCGACCTCGAACGCGAGACC
>NZ_QXIJ01000123.1:0-618 GCF_003665925.1 Halobellus sp. Atlit-38R
GCGAACACGTCCGCGCCCGCCCCCTCGGCGTGACGGACCAGGGCCTCGATCGACGCGCGGTTCGTGGCGAACGACTCCAGCTTCCCGCAGCAGAGCGCCAGGGCGATCCCGGCCTCGCCGGACGGGAAGGCGGGGTCGACGCGGGCGAGGTCGGGGTCGTCGGTCGCCGCGTCCGCGACGCCCGCCTCGTCGGCCGCGGCGACGCGCAGACACCGCGTACAGATCGCCGCCGGATCGGCGGGGGTGTGTTCGCGGAGCGCCGACGGCACTGCGAAGGTGACGGCCTCGGCGTCGCAGTGTGGACAGGACACGCCCGTCGCTACGAGCGGGGCGGGCTAAAAGCCGACGGCGGGAAAACGAGCGGCGACCGGCGCGGAAGCGGTGATGGCGATTCGAGAGCGGCGCCGCGAGGGCGTCAGTCGGCGGGCTCGGGCTCTTCGGTCTCCGCGGCCGCGACCTCCGCGGTCGCCTCCTCGGCCTCCGCCCGCTCTTCTTCCTCCTTCTTCGCTTTGATCTTCTTCATGCGGAAGATCTCCTCGCGCTCCTGTTCTTCGAGCTTCTGCTCGATGTACTCCTGGTTCTCGTAGAGTTCCGGCAGGAGTTTGAACTCGAGCGCGT
>NZ_QXIJ01000124.1:0-615 GCF_003665925.1 Halobellus sp. Atlit-38R
CTTCGGGCTGCTCTTCCTGAAGCGAATCAACGACCGGTTCGAAGAAGAGACGTTGGAAATCGCCGAGGAACTCACCGGCGACGACGAGGAACCGGACGAAGACCTTCTCGAACAGATTAGAGGCGACCGAGACCTACATGAGGAGTTCTGGGTCCCGGAGCGCGCTCGGTGGGACCACATCGCCGCCCAGAGCCGCGACATCGTGGCGACTCTGAACAAGGCTCTCGAAGCAGTCGAAGACGAGAACGACGCCATCGCAGACCGTGTCCTCACCTCCGTCGACTTCAACGACAAGGACCGTCTCTCGGACGCGACGCTGGAGGAACTCGTCACGCACTTCTCGAAGCACCGCTACCGGAACGCGGACCTCGAAGACCCCGACATCTTTGGGCGGGCGTATGAGTACCTAATTCGCCAGTTCGCCGACGACGCCGGGAAGAAGGGCGGGGAGTTCTACACACCACGCGAAGTCGTCCAGCTGCTCGTCGAGTGCGTCGACCCCGAGCCCGGTGACCGCGTGTACGACCCTGCCTGTGGGTCCGGAGGGATGCTCATCTACTCCGCGCAGCACGTCGAGGACGAAGGTGGCGACCGAGACGACATCTCGCTCTACGG
>NZ_QXIJ01000125.1:0-614 GCF_003665925.1 Halobellus sp. Atlit-38R
CCGCTTCCCGCGCCAGCTCTCCGATGCGCTCGACGCGCCCGTCGGCGAGGGAGACCAGCGCGTCGCCGGTGACGCAGTCCATCTTGTCCAACTCGTCGACCGCCGCGATCCCCTTGTCCGCGAGGACGAGCGCGCCGGCTTCGAGCGACCACTGCTGGCCGTCGCCGAAGTCGTCGCGGACGGCCGCGGCCGTGAGGCCCGCCGCAGACGACCCCTTCCCGGAGGTGTACACCGAGCGGGGAGCGATGTTTTCTACGTACGAAATCATCTGTGAGTTGTGCGAGACGATCCCCTTCGAGACGTAGTTGTGAGTCCCCTCGACTTCGAGATCGTACACCCACTCGTCCTCGCTTTCAACTCGCTCGATGGACTCGATCCGATCCCAGCAGATATCGCTCTCCGGGAGTCGCCGGAGCGCGGCGATGTTGCGTGCGGTGGCCCCGCCGTCCGTTTTGGCGAAGGCATCGGTGTCGCCGTCGACGGGAGACCCACACGCGTCTTCGAACGCGTCGACAATTCGGGTGAGGGCGTCCCGACTCGGATTCCGACTACCGGCCTCGTAGTGTCGGTAGGTGTTCCGCGGGACGCCGCATTCGTACTGTGTCAGCCCCAGC
>NZ_QXIJ01000126.1:0-611 GCF_003665925.1 Halobellus sp. Atlit-38R
GGGGACGCCGATGGTGATCGGGATCCGAACCCGCGACGAGGAGCTGAAGCCCGGCGTCGTCTACTTCCGTCACGGCGTCCCGGTGATCAACCCCGACACCGCCTACGACCTGTTCGTCGAGGGGATGCCGCCGCTCATCTACGCCGCCCCCGGCGGCCTGTACGTCAGCCTCGACGGCGACCTGCTGGCCGACGAACGCGAGGAGCGCGGCTGGTCGCTCGGCCGGCTCGCGAACGAGCTGGGCGTCTCCCGGCGCACCGTCTCGAAGTACGAGGACGGGATGAACGCCTCCATCGAGGTGGCGATCCAGCTGGAGGAACTGTTCGACCAGCCTTTCTCCAGCCCGGTGGACGTGCTCGACGGCGCGGACGAGGTCCACCGGCGGTCGATCGCGCGCGACGCGTTCGAGGACCCGCCGACGGAGGAGCTGGAGGCCGTCACTCGGTTCGGCGAGTTCGACTGATCCGGCGCGTGGCCCCGGTGCGTCTCAGTCGTCGGCGTCCTCCTGAAACACCTCGAACAGTTCGGGATCCGTCCCGAACTTGAGGACGTTCGTCACGACGGAGTTGCGGAGGTTCGTGATGAGCTCGCCGTACTCCTTGTAGAACGCG
>NZ_QXIJ01000127.1:0-610 GCF_003665925.1 Halobellus sp. Atlit-38R
CGGTACCGCCCCACCGCGGGATCGAGCACCTCCGAGATCACCGAGCGGAGGTCGGCGACGTCCTCGCGGACGCCGGGCGCGTCCGGGAGGTACGGGAAGTCGTCGAGCGGGACCTCGTCGGGGTCGTACGCGTCGTACGTCTCGTCGGAGAGGTACTCCCGGCGGAAGGGGCGGTGCGGCTCCTCGATGCCGACGGAGACGAAGAAGGGCTCGTCGGCGTCCGCGCGCTCGGCGAGGAAGTCGTCGACGACATCGACGAGCCCGAGGGCGCGCTTGGTCCCGCTGTCGACGTACTCGTAGCCGAGCCGCTCGGGGTCGTCCGGGACCTCGTGCTGGAAGCCGAGCAGCGCCGTCTCGTAGCCCGCCTTTCGGAGGCGCTTCGGCAGCGTCTCCCACTCGTCGCCGAGCGCCCAGCCCATGTGCGCGAGCCCCATGACGCCGTTCTCGTGGGGGTAGTAGCCCGTCATCATGCTGGACCGGCTCGGCGAGCACTGCGGGGCCGAACAGAAGCTGTTCGCCAGCCGCGCGCCGTCGGCCGCGATCCGGTCGATGTTCGGCGTGTCGACGTCGGCCCCGTAGCAGCCGAGGTGTTGCCCCAGGTCGTGACAGT
>NZ_QXIJ01000128.1:0-610 GCF_003665925.1 Halobellus sp. Atlit-38R
CGGCGGCGTGCCGCTCTCGGGCGGCGCGAACTACGAGGAGCACGCGCCGGTGACCCCCGAGGACGCCGACGCCTACGACATCCGGACGTCGCTCGAACACGACCTCGAGATGTTCGGCGACATCACCGAGCAGCTCCGGGAGCACATCCAGCTCGCCAACAACCTCGGCGACTACAACACCGAAGAGCAGCTCCGCGACATCCTCGGCGACGTCGAGGAACACGGCCACCACATCGAGCACTACCTCGAGGACGACACCCTCGTCACGAGCGAGACGCTCGAATAAGCCGACCGCGGCGGACCGCTTCCGGGCCGTTCCGGATCTCAGATTCTCCGCTTTTTCCACACTGCCGAGCGGCGCCGCCGGCCGCGCTTCTGATGACTGCGCCTCCACTGACTGCGCTCGCGGCGACCGCGCTTCCGCCGACCGCGCTCTCCCCGACCGCGCTCCCGATTAGCCGAGGTCCGGCGCGCGCTCGCCGGCCGGGATCACGATCTCCAGCCAGTTCTCCTCGGGCGGGAGCGGACAGGAGAACGTGTCGCTGTACGCGCAGAAGGGGCTGTACGCGAGGTTGAAGTCGATCGTGACGGCGTCGCCGTCCTCGAGGTC
>NZ_QXIJ01000129.1:0-608 GCF_003665925.1 Halobellus sp. Atlit-38R
CCGCAAGGAAGACGACGTGGAGGCGATGTTCGAATACCTCCGCCGCGGCGTGCTGAGCGTCGTCTCGACGGACCACGTCGCCTCGAAGCGCGCCGACAAGGTCGACCGGCCGTGGTGGGAGGGCCCGTTCGGCGCGAACGGCGTGCAGGTCAGCCTCCCGGTGTTCCACGACGAGGCGGTCAACGAGCGCGACTTCTCGTACCCGTTCCTCGTCCGCGTGATGAGCCGGAACCCCGCGCGCATCTTCGGGATGTCGGACAAAGGCACTCTGGACCCTGGCACGGACGCGGACGTGATTCTGTTCGACCCCGAGGAGACGTACACGATTACTGACGAGGACAACGCCTCGAACGCCGACTTCTCCATCTACGAGGGCCGAGAGGTCACCGGTCGCGTGAAAAAGACGTTCGTCCGCGGCGAACTCATCGCTGACGACGGCGAAATCGTCTCCGAGCCGGGCCACGGCGAGTACATCAACCGGGAACTGCCGGACTGGGACGCCTGAGACCGCCGGGAGGGACAGGCTTTTCACCGTCTGGTCTCATTCGACGTGTGAATGAGTAACGCAGCACAGGAGCCAGCGGTGCCGACCGACAGCGACGGCGCAC
>NZ_QXIJ01000130.1:0-607 GCF_003665925.1 Halobellus sp. Atlit-38R
AGCCGCCACCCCCTTCGGGGGCGGCGACTTCGCCTCGGTCACCAACAACATTTTTAGCCAACGTGACCGCCTTCTTCGTGAAGCGGGAGATTTTCGACATAGAGCATCGACGGTTTCCCGCTTCATCTTCCAAATTCTACCGGTCGAAACCGACGCCGTCTAGTGATTCACCAGAGCCCGTTCAAAGAAAGGGTACGGACCATCCGTGTTCGGTTAAGAAGCGAAATCGAGAGACTGCGCTCTGTTGACGAAGTTATCGGTGTAGAACGCGTGGGGAGAGGTTGTGCTGAAGGAACTCTCCCCAGACCTTATTCGACGGCGGCTCACTTCGCTCTTTCCAGGAGAGCTAATCGAAGACATCGCGCGCGAGCGCGATGTCGTCCAGCGTGACCGGAAAATCGACATCACGATGCTCGTCTGGACGCTCATCATGGGCTTCGCCGTCGACGGCGAAGCCCGAACTATCGCCGGCTTTCAACGGGCGTACTCCGCAGCAACCAACCAGACCGTTGCCCGCTCAAGCTTCTACGATCGGTTCACGCCGGCCCTCGCAGCACTGTTGAACGACCTCCTCGAGCACGCTCTCGAGGAGGTCGCGGTTCCTCAC
>NZ_QXIJ01000131.1:0-606 GCF_003665925.1 Halobellus sp. Atlit-38R
CTTCATCGTCGGCCTGCTCGGTTTCGCCGGAGCGTTTCTGCAAGGTGCGAACGTCACCAACGCGGTCGGGACGGAACTCATCGGCGGCGTCACGCTGACCGCGGGGGCCGCGGTCGTCGCGCTCCTCACCGCGGCGGTGCTCGTCGCAATCGGCGTCTTCGCCGGCTACCCCATCGCGACCGCCTTCACCGTCACCGGCGCGGTCGTCGGCGTCGGCCTCGCCATGGGCGGCGACCCCGCGTGGTCGAAGTACCAACAACTCGTCTCGCTGTGGGTGCTCACGCCCTTCGTCGGCGGCGGCGCGTCGTACGCGACCGCCCGACTCCTCCGCGCCGACGGCGTCTCCGACCGAGTCGAACCCGTCCCGTTCGAGCAGTTCGAGCAGCCCCTCGTTGATCTCCCGCGCCAGCCCCGGTCCCTCGTAGACGAGGCCCGTGTACAGCTGGACGAGCGAGGCGCCCGCCCGTATCTTCTCGTAGGCGCCCGCGGCGTCCGAGACGCCGCCCACGCCGATCACGGGCACGTCGGTGCGCTCCGCGACGAACCGCACCCGCTCCGTCGCGAGCGACTCGATCGGCTTCCCCGAGAGGCCGCCGCGTTCGGCCC
>NZ_QXIJ01000132.1:0-604 GCF_003665925.1 Halobellus sp. Atlit-38R
TCGGCAACGGCGCCTCGCTGCTCCCCGACGCGGACGACGACGCGACCGTCGCGGACGTCGACGAGGTGATCACGGACATCTACGAGCCGATCAACAACGGCGTCTACCGCGCCGGGTTCGCCACCTCGCAGGAGGCGTACGACGAGGCCATCGACGACCTCTTCGGCGCGCTCGACCGCTACGACGAGCGGCTCGCCGACCAGCGGTACCTCGTCGGCGACTCCCTGACGGAGGCGGACATCTGTATGTTCACCACCCTGATCCGCTTCGATCAGGTGTACCACACGCACTTCATGTGTAACCGGAAGTTCATCCACCAGTACGACAACCTCTGGCCGTACCTGCGCGACCTCTACCAGACGCCGGGCGTCGCCGAGACGGTGAACATGGCCCACATCAAGGAGCACTACTACACCACGCACCCGGACGTGACCCCCTCGGGCATCATCGCGCGCGGGCCCGACCTCGACTTCGAGGCGGCACACGACCGGGAGCGGCTCGGCGGTGAGGCGCCGACGCCGGCCGCGGACGACTGAGTCGGCCGCGTCGTCAGAGGAATCGAAGAAGTCGAAGAAGTCAAAGAAGTCGAAGAAGTCGAGACGGG
>NZ_QXIJ01000133.1:0-602 GCF_003665925.1 Halobellus sp. Atlit-38R
ACCGTGGAGACGAGCCACGGCGAACTAACTATCCCCGACGACTACGAGGGCAAGTGGCTCGTCCTGTTCAGCCATCCGGGCGACTTCACCCCCGTCTGTACCTCCGAGTTCGTCGCCTTCGAGCAGCGCCGTGACGAGTTCGAAGAGCTGAACGCCGAACTGCTCGGGCTGTCGGTCGACCGCGTACACTCGCACATCAAGTGGACCGAGTGGATCGAGGAGAACCTCGACGTCGACATTCAGTTCCCGATCATCGCTGACGACCAGGGCTCGGTCGGCCAGCGCCTCGGAATGATCCACCCGGGCGCGGGCACCTCCACCGTCCGGAGCGTCTTTCTCATCGACCCCGAGGGGACCGTCCGCATCGTCCTCACGTACCCGATGGAGATCGGCCGCAACATCGACGAGATCCTCCGCTCGCTGCGCGCGCTCCAGATGAGCGACGCCGAAGGCGTCGCCGCCCCCGCCGACTGGCCCGAAAACGAGAAATTCGGCGACCGCGTCCTCCTGTCGCCCCCCGGCACCGACGCCGACGCCGAAGAACGCAAAGCCGAAGCCGAAGACGACGACGAACTCGACTACTACGACTGGTGGTTCGTCAC
>NZ_QXIJ01000134.1:0-599 GCF_003665925.1 Halobellus sp. Atlit-38R
GAACGGCTCGTCGGCGTCTCTCGCCGGCCGGATCGTCCAGCGCGTGCCCTCCTTGTCGACGAACCGCGGACAGCGCGGGGGGCAGTGGGGCGTCCCCTCGCACTCGCTGCCGTCCCAGCCGTCGCAGGCGACGCTCGCGGTGTCGGGGTTCATGCTTCCCCGTTGGCGGCGCGTCGGGTTATACCGGGCCGACGACTTTCATATCGTGGGAACGGGTGACGAGGGGAGACGGACCGGTCGCGGATCGCCTGCCGTGGCGGTGCTACTCCCGGATCAGCACGATCCCTTCGCGGAACACCGCGTGGTTCGGGAGGACGTGCTCCTCACCGTCCGTCTCGATGTGGGTGACGAAGAGGTCAACCTCTTGGACGACGCCGCGCTCGCCGGCGACACGCACCTCGTCGCCGATGCCGTACGGCTGGCGGAGGAGGAGGAAGACGCCGGCCGCGGCCGAGGCGACCAGGTCCTTCGTCGCGCGCGCGGCGAACAGCACGAGCGCGAACGCGTACGCCGCGAGCAGCACGATGAGCGCGAGCGTCTGGACGCCGACCTGGCCGAGCGCGATGAGCGTCGCGACGTACACGACGCTGTACTTCACG
>NZ_QXIJ01000135.1:0-599 GCF_003665925.1 Halobellus sp. Atlit-38R
ACGCGAGCGCGACTCTTGGTCGCGCTCGCGGCCTTTCAATCCGGCAGAGACGTACACTTCGTCGATTTCGACCGGTCCAACGAGGTCGAGCTGAGGCGCGTCGAGCGCTCTGGTAAAGCGCTCGACGCGACGGTGCATCGTCTTGTAGGTAACACCGATCTCCCGCTGAAGTTGGCGGAGACTCGTGTTAAACCGTAAGAACGCGTAAATCGAGAACAACCACTTGCGGAGCGCAACCTTTGAGTGAGCGAAAATTGTGCCCGTCTTATCGTTGAACGTGCGGTCGCAATTCTTACAGAGATAGCGTTGAAACGCCCCATAGCTGCCGTTCGTGACCGTTCGGTCAGAACGGCAGCGGGGGCATTCGACGCCGTCACGCCATCTGTTCTAGTTTAGTAGCGATCAAAGCCGAACTCACCTCGTTCAACCTGCTCGCGTAACCGATCTCTGTGTGGATTTGGATTTCGTGACGCCCACAGCAACAGCTCGTCCAAATCCGGCAGTCCGTAGCCCAACTCAACCATGAGATACAGTTGGATCAGATGAGCGTGGCGTTCGACGGCTAGCGAACAGCGACGCCGAGGGAGCCGCGACGCCGA
>NZ_QXIJ01000136.1:0-599 GCF_003665925.1 Halobellus sp. Atlit-38R
CGAGGGCGACGGGCGCCGGGAGCACCGTCTCACAGACGAGCGTCGCGCTCCCGGGCGTGCCGACGGCGACCTCGGCGGGGTCGGTTCGGACGCGGTCGGGCGAAAAGCGGAGCGTCGAGGAGCCGACCTCGCCGCCCTCGACGGTGATCTCCGCGCCCGCCTCGGCGTCCGGAGGCCGTGAGCGGACGGTGAGCCGCGAGACGGCGCCGACGGTGTACAGCGCCTCGCCGCGGAAGCCGAGGGTGCCGACGCCGCGGTCGAGGTCCTCGATGTCGCCGATCTTCGAGGTGGCGTGCTCCGCGACGCCGGCGTCCAGCTGGTCTTCGGGGATGCCGACGCCGTCGTCGCGCACGCGGATCCCCTCGGTGCCGCCCGACTCGACCGACACCGCCACGCGGCTCGCACCCGCGTCGAGGCTGTTCTCGACCAGCTCCTTCACGACGCTCGCGGGGCGCTCGACGACCTCGCCGGCCGCGATCCGCTGGACGGTCCGCTCGTCCAACCGCTCGATGTCTGGCGGCTCCATGCTTACGGACTGTCCGACGAGCGCGCACTTCAAGCCGTTGTCGGCGGCGACGCGAGACAGAGGACTCGCCGCG
>NZ_QXIJ01000137.1:0-596 GCF_003665925.1 Halobellus sp. Atlit-38R
CCATCACGTACAAGCTGTACGAGGAAATCGCGGAGGAACAGCTCATGGAGATGCACCCGATGATGCGGACGATGTTCGGCGGGTAGCGCGCCGGAACGCACCCGGTCGAAAAATACCCGCATTCTGCGGGTGAGAACCCGGCGACGGCGGCTCGAACGCGGCCCGTCGCCCATCGGGCTTTTTCTATCCGGCCTTCGAGGGTTCACCTGATGGCCGACACGCAATCGACCGCGGGGAGCGGCGACGCTCCCCCTGAGGAGTCGGTGGAAACGGAGCTCTCGCGCGACAGGAGTCTCGCCGACATCACGTTCATCGGCGTCGGCGCGATGATTGGCGCGGGCGTCTTCGCGCTGACCGGATTCGCGGCGGGGCTGGCCGGCCCGGCGCTCACGGTGGCGTTCGTACTCAACGGGCTGGTGGCGATGTTCACCGCCGTCTCCTACGCCGAACTCGGGGCGGCGTTCCCCGAGGCCGGCGGCGGCTACCTCTGGGTGAAAGAGGCGCTGGCCGACCCCAACGGCTTCTACGCCGGGTGGATGAGCTGGTTCGCCCACGCCGTCGCGTGCGCGCTCTACGCCGTGACGTTCGGCGTCTTC
>NZ_QXIJ01000138.1:0-595 GCF_003665925.1 Halobellus sp. Atlit-38R
CCTCGACGCGGTCCGCGGGGCGCTCGTCGACTGGTACGAGGCGGACCACCGGGACTTCCCGTGGCGCCGCACGGAGGACCCCTACGAGATTCTCGTCAGCGAGGTGATGAGCCAGCAGACCCAGCTCGACCGGGTCGTGCCGGCGTGGGAGGACTTCCTCGACGAGTGGCCGACGACCGCCGCCCTCGCCGCGGCCGACCGCGCCGACGTGGTCGCGTTCTGGTCGGACCACTCGCTGGGGTACAACAACCGCGCGAAGTACCTCCACGAGGCGGCCGGGCAGGTCGAGGACGACTACGACGGGGCGTTCCCGCAGGACCCCCAGGGGCTGCGCGAGCTGATGGGCGTCGGCCCGTACACCGCCAACGCGGTGGCATCGTTCGCGTTCAACGACGGCGACGCCGTCGTCGACACCAACGTGAAGCGGGTGCTGTACCGCGCGTTCGACGCCCCGGACGACGACGACGCCTTCGAGCGGATCGCCTCGGCGCTCATGCCAGCGGGCGAGTCCCGGGTGTGGAACAACGCGGTCATGGAGCTCGGCGGCGTCGCCTGCGGGAAGAAGCCGCGCTGCGACGAGGCGGGCTGCCCGTGA
>NZ_QXIJ01000139.1:0-593 GCF_003665925.1 Halobellus sp. Atlit-38R
CGACCAGACGTACGTCCACGGCCGCAGCGACTGACCGACCGCCCCGCTTTCCGTCCGCCGTCGGCGACCTCCCGCCGCACCCGCTCGCCGGAACGCCTTTCGACCCCCCGGGCGTAGCGTGAGGCATGTCATCCGACCGAGTCGTCGACCTGCTCCGAACGGCGTACGCCGACGAGATCGAGACCGTGATGAACTACCAGACGAACGCGATCGTCCTCGACGGCGTCCGCGCCGAGGAGATCAAGGAGAGCCTGAAACAGGACGTTCAGGAGGAGCTCGGCCACGCCGAACAGCTCGGCCAGCGGCTCAAACAGCTCGACGCGCGGCCGCCCGGCTCCGCCGAGTTCACGGCCGGCCAGGAGTCGCTACAGCCGCCCGAGGACTCCACCGACGTGCTGGCCGTCATCAACGGCGTTCTCGACGCCGAGGAGGACGCCATCGCGACGTACCGGGAGCTGATCGACGCCGCCGAGGCGGCCGACGACCCGGTCACCGAGGACCTCGCGGTGACGCTCCTCTCGGACGAGGAGGCACACCGGACGGAGTTCCGCGGGTTCCAGAAGGAGTACCAGCGCGAGTAGGCGGACCGAGGC
>NZ_QXIJ01000140.1:0-593 GCF_003665925.1 Halobellus sp. Atlit-38R
CGAGGAGGTCGCGACCGCCCGCGAGAACATCATCGCCGGCGACATCGACGTCCCCTCGGAGCTGTAAGGCCCCTCGACGGGAGTCGCCCGCGCGCCCACGCGCCGGATACTGTCGGCGCTCCGACCGGTCGGCGCGCCGCGGGGACCGAATCATATCCAAACATATTCAGCCACCCTGCAACCAGAGGGAAGTAGACCAATGGCCACAGCCGTCCACCTCGACGGGATAACCAAGCGGTTCCCCGGCGTCGTCGCGAACGACGACGTCGACCTCGAGGTCGAACGCGGCACCGTCCACGCCCTTCTCGGTGAGAACGGGGCCGGGAAGACGACGCTGATGAACGTCCTTTACGGCCTCTACGAGCCGACGTCGGGAACGGTCCGGCTCGACGGCGAACCGCAGGCGTTCGGCTCGCCGCGGGACGCGATCGACGCCGGGATCGGAATGATCCACCAGCACTTCATGCTCGTCGACCCGATGACCGTCACCGAGAACATCACGCTCGGGAGCGAGCCGCGGAAGTGGGGCGGCCTCGCCGTCGACCGGGAGGCGGCCCGAGTGGCCGTGGCCGACCTCGCCGCCCGGCACGGCT
>NZ_QXIJ01000141.1:0-590 GCF_003665925.1 Halobellus sp. Atlit-38R
GGTTTTCTGTCGTCGTGGGTTCGCTGCCCGAATCAAGCGGCCAGACAGCACACGATCGGTAGAAGGGACCACTATCGTCGGTCCACCGTTCCCAATGTGATTTGTGTGCCAACTCTGTATCCTCGTCAGTCATAGTTCAGTTGAATTACAGCTCCATTTTCAAGTTTTTGGCCCCACACCACAGGTGGGTAACACGAGAACCGAGAAGCCAAGTTTCAATTTACCCCGCACTAAGACAGAAGTAATGGAGGTCACGGAGCAGTGGTGGACGCTTGCGAGCGCCAGCCTGTTTTTAGTCGGCCTTGGAATTCTCGCAGACCAACTTGTGTTTCTCGTCGCCGCAGCTGGCCTTGGAGCGTGGCTCCTTGGCGGGGCCATTACCGCCAGCCAGTCATTCCGGACACAGCAGCGACAGCTCTCTGTCGAGTACACACTTGACGCCACGACACTATTTGTTGACACAGCGACGGAACTCACGCTTCATGTCTCTCGCTCTTCAGAAGCGGCACAGGAGCCACTCGTTATCGATGCCGAACTGCCTGCTGGCGTCACTACTGACACCGACTATCCCTCTGTCGCGCTCAAGGCCG
>NZ_QXIJ01000142.1:0-588 GCF_003665925.1 Halobellus sp. Atlit-38R
CCCAACTGTACGCTGCTGGGTCCTCTCCCGTGTCTGTCCGGTTGCTGAGCACCTCCCAGACTTCGTCTTCAGCGATGTTGATGCCAGTGTCTTGTGCACGCTCGAGGAGCGACTTGATTTTTGACGCTGCTTCATCCTCCGTCAAGTCATCCGTAAATGCAATCTCAAGCGCAGCCTGAATGACGTGGTGTTTCGACTCAAGGTGCGCATCAGTGACCCACGAGTAGTCGCGTGGGTACACGTACGATTTCTCGAAATACGGTGGGTCATCGATCTCGCCTAATTCCGGCGCTTCCCCACCGCTTTCCTCCTCGAAGACACCGACGATATAGTCGCTGTACGTCGCCAACAGGGAGAACATGATATCGAACGTATTGAGGCGGTCAGTCGGCAGTTCGATGAGATCCCCCATTATGAACGGATACGCACCGAGTTGCCTCGTGAGTTCGTTCTGCACGGCACGGAGCTGGCGGATGTAGGGATCGCGATAGCTGCCAAGGATAAAGTACGATGTCCGCTGGCTCCAGAGATACGGCAATTCACGCCGGGTGAAGCGCCAAATCTCTCGCTTCTCTGCTGGTTCAAGTT
>NZ_QXIJ01000143.1:0-587 GCF_003665925.1 Halobellus sp. Atlit-38R
CTTGCGCTGGTGTTCGTTGACGTCTTTGATCGAGAGGTCGATCTGGTTCGACGACTCGTCGACCTCCAGCACCTTCGCCACGACCGTCTGTCCCTCGCGGACGTGGTCGCGGACGTTCTTGATCCAGCCGGACGCGACCTCGCTGATGTGGCAGAGGCCGCGCTTGTCCTCGTACTCGTCGAGGTCGACGAACACGCCGAAGTCGGCGATCTCGTCGACGTCGCCGACCACCAACTCGCCGGGTTCGGGCCAGCCGCTGTACTTCATGACGGAGCGGTGAGGCGGTTACCGCGCCTCAACGGTTTCGACGATTTCGCCGTGAAGCTCCGCCTCCCCGCCGGTGGGGGTCGCGAGGGTCGTGCCGCAGACCGCGCACGACACCGTCGAGGAGGCCTTGCCGAAGACGACCTGTTCGTTCTCGCAGTCGCCGCAGGCGACGCGGTGGAAGTCTCCCGCCATGCTTACTCCTGGAACGTGAGACGGCCGGCGCGCCATCCCTCGCGCATGTGGGCCTTCCCGCAGTCGCCGCAGCGGTACTTCAGGTGGGTCTTCTTCGTCGGCTTGTCGCCACCGGGCACCTTCGAGTA
>NZ_QXIJ01000144.1:0-584 GCF_003665925.1 Halobellus sp. Atlit-38R
TTCTCGATGACCCGCAGTTCCATACCCGTCAGGTCGGGCGAGCGGCGTTTCAAGCTTTCGTCTCCCGGATATCGCCGGATGCGGACGGGTCGCACGCACCCGGAAAGCACTTCCATCGCCCGCCGAGACGGCGGGTATGTCCGCCGATCGACCCGCGATCCGACGGTTACCGCTCGACGAGGCGGCCCTCCGCCGGTACGCGGCCGACCTGTGGCTCCCGTACAACCGCGACCTCGCCGACGCCGTGGCGGCCCACGACCTCGCCGACTGGCCCGCGGAGCGCTTCATCGAGCGACACGTGGATTTCTCCCGGGACCGACTGGAGGAGGCGGGGAGCCGCGGCTGGGTCGCCGCGACCGCCGGCGACGGCGCGGACGACGCCGAAGTCGACCCCGCGACCGCCGACGTGACCGACCCCGCCCTCGACCTCGTGGGGCTGCTGATGACGAGCGTCGACGAGTGTCCCGACCCGTTCGACCGCCCGGACCGGCTGGTGATCGGCGAGATATACGTCGCGGAGCCGTTCCGCGGCACAGGGCTCGCCGAGCGGTTCGTCGAGCGCGCGGCCGCCGACGCCCGCGACC
>NZ_QXIJ01000145.1:0-583 GCF_003665925.1 Halobellus sp. Atlit-38R
GGGGTCGAGAACCTCGTCGGCTTCGTCCTCGGTGAGGTAGCCTTCGTCGACGGCGACCTGTCGGACCGTCTTGTCTTCGGCGAGTGCCTTCTTAGCGACCTTCGAGGCCTTGTTGTAGCCGATTGCGGGGTTGAGCGCCGTCGCCAGCGCCATGGACTGTTCGACCTGCTCCGCGCAGTGGTCCTCGTTGGCTTCGAGTTTGGCGACGAAGCGCTCGGCGAACACTTCGGAAGCGTTCGTGAGCATCTTCGCCGATTCGAGGAAGTTGTGCGCGAGGACGGACTTGTAGAGGTTGAGGTCGATTTGACCTTCTGCGGCACCTGCGGCGACCGCAGCGTCGTTGCCGACGACCTGCTTGTGGACCTGGTTGACCGCTTCCGCGACGACCGGGTTGATTTTGCCGGGCATGATGGAGGAGCCGGGCTGGTTCTCCGGCTGTTCGAGTTCGCCGAGCCCGTTGCGCGGGCCGGACGCGAGCAGGCGGAGGTCGTTTGCGATTTTGTTCAGGGAGCCGGCGACGGTGCGGAGCGCGCCGTGGGCCTCGCTCATCGCGTCGTGGGCCGCCTGCGCCTCGAAGTGGTTG
>NZ_QXIJ01000146.1:0-575 GCF_003665925.1 Halobellus sp. Atlit-38R
CGGGCCTGCTCGTACTCCACGTCCGGCCCTTGGTCGCCCGTCAGCGACATGTAGAGGTCGTGGCTCTGGAGTTGGTCGACGCCGAGCGCCGCCTCCTTCAGCTCCGCGTGGCGGTGGAGCACGTCGAGGTTGTCGTCGACGGTGTCGACGAGGGTGTCGTACACCTCGACCGGGACGTTCGAGTCGTCGAGCGCGGCGGCCCGCGCGGAGTCGTAGTCGCGGATCTCGGCGCTCGTGACGTGCTCGCGGACGGCCTTCTCTAAAGAGGTGCCGACCGTGTTGCGCACGTCGGCCCACTCGTCGTAGAACGTCTCATGGATGCGCTCGCGGAACTCGCGGTCCGGGTTCGTCTGGAGCTTCGTGAAGTTCGCCTGCGTGATCTCGACCTCCTCGCCGTCGGGGTCCTCGACGACGCCGTAGGTCATGTCGGCGTTCGTCAGCATCGAGTAGATCTCACTCGGCGCGTCGGTGACCTCCGAGAGGTCCGCCAGCACCTCCTCGACCTCGCTCGACCGCGTGTGCGGCTTCTTCCGCAGGACGTCGTCGAGGTAGTGCTCGTACTCGGCGAGGGCGGG
>NZ_QXIJ01000147.1:0-574 GCF_003665925.1 Halobellus sp. Atlit-38R
GGTAGACGACGCGCGCCGTGTGCTGGATGAACGCGGGCACGTCGCTGGCGAGGTAGTACTCGCCGTCGCCGACGCCGAGGACGAGCGGCGACCCCGAGCGAGTCGCGAAGATGGCCTCCTCGTCGCCGATGATGGCCGCGATGGCGTAGCTACCCGAGAGGCTGCCGACCGCGGCACGGAACGCCTCCTCGGGAGTCGCGCCGTCGCGGAGGTTCTCCTCGATGAGGTGCGGGATGACCTCGGTGTCGGTCTCGCTGCTGAAGACGTGGCCGCGGGCTTCGAGGTCGCTCCGGAGCGATTGGAAGTTCGAGATGATACCGTTGTGGACGACGGCGATACCGCCCGACTCGTCGGTGTGCGGGTGAGCGTTGCCGTCGGTGACGCCACCGTGGGTCGCCCAGCGGGTGTGGCCGATGCCGTAGTCGCCGGCGATTGGGTTCTGCTCGACGGCCGCGACGAGCTCGGAGACCTCGCCGACGCGTTTCGTCAGCGAGATGCCCGAGCCGTTTTTCACGGCGATGCCGGCCGAGTCGTAGCCGCGGTACTCCAGCCGCTGGAGCCCGTCGACGAGCGA
>NZ_QXIJ01000148.1:0-572 GCF_003665925.1 Halobellus sp. Atlit-38R
GAAACAGGAACGGTCGAGCTGTCCCCGGCGGATCAGATCCCGCCGGCGAGCCGGCCCGAGTCCGGGACGCCTTCCTCGTCGCGCACCGTCCCCGTCTCGCCCCAGCCGTCGGTGACGGTGAGCCGGGCCGCGTCGGGGAGCGGGTCGCTCGTGACCCGGATCAGCGCGGCCGGGTAGGTGATCGCCTCGCCGCAGGCGACGTCGTCGCTCCCCGGCCCCTGGACCGTCGCGTCCGCGACGAAGGTCCCGTCCTCGACGCCCATGCCGGTGCTATCGAACGTGATCTCGTCGTGGCAGGTGTCGGGACCGACGGACTCGACGTAGACGAGCACCGACGCCGCGAAGTCGGTCTCCTCGACGAACGCGCGGACCGCTTCGGGCGCGTCGTCGAGGAGCCACGAGGCGTCCCCCTCCTCGGCGATCAGCGTACAGAAGCCGCGCCGCTCGGTCCGGTCCCACGCGGGGCCCGAGAGCGCGGCACCGACCTGCTGGACGACCGTCGTTACCTCCTCGTCGTCGCTGTCGGCTCCGTCGCCGCCGTCCCCGTCGCTCCCGTCGCCGTCGGTGCCGTC
>NZ_QXIJ01000149.1:0-572 GCF_003665925.1 Halobellus sp. Atlit-38R
TCGGCGGTGCGGATGCCGCCGCCGAGTTGGAGCGGCACGTCGACCGCGTCGAGGACGGCGTCGACCGCCGGGGCGTTCTTCCGCTCTCCCTCGAACGCGCCGTCGAGGTCGACGAGGTGGAGCGTCTCCGCGCCGGCGTCGACCCAGCGGCGAGCGGCCTCGACCGGGTCGCCGTAGGTCTTCTCGGTGCCGCGTTCGCCCTGTACGAGCTGGACGACCTCGCCGTCTTTCATGTCGACCGCGGGGACGACTTCGAACTCTGGGAACATACGCCACTGTGAGCAACCGACGTGCGTAAACGCACCGAATCCGGTGACTGAAGCCCGGTACCGTTCCGTCTGCGACGAAGATATCCAGAACAATTGCGAGCCAATAGTTCGGAACGGCTTTGTCTCGCCGGAATACAGACACACTCAATGAAACTCTTCGGTTCCAGCGGGACGCGGGGCGTGGTTGGTGAGAGCCTCATCCCGGAGTTCGTCCTTCGCGTCGCGAAGGCCGCTGGCACGGTCTGGAACGTCGACCGCGTTGCCATCGCACGTGACACACGAACTACAGGGGAAATGTTCGTC
>NZ_QXIJ01000150.1:0-570 GCF_003665925.1 Halobellus sp. Atlit-38R
TTACGCCGTTCGCGGTGTCTTCTTTGAGTCCCATACCAGGTGTTGACCGCGGAGCGACAAAACCGATGCGGCGGTGGTCGGCAGGCTCGGTCCGCGCGGACCGAGGAGTCGCCCCGGTCAGTGGAACCCGCGGTCCACGTCGTCGTCCTCGATCAGGTCGTCGAGCTCGCTAGTGAGCAGCTCCTCGGCCTCCTCGAAGGTGTCGGAGAGCTCGTCGAGCTCGTCCGGGCGGCCGTCGAACTCGTACTCCATCGGGCCGAACGCGGGCGACTCGACGGCCTCCATCACGTCCTCGAAGAGGTGGTCGGGGTCGGTCGGCGCCTCCGCGTGGACCCGCAGCGTCTCCGTGAGCCGGGTCGCCATCTCCTCGGCGTGTTCCTCGTCTTCCGGGGCCGACCGGACCGCGAACCGCCCGTCGCTGTCGGCGTCCGGGAGGAGCGGGTCGAGCTCGTCGTCGACGCTGCGGGCGACCTGCGCGCCGACGCCGCGGAGGTCGCGGGGGTTCTTCGCGTACGTCTTCAGGTGGTAGAGGCCGACGCTCGGGTGGCCGAAGTAGAGGTCCTCGCCGAG
>NZ_QXIJ01000151.1:0-569 GCF_003665925.1 Halobellus sp. Atlit-38R
GTTTTCGATTTCTTTTTTTATGTTTTTATCTTTAATTTCTTTTGTTGGAATGATTTTATTATCGACCATTTTAACTGGGTACCTTTTTTCATTCTCTTGGGGTCTTCCGTCTTTCTCATTCTTTATTGCATTTACATAATAATATCCTTTTGTTGTTTTGGTATTTCTATTCATATACAAGACCATACCTTTAATTTTTAAAGCTTCTCCCTTATTTTGAGTCGCCATTTCCGAATTAACAATCCATGTACCTTTATCATTTTTATCAAATTCGTCATCACGATAACCTTCTTTATCGTATAAATCCTCTAGATTTTTAATCGGATACATACTCAATGTCTTCTCAAAACTTTTCTTTATTTCCGCTTCTTTACCCATGCCACAACCAGCATTGATACTGATGATTAAAAACAGAAGACTAATACCTAACACTAATTTGTTTATACGTTTTATCATTTCATCACTCTCTTTTTCCAGGATCAATTTCATATTCTGGTTTAGACATAATTATACTTCTCCACTTTTTTTATAATCTAAGCTATCACTAAAATATATATTTTTACCTTTTT
>NZ_QXIJ01000152.1:0-568 GCF_003665925.1 Halobellus sp. Atlit-38R
CTAGCTGTGCATATTAGATGGCGATGTAACGACTCTTCTTAATCCCATCGGTCAGATAGATCAACTGGTGGTTCCGTCCGACAGTTTTGCAAATTCGTGGCTCTGTTGAAATCCTCTTCTTTAGACACAGTATCGTCTGAAACGTCCGGTCGCTGAAGAGTGCGAAGTACTCAATTTGCTCTCATCTGTAGGGTTTCGTAGATCGCTCCTATGACGGAGATACTCAAGAGGACGAACAATGAAACATCCACGAGCGTGTTGAATGCCGTTGGCCCGTTGGAAATGAGGTCCTGTAGCGTATTCCACTGAAGTGATGCAAAGAGGAAACTCAGCAAAATAAGCATCATCAGCTCACGCCATTGCGGTATGTCACTGGTGGAGGGCATTATCCTGATTGTCCACCTCAGAAATAAAAATGTCTTCTGATGGGTATGTCTCCTGAATTGACCGCAGCCCGATTAGAATATATCACCTGTTGAGGATTTCAACAGAGCCAAATTCGTGGAAGACTCACGTTCTGTCGTCGGTGTGTTGGATCGATATCTCTAGTGATCTCTATCTTCATCCT
>NZ_QXIJ01000153.1:0-568 GCF_003665925.1 Halobellus sp. Atlit-38R
ACCCCCAGCGGGACCACCTCTACGGGGAGTTCAAGCGCGACCCGGACGTGATCTGCTTCGAGTACGCCGACCAGGTCCCCGACGAGTTCGAGGTCGACTGGGAGAAGATGCTCGACAAGACCCTCAAGGGACCGATAGAGCGCGTGATAGAGGCGCTCGGCATGTCGTGGGAGGAGGTCAAGACGGGCCAAGAGCAGACGGGGCTCGGCTCGTTCATGTGACCGACGGCGAGGCGAAACGCCGGTCGTCGAAAGCACTTTTCGATCGGAAGAAAATTTCTTGGTGGATCTGCGATTTTTGAGGCGGAGATGCGTAACCGTTAACCCCCGCAACACCCACTGTTCGCACACGAGGCACGAGAACACAATGGCAACTCTCGAAATCAACGACCTTCGGGCACGAGTGGCCGAAGAGGGCGGTGAACGGATCCTTCGCGGCGTCGACCTGACCGTCGAGTCCGGGGACATCCACGCGCTGATGGGTCCCAACGGCTCGGGCAAGTCGACGCTGGCGAAGGTGATCGCCGGCCATCCGGCCTACGAGGTGACCGACGGGTCGGTCTCCCTCA
>NZ_QXIJ01000154.1:0-568 GCF_003665925.1 Halobellus sp. Atlit-38R
GTCCTCGGATTCTTCATATTCCTCGGACTGGCGCAGGTCGTACTCCTCTGAACTGACTCTTAGGGATACTAGTCCGTACCGGTGGTCTAGCACATCGCGAGCTGATTCGCTATCGATGTATCAGTCCCAGTAGCCGGCTCCGAACATCATCGGCGGAGTCGTACGTTTGGTTATCAGTTGGGGCAAGCACTTTTTCAAGGGATTCTGTACCGCCTTGTGTTTCGATCTCGTAGTCTCCGTAGGCCTCAACCAGTTCATCGGTCGTGGTCGGGTAGTTCTGGGTTTCGAGTGCATCATCGAGGTCACCAAGCCGCCCACCGGGGTCGCCGCTCATCGCTCTGTCTTCGTGGGCGCGGTCACGGACCTCCTCTCGCTTCCGCTCTGGCTGTTGCGGCTGTTCGTTGTCTTCGTCCTCGTCTTGGCCTCGTTTGTCGTCTGGCATCCCTACGAGTAGGCGCCCGATTCGGATAAATTGCTCTTTGAGGACGTTGCATTAGCACCTGAATGTAGGTAAACCTCGCCAACTGTCAATGCGGAGCTGAACCTGAGTCGGGGCCTAACTCTGCGT
>NZ_QXIJ01000155.1:0-567 GCF_003665925.1 Halobellus sp. Atlit-38R
CGCGGGCGCCGAGACCGTCGCGGGGCTCGTCACCCGACAGCTCGGGCGGCTGCCCCGGGAGGGCGACCGCGTCGCCGTCGGCGCCGTCACGCTCGCCGTCACCGGGGCGACCGCGACGCGGGTCACGCGCGTCCGGGTGGAACACGCGGACGAGAACGGGTTCGCGCTGGACGCGCCCGACGGCGGGGCGGCCGAGACGGCGTGACCGTCGCCGAGTCGGCCCACGCGGCAACCGCGCACACGTAACCCAACATACATGTGTCTCCGACGGGTCTCGGGTGGTAGTTTCCGATCATGGTGAGCCGCTGGGCGTGTGGCCGATGTGGGTTCGTCGCGTGGACGCGGGAGCGGTCGGCGATGGCCGAGGTGACGGGGTCGCACCTGCTCGCGCACCACTCCGACGCGCTCTCGAAGTCCGACTTCCGCGTGAGCTGGAACTGCCCGTACTGCGCCACGGCCAAGACCGCCTACGACACCGACGGGGCCGTCGCCGAGTTCAAGTCGCACCTCCACGACCACGTGGTCGACCGGATCGAAGACGGGGTCCACGTGGCGGACCGGATCGGC
>NZ_QXIJ01000156.1:0-563 GCF_003665925.1 Halobellus sp. Atlit-38R
GCGTTCCCTCGGTCGACCTCGCGTAATCGGGTTATCCGCCAGCCGTCGCCCCGACAGCGGACGGATTCGAGGACGACTTCGACCGCGTCCCCGAGGCGTAGGTCAGCCAAGCGATCGCGGGCGTCCTCGGTCGCGTCGATGGCGTGATACGTCCGGCCGTCGACGCCGTGGAGAGTCACGCCCCTGTCGGGGTGCGGTTCCGTCGCGAGCCGACACCGCCGCCGAACCTCAGCGGTCGCTCCCATTATTCCGGGTCACGTGCGACGCAATCATAAAACGAACTATGAGACCGACGGAGTGCTATTGACCGGTACCGAGAGCGGTGTGGCGCCGTTTCGACCGTCCGGCGATGCTGGGAACCCCGCCGTCTCGTCTTTCAGCCCGCACTGACACGACCGTTCGGAAGTCCGACACGCTCTTTAGGGGTGATCGCTTACCTGCGGCCAATGACGGTCGAAGCGACCAGTGCCGGAGCCATCCTCTTCCGCGATACCCGCGGCGAACGGGAGTACCTGCTCCTGAAGAGCCGACCGGGGGACTGGGAGTTCCCCAAAGGCGGGGTC
>NZ_QXIJ01000157.1:0-563 GCF_003665925.1 Halobellus sp. Atlit-38R
CAATCTTGTTAGTGCTGTAGATTGGGATTCCTGAAACGACAATTTCTCGGACGTCTTCTGTGTACGTGGGAATCGCGTGGACCGCCTCAACGTCGACGTCGTAAGCATACCTGTTCCCGTCGAACTCGGCGTCTTCGAGGTCGTGACCAACAGCGTTCGCCTCTCGTTGGTTTGGGGCTCGTTCGTTCGTGGTGAGTACCCAGACGTCGATGTCGCTGCGCCGATCGGCTTCGCCACGCGCGACACTTCCGTAAAGGACGATCCCGATGACGCCGTCGAGACGGCCAGTGAGCTCGTCGACCGCGGCTTTCACGGGTTTCTGGAACTCTGGTTGCGGTATTCGGAGGAGAGGGTCGTCCGGAACAGTGAGTCGCTCGCGGTTGATCTGAACGAGCCGTTGATTGTTCTCGGGCAATTCAACCACTAATCCGTTCTCGACGAGGGTATTGATCGCTCTCCGAACCGTCTGTTGGGAATGGCCAATCTGGTCAGCCACCTCGCGCATTGAGAACTGTTTGCATCGGTGGTTCGTTAAAAATAGCAAGATGTCGTTCGTTGCCTTG
>NZ_QXIJ01000158.1:0-563 GCF_003665925.1 Halobellus sp. Atlit-38R
GGAACGAGAAGTCGAAGAACTGGTCTTCGATGAACGCCTCCGAGGGCGTCGGCGCGAACGCCGTCTCGTCGTCGATTTCGGCGAAGAACGCCTTCACCTCGCGGAGGACGGCCTCCCGGAGCGTTTCCGGGCGGTCTTCGTCCGCCGCTTCGTCGTCGGTGAGGTCTTCGACGGGGCCGTATTCGATGCGGTCCGACGCGGGGACCGGTAGTTCACTCGCGCGGGCGGCCATCGCCTCCAGACCGGTCGTGGGGACCAGTTCGGCGGTACCGGCACCGTCTGCTCGGAACGATTCTTCGCCATCGCGGCGGTCAGTCTGGGAGTTCTTGTCAGGAGACGCCATTCTCTGGAAATACTGAACGGTAGGAACGGCTGTAAGTATGGAGCGACTAGATGAGCGAATTCGACCGGTTAGGCCCGAACTACCGGCATATCCCGGAATTCATCTAGTACGATCTCGACCGGGAATCGAGGTGGGGGTGTCCCCAAACTCGCCTGTGAGAGAATGGCAACTGAGTTACAGTATTCGGCCGCGCGCACCGTTCACGGTCGACGCGTCGGCG
>NZ_QXIJ01000159.1:0-562 GCF_003665925.1 Halobellus sp. Atlit-38R
AGCGCGTCGACCGCGGCGCCCGCGACCGCCGCGGGGTCGGCGAGCTCCGAGAGGACGTTCCCGAACAGCACGAGGTCGAACGGCTCGTCGGTCGCCGGGGCGGGCTCCTCGCCCCCGTCGAGCCCGAGGAACGCCTCGGCGGTCGTCTCGTGGACCGTCGCGCGGAAGTTGCGGCCGGTCTCCTCCAGCAGCCGGTCGAGGACCTCGGTCGCCGCGCTCGGCTCGACCGCGTGGTAGTCGACGACGGCGTCGTCCGGGAGGTAGTCGTGGAGCCCGAGCGCGGGCCCGCCGACGCCGGCGCCCACGTCGAGGACGCGGAGCGTGCGGTCGAGCAGGCCGTTTTCGGTCAGGTCGTCGAGGACGTACACGACCGTCGCGTAGTACGCCGGGAGGTGGTAAATGGCGTAGCCGAGCGCCGCGACGCGGTCGTACTCGACCTCGTTCTCGTAGAGGTAGTCCGTCTTCATCCGGCGGACGCGCTCGCGGAGCTCGGCGCCCGACTCCCCGCGGTGCCAGTTCGCGCCGTACTCGCGGACCAGCGTGTCCTCCAGGGCGAACGAGT
>NZ_QXIJ01000160.1:0-561 GCF_003665925.1 Halobellus sp. Atlit-38R
TTCGTCTCCGTCCCGACCGTCGCCTCCCACGACGGCATCGTCTCCGGCCGCTCCTCGATCCCCGAGGGCGACACGCGCCACTCGGTCGCGGCCGACCCGCCGCTCGCCGTCGTCGCGGACACGACGCTGCTCGCGGAGGCGCCGTGGCGGCTCACCACCGCCGGCTGCGCCGACATCATCTCCAACTACACCGCCGTGAAGGACTGGCGGCTCGCCCGCCGCCTCCGCAACGTCGAGTACAGCGAGTACGCGGGCGCGCTCTCGGAGATGACCGCGGAGCTGCTCGTCGAGAACGCCGACATGATCCGCCCGGGCCTAGAGGAGTCGGCGTGGGTGGTCGTGAAGGCGCTCGTCTCCTCCGGCGTCGCGATGTCCATCGCGGGCTCCTCGCGGCCCGCCTCCGGCGCGGAGCACCTCATCTCCCACCAGCTGGACCGCATCGCGCCCGGCAAGGCGCTCCACGGCCACCAGGTCGGCGTCGCCTCGATCATGACTGAGTACCTCCACAGCGGCGAGAACGGGCGGTGGGCGGCGATCCGCGACGCGCTCGCCGAGCTCGAC
>NZ_QXIJ01000161.1:0-559 GCF_003665925.1 Halobellus sp. Atlit-38R
CTTCGAGCGCCGGGAACCGGCTGATCGCCCACCGGATGTACAGGAAGACGAACGCGCCGACTATCGGCCCGGAGAAATAGGTCGCGCCGCCGATCACGGTGGCGATGACCGCGATCGCGCTGGTCGACCAGTGCGTGAGCCCCGGGGACGCGACGCTCGCGAGCCCCGCGCGCAACACGCCGGCGACGCCGACGATCATCGCCGAGAGGATGAACGTCATCCAGCGGTGGTGTCTGACGTCGATCCCGAGCGCGGCCGCGCGGTCGGGGCTCTCGCGGATCGCCTTACAGACGGTTCCGAACGGGGAGTTGACGACGCGCCAGACCCCGTACGTCGCCGTCACCACGGTGACCGCCGAGATGACGTAGTAGACCCGCCGGCCGCCGACCGGGACGCTCGCACCGCCGAGGTCGACGGTCCCGAGCAGAACGATGATCCCGTCGGTCCCGTTCGTCAGCCCGGCGGGGTCCTGAATGATAAGCGAGTAGCCCAACATCCCGAACGCGAGGGTGATCAGCGCGAAGTAGATCTCTTCGAGCCGAACGCTGAGCCACCCGAC
>NZ_QXIJ01000162.1:0-556 GCF_003665925.1 Halobellus sp. Atlit-38R
CTGTTCGGCGTCATCCCCTTCGTCGACGTCAGCCAGTACTGGGCGTTCATCCAAGAACGGAACCTCCTCCTCCAGTTCCAGGACGGGAACCCCGTTCTCGGCGCGGTGTTCGTCACGTTCGCGATGGGGTTCGTCGGGACCGTCCTCGGCATCCCCGGCGCGCTCATCCTCGGGGTGCTCGGCTCCGAGCGCGTGACGCCGTACCCTTTCAACTTCATCTTCCGCGGGACGATGAGCGTCATCCGCGCCATCCCGGCGCTGGTGTGGGCGCTCATCTACATCCCCCTCGGCGGCGTCTCGCCGTTCACGGCGACGCTCGCCATCGGCACCGACACGATGGGGAACCTCGGTCGCCTGTTCACGGACGCCCTCGAAGAAGTCGAGGACGGACCGATAGAGGCCATCGAGTCGACCGGCGCGAACAGCCCCCAGAAGGTCGTCTTCGGGATGCTCTCGCAGGTCTTTACGCCCTTCATCGCGTGGACGATGTACATCCTCGAAATCAACGTCCGCATCGGCGTCACGATGGGACTCATCGGCGGCGGCGGCCTCGGAC
>NZ_QXIJ01000163.1:0-556 GCF_003665925.1 Halobellus sp. Atlit-38R
AGTGGCTCCTGTTCGCCGGGCTCGCGGTCGGGCCGGGGCTGCTCGGCCACACGGTCCTCAACTGGGCGCTCGCGCACCTGGAGTCGAGCGTCGTCTCCGTCTCGCTGCTCGGCGAGCCGGTCGGCGCGACGCTGCTCGCGGCCGCGCTGCTGTCGGAGACGCCCACTCCGGCGACGGTCGCCGGCGGCTGCGTGGTCCTCGTGGGTATCTACGTCACCGCGACGGCGAACTCGTCGTAGCGTTTTCAGCGCCGATATTTTGGGGTAAACGCTCAAGACCGCGGAACGGGTGGGTCGGGTATGGACCGGCGAACGGTCGTCGCGTTCGTTGGCGACGACGAGAGCGGCAGCGAACGCGTGGCCCGTGCGGTCGAGGCCGCGTGGAACGGCGCGGGCGGGCCGTCACTTCGGACGCTCGCTCCCACTGACTTCGGCGACGACCGAGACGGCGAGGAGCCGTTAGAAGGCACCTGCGGAGTCGTCGTCACCGCCTCGGCCGCGACGGACGGCGGCGTCGCGGACGGACTCGCCGCGCTCCCGTCCCACGTGCCGGTGAT
>NZ_QXIJ01000164.1:0-556 GCF_003665925.1 Halobellus sp. Atlit-38R
CTTGGTAAGATTTGTGTACTACAAACACTCACAGGTGTAGCGCATGTCCGTACTTGGGTGGCAGGAAATGCCACTATCAATAGAAATAAAATTCATCAACTGATGACTCAACGTATGCCGCAGGCAAACAGCTACGACGTTGTCGTCATAGGAGCGGGTTCCATCGGATGCAGCACTGCCGACCATCTCGCAGACGACTACGACGTTCTGGTGCTGGAGAAAGGTAAACTCGAAGAGAGCGCGTCGGCGAACGCAAGCGCATTTATCTCGGATTGGTGGTTCTTCCTTGAAGGTGAGCATATTCCAGGCGTAGCAGTGAAAGTCCGTGACTATTTCGAGGAGTTGTCGGCGACAGGTGATTTCGAGTTCCACGCTCAACCATTTATCAGTCTGGTCGACGAGGATGAGGCTGGCAGTCCTGAAACACGAAAGATGCGTAAGAATGTCAAGAAGATCCCCGGAATCGAGTACTTCGATGTCGACGAATTCGCTGAGTCATATCCGGACGTATTAAACCTCGAAGGCTTCGTCGGCGGCATCGTCGACACCGAGGCGG
>NZ_QXIJ01000165.1:0-555 GCF_003665925.1 Halobellus sp. Atlit-38R
TTCGAAACCCCCGCATTGGCGCCGACCGCAGTCTTGGGTCCCTCTCCGTGGGTAGCGCCCAATGAATACCCTTCACGCTGGGGATGCTCGGTAGATCCTGAACAATCTCCTACAGAAGAGCGTACAGTAAAAGTAGGATCTCCGACAATTCCTGCCAGATGAGTCACGGTAGAGATCCTTCAGCAGCGTGCAAGGGATCCTGATATGGCGAATATCACCCTCACAAATTTCCAACTGATTGTTCCCGCCTAGGGGTCTGGTTCGTAACCTCCCCAGAGCACCGATTCAACGGCTCTAACTGAGGACTCCATTTGAGCACTTCCTCAATGACGTAGTTACCGATACAACCGGTCAACGGATATCACTATATAATCTCCATTACACCGCATCTTCGAAGTCTCGAACTGTTTCGATAACGTATTGTATTTCTTCCTCCGTGAGATTGGGATGATTCGGTAGCCCGATCATATTCCCGACAATCGCTTCGACATTAGGGAGCGATAAATCATAGTCGTGGTTATTTGCGTTCTCGCTCCACGGGAAATCTGAATTAAA
>NZ_QXIJ01000166.1:0-553 GCF_003665925.1 Halobellus sp. Atlit-38R
CGCCGTCGACCGGGAGGCGGCCCGAGAGGCCGTGGCCGACCTCGCCGACCGGTACGGCTTCGACGTGGATCCGGACGCGCGGATCGAAGACGTCTCGGTCGGGGAGCAACAGCGCGTCGAGATCCTGAAGGCGCTGTACCGGGGCGCCGACACGCTCATTCTCGACGAGCCCACCGCCGTGTTGACGCCACAGGAGGTCAACGAGCTGTTCGAGGTGTTAGAAGAGCTGACGGCGCAGGGCAAGACGATCATCTTCATCACCCACAAGCTCGGCGAGGCGATGCGCGCCGCCGACGAGATCTCGGTCCTCCGGGACGGCCGGAAGGTCGGGACCGTCGCCGCGGACGCGACCAGCCAGGAGGAGCTCGCGGAGCTGATGGTCGGCCGCGAGGTGCTCATGGACGTCGACCGCGGCGCCGCGGAGACCGGGGACGTCGTCGCGTCGGTCTCGGATGTGGTCGTCGAGGACGACCGCGGGGTCCGAGCGGTCGACGGCGTCTCCTTCGACGTGCGCGGCGGCGAGGTGTTCGGGATCGCGGGCGTGGACGGCAAC
>NZ_QXIJ01000167.1:0-552 GCF_003665925.1 Halobellus sp. Atlit-38R
GGGCGGACCGACAGCGCGGTCACGGCGTCCAGGCCGACCGCGTCGTCGATGAGGTCGCGGGCGGTCCCCTCCTCGGCGCGCGCGACGACCGTCACCTCGCCGTCGGCGGTGAGGAAGGCGTGCTCGACGCGCTCGTGGGTGGCGACCGACTCGTGGACGCGCTCGGCGTCCGCGGGCGCGACGGCGAGCGTCGCGAGGACCCGCAGCCCGTCCGAGAGCGCGTCGCCGTCGATCCGGAGCGTGAACCCCTCGATCACGCCCACCTCGCGGAGGCGGTCGACGCGGTCGGACACCGCGGGCGCCGACAGGTCCACGCGCTCGGCGATGTCACTGTACGGGCGCCGCGCGTCGGCCAGCAGCAGCCGGATGATCTCCCGGTCCGTCTCGTCGAGGGTGCGCATGGGCGGGCGTTCGACCGGCGCGGGCAAAAGCGGTCCGACGGTCGGGCGACGCGAGAACGACCCCGGGAACCGGTCGTCTGCGGGGGCGACGGAAAGGCAGTTGTGTCCGCGGTGGCTACAGACGCGCATGACGACGATAGACGTCGACGGC
>NZ_QXIJ01000168.1:0-551 GCF_003665925.1 Halobellus sp. Atlit-38R
GTTCTCTCCGGGATTCTCCTACTCGGTGGTTTGACGCCGACGTTCGTGCTTCTGACGCTGGCCAGTGCGATTGCTGTCTTGAGCGTCGTCGGTGCCGTACTCGTCTGGGGTCGGGCGCTTCTCTCTGCGGTCCTTGTCATCGTACTCACCCCGATTGTCCGCGCGGTGTCCGGTCTCTATCACGAGACGCCCTACGGCCGAGCCGCCGTTGCTGAAGCCGTCGACAAGTTCTGGGAACGAGTGGTGTACTTTCGGAACGCACCGGTACTGCTCGGACTCATCGCGCTCGGGGGAATCATCGAACAACTGACGATTGCGGTTGCGATTTGGGTTGCGCTCGCCGGCACTGGGACGACAGCCAGCCTGATTCCAATCATCGCGATGATTCCGTTTCCACAGGCGGTGAGTATCGTCCCCGTTCCGGGGAGCGTCGGGACGTACGATGTCCTGTTGGCCGGTGCGCTCGTCCTCACCACGGGTGCACCGGCGGCGGGCGCTGCTGCTGCTGTATTCGTCGTGCGGACGTTCGAACTCGGCGTTTCGCTCGGCGG
>NZ_QXIJ01000169.1:0-551 GCF_003665925.1 Halobellus sp. Atlit-38R
CGAGTCGCTGTCCGTGATCGAGTCCGTCGCCGCCGACGTGGCGGTCGACGACGTGGACGATCCCGCTGGCGACGAACCAGACGACGCCGGCGGGTCCGCCGACGCCGACGGGTCCGCCGACGCCGCGGACTCACCCGACACGAGCGACTCGGCGTAGCGGTCGCTCGGCGGAGAAAAACGCGGCTTTCGCCGCGCCGTGTGCCAAAAGGGTCGGTTAGCGTTCGATGCCGGACGGCCCCGCGGGGCGCGCTCGACTACTCCAGCAGCGCGCGGACCTCGTCCGCGCGCTCCTCGTCGGTGACGAACCGGTCGAGGACCCACTCGATCTGCCCGAGGACCACGTCGTGGCCCGCCTCGGTGAGTTCGTACTGGTTCGTCCGCTTGTCGAGTTCGCTCTTCTCGACGAGCCCGTCGTCGACGAGGTCGTCGAGGTTGGGGTACAGGCGGCCGTGGTTCACTTCGGAGCCGTAGTACGCCTCCAGTTCTCGCTTGATCGCGAGACCGTACATCGGCTCCTCGGCCAGGATGGTCAGGATGTTCTGCTGGAACGA
>NZ_QXIJ01000170.1:0-551 GCF_003665925.1 Halobellus sp. Atlit-38R
GAGATCTACCGGAACCTCGGGGTCGAGGCGGCCCGCGAGACGATCATCGACGAGACGAAGAACACGCTCGAAGAGCAGGGGCTCGACGACGTGAACGTCCGCCACCTCATGCTCGTCGCCGACATCATGACGAACAACGGCGAGATCGAGTCGATCGGCCGGCACGGCATCTCCGGCAACAAGGACTCGGTCCTCGCGCGCGCGGCGTTCGAGGTGACGGTCAACCACCTGCTCGACGCCGCGATCCACGGCGAGTACGACGACCTCGACGGCGTCATCGAGAACGTCATCGCCGGCAAGCCCATCTCGATGGGGACCGGCGACGTCGACCTCCGGATGGGGTCGCGCGTCGTGAGCGACGACTAATGTACGTCGAGCTCTCCGACGAGGCGCGGCAATACATCGGTCGGTTCGACGAGCTGACCGGCGTCACGCCGACCGACTGCCTCGTGGAGGGCGACCGCCTCGTGTTCGTGGTGCCCGCCGGCGAGATGGCGGCCGCGATCGGCCAGGGCGGCGAGACCGTCGCGGAGGCCGAACGGCGGCTCGAC
>NZ_QXIJ01000171.1:0-550 GCF_003665925.1 Halobellus sp. Atlit-38R
ACTAATTACAAATTGAGTTATGGACGCAGACTTTACTATTATCCCAATCGTTGAAAATCCAGTTGTTAACAAAGGCGAAACCGTTCGGATACAATTATTCGTCTCTGGCTCTGGTTCACACTCAAAGCACAAGTTATACATCAATTATTCGTATGAAAATTTACTTGACACAAGTGAACCGAAAAATGGGAGTATTGGCTTCTTCAAGATGCCAATCACTACGGACAGTGGCGGAATTAATATCTCAAGTCAAGAATTGCCTCCTAACGCAAGCTATTTTTATGAACCCTCTCGGTTCGGAACCGCAACTGGAAAAATGACTGGTGAAACACCTGATGGTCAGGTTCCAGTAAGAGTATCGGAGGCAACTGCCGGCGGTTATCCACCAATGTGGGTTGAGTTAAATATCTCCTCTGAAGCCACTCCCGGCGACTATGGCATTCCAATAACGTTTACGCACTATGATGAATCAACGGTCGCTGTAACCAAAGAAACCCCGACATTCCACGTGAACACGTGGGCAGAAAAACACAGAACCAAAATTGAATTG
>NZ_QXIJ01000172.1:0-549 GCF_003665925.1 Halobellus sp. Atlit-38R
ACCTCAACGAGACCAAGACGGCGCTCCACGACGACGTCATCTACTACGACGACGAGTCGGAGGGCATCGAGGTCGAAATCGCCATGCAGGCGACCGACGAGCTCCAGGGGTCGATTCACGCCTTCGCCAACAACATCAACACCCGCGAGGGCGGCACGCATCTGACCGGGTTCAAGACGGCGCTCACCCGCGTCGTCAACGACTACGCGAACAGCCACGACATGCTGGACGACCTCGACGGCGACAACCTCCGCGGCGAGGACGTTCGCGAGGGACTCACCGCCGTCATCTCCGTCAAGCACCCCGACCCGCAGTTCGAGGGCCAGACGAAGACCAAGCTCGGGAATTCCGAGGTCCGCGGCATCGTCGAGAGCGTCACCCACCAACAGCTCGGGACGTTCTTCGAGGAGAACCCGGACACCGCCGAGAAGGTCGTCCACAAGGCCGCCGAGGCCGCGCGCGCCCGGAAGGCCGCGAAGAAGGCCGAGGAGCTCACCCGCCGGAAGTCGGCGCTCGAGTCCACCGCCTTACCCGGCAAGCTCGCCGACT
>NZ_QXIJ01000173.1:0-547 GCF_003665925.1 Halobellus sp. Atlit-38R
GCATGTGCTGGAGCGCCCAGTCCATCTTGCGTCGTCCCTCCTCGCGTGCAGCCTCAACATCGTCGAGGTGCTCGGAGACGGGAGCGTAGTGTTCGCTCATACTCGTGGATTCGAAGAGGGGTCCGAAAACCTTACCGAAGGGAAGTCGAGTTTGCCCGAATCTACAAGTGTCAACACGGAGATTTCTGTAGTGAGGCGCGATGCTCATCATAAATAATGGTGAAACGGTTGCCGAACAGGAATTGTTCGCCCTGATGAGCGCACCAGCGGTCCCGGACCTGTTGCGTGTGGCCGACGAGCCGTTGACAGTCAAAGAGCTGAGTTCCCGCGCCGACGTCCCGCTTTCGACCGCATACAGGGAGGTAAAACGGCTCCACGAGGCGTCACTCCTCGAAAAGTCGATTATGGTGGACCACAGCGACGGCCGACACGTCTCGCAGTACTGCCGGACGTTCGAACGCATGGAGGTGCTCGTCACCGACGACGGGCTTCGAATCGAGTTGGCCGGGTGAGAGACACCCGTCGTTTCGGGGCTTAGACGCGTTCG
>NZ_QXIJ01000174.1:0-547 GCF_003665925.1 Halobellus sp. Atlit-38R
GGGCGTCGCGGAGGTCGCGCGGACCACCGACGACCAGGCCGCGACCGTCGAGGAGCTCACCTCCTCTTTGGAGGCGGTCCGCGAGCGCTCCGACCGCACCGAGGACGCGACCGAGCGCATCGTCGACGCCACCGACGAGCAGGAGGCGGCCGTCGACGAGCTGATCGCCCGCGTCGAGCGCCTCGACGCGCGGTAACGGCCCGCCGACGCCGCGCCCCCGCTCTCCCCGCGTTTCATTCTCCGCGTCTCGTTCCCGCGTCTTTCTTCCGCGTTCCCTCCCCCTCCGCCGAACGTTTAACCCCGCTCAACCCCCAGAAATCGTATGTCCGTTACGCCGCCCGGACCGCTCGGCGACCCCCTCTTCGGGAACGGTCGCCAGTTCGCTGACGACCCGTTCGGCTTCCTGCGCGCCTGCGCCGACAGCTACGGCGACGTGGTGCGGCTCGACCTCGACCCGCGAGAGACGTACCTGCTCACGAACCCCGCCGACGTCGAGCGCGTCCTCGTCGCGGACGCCGAGCGCTACCGCAAGCCGCAGTTCGACGAC
>NZ_QXIJ01000175.1:0-546 GCF_003665925.1 Halobellus sp. Atlit-38R
CGGCGAGGCCGTACGCCTTCGAGAAGGTGCGGAGGACCGCCACGTCGTCGCGGTCGTCGACGAGCGGGATCGCGCTGTCCACGTCGGCGAACTCCCCGTACGCCTCGTCGACGACGACGAGCGTCTCCTCGGCGGTCGCGTCGGCGATCGCCTCGACCTCGTCGAGGGCGATCGTCGACCCGGAGGGGTTGTGCGGCGAGGTGAGGTAGACGATCCGCTCGCCGCCGTAGGCGGACAGCACCGTCTCGGCGTCCTGCGCGAAGCCGTCGGCCGGGGAGAGCTCGTACTCCGTCACCTCGCCGTGGTGGTACCGCGACGACATCGCGTAGTAGGCGAAGCCCGGGCTCGGGACCAGCACCTCGTCGCCGGGCTCTAAGGCGGCCCGCGAGAGGTAGTCGATCGCGCCGTCGGCGCCGGGCGAGACCCACACCTGCTCGTCGTCGACGCCCCACTTCTCGGCGATCTTCGCGGTGAGGTCGGTGTGCGAGGATTTCGGGTACTGGTTCACCCGGTCGGTGTGCTCGCGGATCGCCTCGACGGCCGCCG
>NZ_QXIJ01000176.1:0-545 GCF_003665925.1 Halobellus sp. Atlit-38R
TCACCCGCCCGTACATCGTCGTCTTCGGCATCGGCGCGGCGCTCGCAGGGGTGGCGGGCGTCGTCGGCGGCCCGCTGAACGTCGTCAACCCGACTATCGGGACGAACATCCTCGTCCCGGCGTTCCTGACGGTCGTCATCGGCGGGGTCGGCAGCATCGCCGGCGCTGTCGTCGGCGGCATCGTCTTCGGTCTCACGACCGCTGCGCTCGTCTCCTTCGCGCCCGCGTGGTCGCAGGTCGGCCTGTACGCCATCGCGGCCATCGTCCTCCTGACGCGACCGCAGGGTCTGCTCGGCGACGAGGAGGTGGCCCCATGAGCGAGAAGGACGCCAACCCGAGCGCCAAAGACGCGCTCGTCGGCGGCAGTCTGTTCGGTCGTTGGGAGAAACTCCGCGGCCGCGAGGGGACGGTCGTCGGCATCACGGCCATCCTCGTCGCGGTGTTCCCGTACATCTTCGCCCGTGCCCCCGTCGTCTCGGGGGTTTTACAGGGCTACCAGAGCCTCGCGACGCTCATCCTCATCTGGGGCATCTTCGCCATCGGCT
>NZ_QXIJ01000177.1:0-544 GCF_003665925.1 Halobellus sp. Atlit-38R
AGGTCCTCGCGCTCGTCGATCTCGGCCTCGATCTCCTCGTAGACGCCCTCGGTCCGGGCCTCGGCCTCGCGGAGGACCTCGCTCGGGAACTCGTCGCGGATCCCGAACTCCTCGAACAGTTCCTCGCGCTTCTCCGCGAGTCGGTCCGCGAGCGCCGGTGTGATCGTCACGGGGCCCTGGTCCTCGGCGGACCCCGGCTTCGGCTCGTCGTCTGACATACCTCCACCAACGCGGGTGCGTTAGAAAGGCCTGTCGGGCGGCGTGAGGCGGCGCGCGGCGCCCGCCCGAGCGTCGCCGCTCAGACGGCCGCCGCGAGCAGCGGCGCCAGCGTCGCCCCCGCCACCGCGAGCGCGACCGCGCCGAGGACGACCGGGACCGCCGACGCGCCGACCAGTCGGAGCGCGGTCCGGCGCGCGGTCGCGTCCGAGACGACGAACGGCGCGCCGTCCGCGACCCGCGACTTCACCTCGCCGACCGGCGCGTCCGGGAACGCCGCGGCGTCGCCGACGACCGTCACCTCGTCGCCCGGGCGGAGCGCCCGCTG
>NZ_QXIJ01000178.1:0-544 GCF_003665925.1 Halobellus sp. Atlit-38R
AATAATAAGATTGTTCTTTTGGATAATGTAGAAGACGAAAAACTTAAACAAAAAATTGAAAATTTTAAATTTTTTAGTCAGTATGCCGATTTTAAAGATTTAAAAAATTATCAAGATGGAAGTATAACAACTAATGAAAATGTACCGAGGTATGAAGCAGAATACAAATTGAATAATAGTGATACAAATGTAAAAAAACTTAGAGATATTTATCCAATTACAACGAAAAAGGCTCCAATATTAAAGTTGCATATAGATGGTGATATAAAAGGAAGCTCAGTAGGATATAAAAAAATAGAATATAAATTTTCAAAAGATAAAGGTCAAGAGACAACATTAAGAGATTATTTGAATTTTGGACCGTCTGAAGGTGAGAATGTTGAGTAGGAAGTATAAAATAGATTTAAAAGCAATTAATCAAAATACTGAGTCTACAAGTGCTATTTCGAAAGCGTCATACGAAGTTGAGAATGCTAATAATAATGGTCTATCAAAAAGAGACGTGATTAATCAATTTAATGATTAGAAAAAAATGAAAAAATTC
>NZ_QXIJ01000179.1:0-542 GCF_003665925.1 Halobellus sp. Atlit-38R
GGCGTTGTGCGCGTCCATCCCGCGCCCCTGCTCGTACGCGTCGGGGCTCGGCTGGCTCATTGCCGGGAGAAGCGGTCGCGGGCGTAAAGGGGTGTCGTCATCGCCGGCCACGTCGCGTCCGTATCGCCGCCCATGTCGCGTTCTCATCGGGATCAGTCACGTCGCCGCGGTCGCGGTCGGCCGCGAGTCAGACGACGTGGGTCGATCCCGCGCCCGCCGCCCGGAGACGAACGTTTGCGAAGAATTCTCAAACGTGTCGAACTGATAAATATATATTATTTCATAGAAAGATTTTATAAACATCCCTAAGTGGAAGAATTCGATGTCACGGGACCGTGACTACGGACGGCGTGACGTACTGCGAGCGGGTGGAATCGTACTCGGCGGGTCGCTCGTCTCCGGCTCGGCGGCGGCCGCGGACGGCGAGGGAGCGACGACGCTCACCGTCCTGTCGTACAACGACATCCAGACGGCGGCGGCGCAAGACGGGAACTTCCCGCGGCTGGTGACGCTCATCGAGCAGCGGCGGGCGGCGGCCGACG
>NZ_QXIJ01000180.1:0-541 GCF_003665925.1 Halobellus sp. Atlit-38R
CGGGCGTCGACGGCGTCGTCCCCGTCGGCTCGACCGGCGAGTCGGCGACGATGAGCCACGACGAGCACGTCGCGGTGATCGAGACGGTCCGCGACGCCCTCGACGACATCCCCGTCATCGCCGGCACCGGCTCGAACAACACCGCGGAGGCGCTGTCGCTGTCGCGGCGCGCGGCCGACGCGGGCGCCGACGGCCTCCTCCTGATCTCGCCGTACTACAACAAGCCCGAGCCGCGGGGGTTCCTCGACCACTACCGCACCATCGCTGACGAGGTCGACCTCCCGCAGATCGTCTACAACGTGCCGAGCCGCACCGGCCAGTCGATCCCGGTCGACGTGACCGCCGAGCTCGCCGAACACCCGAACATCCGCGGGTACAAGGCCGCCTCGGGCGACCTCAACCTCATCAGCGAGGTGATCGAGCGCACCCGCGACGAGGCGTTCGCCGTGCTGTCGGGCGACGACGGCCTCACGCTACCGATCCTCTCTATCGGGGGCACGGGGACGATCAGCGTGGTCGCCAACGTCGAGCCCGAGCGGAC
>NZ_QXIJ01000181.1:0-541 GCF_003665925.1 Halobellus sp. Atlit-38R
GACCCACGGCCGGGCGCGGCTCCAGCCGATGCTCGTCGACGGCGAACAGCCGGGGACGGAACGCAACCGGACCCGGCGCGAGGACGCCGAACGCGCCGAGCGCGGCCGGCAGCGCCGACACGGCTGGGAGCAGGACTGGATCGACTGGGACGATCAGCTCTGACCGCCTCTCGCAGCGCGCCGCCGCGGCGTCACTCCTCGACGACGAGCACCTCGGTGTTCCCCCGCTCGTCGACGTAGTCGCCCTCCGCCGTCGGCTTGACGTCGATGGTGAGCGTCCCGTCGGCCTGGTTCGGCCCCAACTCGGGGTCGACGTCGACGGTCGCGATCCCCTCGCCGTTCGTCTCCGCGGTGACCACGCCGTCGATCCGCGCGGAGCCGCCGCGGACGATGACCGTCGCGTCGGCGACGCGGGAGCCGTCCGGGTCGACGACCGCGACGTCGATCGACTGCTCCCCGGGCGTGGTCACCTCCGGCTGCGGCTGCGCGTCGAGCTCCGTCGCGGCCAACCCGTCGATGTCGCCGATCATCCCCATCATCA
>NZ_QXIJ01000182.1:0-539 GCF_003665925.1 Halobellus sp. Atlit-38R
CGTTGATGGCGTCGTAGCCCTCGCTCATCGATTCGCCGGCCGAGCGGAACGCGTCGTTGTCGACGAGGAGGACGGCGTCGGCCTCGCGGGCGACGGTCTTGAGCGACCGGCCGGCGTTCACCTGATACAGCGCCCCTTCGTCCGCCCCGGGCAGGATGCCGAGGACGTACACCGGCACGTCGTAGACGCCGGCGAGCGCCTTCGCGAGGACGGGCGCGCCGCCGGACCCGGAGCCGCCGCCGAGGCCGGCGACGACGAAAATCGACTCCGCCTCGGCCGTCACGCGGCCGTCGAGGGCGGACATGACCTCGGTCTGGTCCGACTCCATGACCGCGGCTCCGAGTTCGTTGTCGCCGCCGACACCGTGGCCGTTGACGCGGTCTTGGCCGATGAGCACGGTTTCGACGGGAAGTGACTGGAGGTGCGCTTTCGCGGTGTTCACCGCGACCGCGTCGAGCACCGCGCCGAAGCCCGTCTGCCGGTCGAACGACTGGAGCGCCGACGCGAGCTTCCCACCCGCTTGCCCCACACCAATCAGG
>NZ_QXIJ01000183.1:0-538 GCF_003665925.1 Halobellus sp. Atlit-38R
CGCTTCCGAAGTCAGCGGAGGTGATACAAAGCGCCGTCCCGGGGTCGATGGCGAACAGTTCTTCGGTCAGAAACGCCCGTTCGAGCAGCGAGTACCCGACGCCGCCGTGCTCTACTGGGAACTGAGAACCGATGAGTCCCAGTTCGGCGGCCTGTTCCATAATCTCGTACGGATACCGCTCCGCGCTGTCGTTCTCGCTCGCCACCGGTCGAATTTCGTTCTCACCGAACTGGCGGACCTCTTCTAGTACTGCTCGCTGCTCTGCTGGAACCTCGAACTCCATACCCCCAATACAGACTCATCCTATCTAAGCCTACGGGGCTGCGCAGAATGTAATCGGCAGCAGGGACTCGCGCGTTGCAGGGGCAAGCCACCGAGCGCGCGGCGAGGAAAGCGTCTTGTCTACCGGGGTCTGCTTACAAGTTGAACACGCGTTCGGCGTTCTCGTGGAGGATCATCTCTCTCGTCTTCTCGTCGAAGTCGAGATTCTCGAAGTCATCGAGCCAATCGTCTGGTGCCACCATCGGATAGTCGGATC
>NZ_QXIJ01000184.1:0-536 GCF_003665925.1 Halobellus sp. Atlit-38R
GAGATGGCGCTCGCCGACGCGCTGGTCGGCGTCGAGTTCGCCACGCTCGAAGTCCCGGACGCCTCGGGAAGCCCCGAAGAGCACATCCGCGACCTCGAACAGCAGAAGCGCGAAACCGAGTCGAAGCTCGAAACCGTCGAATCCGAGCTCCACGACACCGCCGTCGAGGAGGGCGAGTTCCTCCTCGCCGCCGAAGAGCGACTCGCTATCGACGTCCAGAAGACGGAAGCGCCGCTTTCGTTCGCGACGACGGAGAACGCCTTCGTCGCCGAGGGCTGGATTCCGACGGAGCGCTACAACACGTTCGCGGGCACGCTCAAAGACGAGGTCGGCGAGCACGTCGCCGTCGAGGAGCTCGAACGCGCCGAGTTCTCGCGTGACGGACACGACCACGCGCGAGAGGACGTCACCGAGACCGGCGGCACGGCCGCCGTTACCGACGGCGGAACGGTCTCGATGTCCAACGACGACCCGCCGGTCGTCCAGAAGAACAGCGGCGCTGTCAAGCCGTTCGAAATCCTCGTGCAGGCGGTCAA
>NZ_QXIJ01000185.1:0-535 GCF_003665925.1 Halobellus sp. Atlit-38R
GGGGACAACCGTGTTGATGATGCTAGGTCGCATTTCCGGAAGCTGGCGTCTGTCGCTTACGCTGAATTTGGAAGTACCGACCTCCTTCGAATTGTCCGGTCGGAGTCCCCGGCAGACACAGATCTCCTGTTACGACTACTCTCTCATCTCTCATCACATCTTGAGACAGAGGGCGCCCAATCAAACTATACAAGAAGCCTGTCACGCTGGGCAGATTACCTCTCTATTGTAAACGAGATCGATGACCACGAGGTTGATAGGGCTCGCAAAATGATGGGCTACCAATTTGACCGGCGCTCGCCTGAACACGAACTTGAGCCAGAGCAGATTCGAAAATGTTGGGAAGCAACTGAAACACTAGAAGAAAAGGCGCTTCTCATTATTCTCGTCGCGGCTGGTACACGTCGCGCCGAACCAACTAATCTGAAAATTTCCCAGTTACGCCTCAATCAAGAAGATCCGTATATTGTCTTCGATGATGAACGGAAAACTGGGGCAGCGACTGTACCAATCATGGCCGGTGTAGAGGTCATCG
>NZ_QXIJ01000186.1:0-535 GCF_003665925.1 Halobellus sp. Atlit-38R
GTGCGTAACGCACGATGGTGCCGACCGCGCTGATCAGCAGACCGGCCGCGTTCACCGCCGGTCCGAGCCGCTTCATGACGCGCCCGAGTCGTTTCGGGTCCCCGTTACAACGGGTGATGTCCGGCGATGACGGCGATCGCCCGCCTCCGGAACGCCCTTGCGTCCGGCCGAGAAACGTTCGGGCGACATGAACCAGCGCGAACTCGGCGACGTCGGCGCGCTCAGCGAGGTCGGCTACGGCGCCTGGCAGATCGGCGGCGACTGGGGCGAGGTCACGGAGGCGGAGGCGGTCGCGGCCGTCGAGGCCGCCCTCGACGCCGGGATCGACTTCTTCGACACCGCCGACGTGTACGGCGACGGCCGGTCGGAGCGGATCGTCGGCGAGACGCTCGCGGACGAGATCGCCGCGGGCGACGTGACCGTCGCGACGAAGGCCGGCCGCCGGCTCGACCCGCACGAGGCGGACGGCTACGCGGAGCCGAACCTCCGGCGGTTCGTCGACCGCTCTCGGGAGAACCTGGGGATGGACACGCTC
>NZ_QXIJ01000187.1:0-534 GCF_003665925.1 Halobellus sp. Atlit-38R
CCGACGGCTCAGGAGAAGGCGACGACCGAAACCGCGGTGGCCGCCGACGCCAACGCGAGATAGACGCCGTAGGTGAGCGCCCGACGCCGAAGGGAACGGCGGATCGCGTCGACGCCGCCGTCGGAGAGGAAAAGCGGGGTCTTCTCGGTCCCGCGGATGGTCGGCGTCCCCGCGTCGACGGACAGCTCGCCGTGGACCGTCAGCCGGGTCCCCTCGGGGACGGCCTTCGACAGGAAGTAGTCGTTCTCCAGGTCGATGTCCGGGTCGTCGTCGACGACGCCTCGGAGCCGTTCGAGCGGCAGTTCCGTCGAGTGGTCGGCCAGCTGGACGTACGGCGAATTCCAGAGGTAGACGTGCCACGTCCGGCTCGGGAGGAAGCCGACCGGCTGTACCGCCGCCAGCCGGTCGGCGTCATGGACGTCTCGCAGCCACCCCGGGTCGACCCGGAGCTCCCCGTTCTCGGTCGCGACGGTGAACGATCCGAACTCGACGCCGGAGGCGAACGTCGCTCTCGCCTGTCTCGTCGTCCGGTTC
>NZ_QXIJ01000188.1:0-534 GCF_003665925.1 Halobellus sp. Atlit-38R
GGAGGTCCCGCTTCAGCGACTCGACGAGCTGCATCGGCTCCTCCGTCATCTGGAAGCCGAGGCCGGCGTTGATCTCCGTCGCCGTCCGCGGGCAGTACCAGAGGTAGCCCGCCGCGCGGTCGGTCGCCTTGAACACGAGGGCGTCGTCCCACTCGACCGGCTCCGGCACGTCGACGATCTCGCGGTACGCCGAGCAGAACTGCGAGTACCGGACGTTCGTGTCGAAGGTCGTCCCCTCGAAGTCGGCCTTGTCCTGGAGCAGCGAGAGCGACCCGGCGCCGTCGATCACGACGTCCGCCGTGTACGTCTTCGGCTCCCCCTTTCGCACCGCGTGAATGCCCGTGACGCGGCCGGTGTCGTCCTGGAGCACGTCGTTGATGACGGTGTCGTAGTGGAAGTCGACGCCCGCGTCCTCGGCGCCGGCGATGATCTGACGGCCGTACTCCCAGCGGTCGATGACGGCGAGCTCGCCGGGGACCGGGATCTCCAGGACCGTGTCCTCCTGGGGGATCTCGAACCGACCGTGATCGACGC
>NZ_QXIJ01000189.1:0-533 GCF_003665925.1 Halobellus sp. Atlit-38R
GATTGGGTGAATCTGGAGGCTCACGAGTTGAACATCCCGAAGGATGAGTCGACGAAGAACGAGGCTCACTGGAACTGTACGCTGAAGAACCGAACGGTCAAGGTGCTTCGTCGCTGGCTCAATGAGCGTGCCACCTACGACAAGTACCAAGACCGCGACGAGTTGTGGTTGACAAAGAAGGCGACTCCGTACAGTTCGAAGTCGTGTAACTACCTATTGACTCGACTCATTGAGGAGGGAGATGTGCCGATTCCAGAACACAAGGAGATTACGTGGTACTCGATTCGGCACGGTGTGGCGACCCATTGGGCGAACCACGTCGGCCCACATCATGCGAAGGAGCAACTTCGTCACAAGAGCGTGACGACGACGATGAAGTACCTACACTCGGACTCCGAGATGCGATCTACGGCGGTGGAACAAATCTGGTAGAGGATTAGTTCCCCGGTCAACTTATTTTTGTCAAATACCTCTAAGAAAACGTGCGAGAATCAACCCCCGAGGGCTTAGGCGAAGGAATTAGCGTTTCTGAC
>NZ_QXIJ01000190.1:0-532 GCF_003665925.1 Halobellus sp. Atlit-38R
CGACGCCATCCTCAGAGAGTACAGTGAGGGCCACGTTGTCCTCGTTCACGTCCACGCCCACGACAGTCCGTGAGTCGTGCTTGTCTCGAACGGTCTGCTTGGTGTTGGTGACGTTGACGTGCAACTCGGGGTTCTCGTTGTGGAACAGGGCTTCCGCCGTCCCAATCTTCCACTCGTCGCTTTCGAGTGCGGTATTGAGAATATCGAGGTGAGCGTCACTCCCATCGAGGACGCCCTTTACGTGCTTGTACGGCTTCGCACTGATACAGAACGCCACGTCGCCATCGTCGGTGAGCGACAGGTTGTATCCCTCCTCGTAGTTCGCACGAAGCGGGTACGCACCGTCCTTGGTGTGACTCGGGAGTCCGAAGTCGTCGTACTCGTAGTAATTCTCCATCGTGCCGAGTGCTTTGGCGACGACGCGCTGAGTCGTGTTCTTCACGAGGTTGGCGTCGTCGGCCACGAGGTCTGGAATCACATCCCAGTCAACGCCTTCTTTGGCCAGGTTGATGGTTTCATTGTACCCCGAGCG
>NZ_QXIJ01000191.1:0-531 GCF_003665925.1 Halobellus sp. Atlit-38R
CGCCGAGGAGGGGTTCGTCGACCGCGTGTTCCCGCCCGAGGGCGCGTACGACGTGGCCGCACAGCACGTCTACGGGATGGCGATAAACCGGATCCGCCCCGACCGCGAGGTCCGCGAGGTGCTGCGCCGGGCGCACCCGTACCGCGGCTTCGACGACGCCGCGTACGAGCGGCTGTTCCGGTACCTCACCGGGGACTACGACGGACTGGAGGAGAAGAACGTCTACCCGAAGGTGTTGCGCGACGCCAACGACCCGCCCGACGGCGAGCACCACTACCCCGAGTACCCGGTCGGCGAGACGCTCGTCGGGAAGCGCGGGCGGCTCGCGCGGGTCATCTACATGACGAACGTCGGAACGATCCCCGACTCGTTCACCTGCGACGTGTTCACGCGCGACGACGAGTGGGTCGGCACCCTCGACGAGTCGTACCTCGACACGCTGGAGTCCGGCGACGTGTTCGCGCTGGGCGGCGAGCGGTTCGCGTTCCGCTACCGCCGCGGCTCGAAGGTGTACGTCGACCGCACGAGCGA
>NZ_QXIJ01000192.1:0-530 GCF_003665925.1 Halobellus sp. Atlit-38R
GCGGATACGGCCAGTACGCCGGCGCCCCCGTCGAGAACGTCGTCGCGAACCGCCACGTCGAGCTGTCGACGAACGCCGGCATCGTCCGCGTCCAGCGGGACGTGTTCGGAACCAGCGACCCCGACGCGCGCGGCGGCGTCGCCCGCGCGCCCGCCCGGACCGGCGTGACCGACCTGCTGGCGCCGACGGGCGTCCGCGAGGCCGCCTGGACCGACGCGGTCCTCGGGGCGCCGACGCCGACCGGGGACGGGGAGGGAGAGTCCGCGGCCTCGACCGGCGACGCGGCGGCGAGCGAGGACGCCGCCTTCGACCCGGGCGGGGAGGCGACCGGCGAGACCGCCACGGTCGAGGTCGGTCACGCGGCCGACCGCGCCGCGACCCGCGTCCACGACGACCTCGAATCGATCCTGCGGGCGAGCCACCGGGTCGAGGCGACACTGGAGGCGGAGGCGACGCGGGTCGTCGACGGCGGCCCGGTGTCGCCGGACCGACCGCGTTCGCGGCTCGCCGAGCCGTGGCGCCGCGTCGCC
>NZ_QXIJ01000193.1:0-530 GCF_003665925.1 Halobellus sp. Atlit-38R
CATCGACTTCAACGAGGACGGGGACCCGGTCGGGTTCCTCCAGGTCTTGGAGGTCCAGAACTACGAGTACGAAGGCATCGACTTCGTCGAAGGCTAACTCGGACCGATGACCGTCCTCGGATACCTGGCCAACGGGCTGGTCTTCAGCAGCATCCTCGTCCTCGGCAGCATCGGGCTGTCGCTCGTGTACAGCATCGCGCACTTCGCGAACTTCGCGCACGGCGACACGATGACGATCGGCGCGTACACCGCGCTCGTGACGTTCGGCGCGATCGGCGGGCTCGGCGGCGCGGTGCTCGGACTGCCGTTCGGGTTCTTCGTCGCCTTGGTCGTCGGCATCGCCGCCGCGGCGGTCGTCGCGGTCGTCACCGAGCGGCTGATCTACGAGCCGCTGGAGATCGACTCGATCGGCCTGCTTATCACCTCCATCGGGATCGCCTTCGTCTACCGCGCGCTGATCCAGATCCGGTTCGGCTCCGACTTCACGCGGTTCGACATCCAGCCGCTGCGGCCGATCGAGTCGCTCGTCC
>NZ_QXIJ01000194.1:0-530 GCF_003665925.1 Halobellus sp. Atlit-38R
ATACTGGACGCAGGATTTCATCTCTGACTATATCGGGACTCAGTTCCGAAATCCCGTTTCGAACGCGTCTGCGAGCTCGATAAAGTGAACCAGGTTCGTTGAAGTCCTTGCCCGCTTTGATTCTTTCTCCTACGATAGAGGGCGCATATTCGTTATCAACGCCGAGGAAATCGTAGATGTCCTGAATGAACGATTCATTATCCGACGTGAAATCGTCGAAAAACACGATTTTTATCTGATCAGAAGGATAATGCTCTTCCCATCGAGAGATGTGGTAATCATAAAACCCAGGGACTATAATCGCACTATTGGCCGCATGATAGTTGAGAGCATACTCAAAGGGAGCATTGGTCCAATTCTTTTGTGCATGCCACCACTGAGAGTACGCTCTTTCCACCGGATTTCGAACGCATAATCCTATTTTTGCATCAGGAATTAGATTTACAGCTCGTTTTGGCACCAAAGGATGCTTAACATATCCCGGTGATTCTTCTCCTACTATTTTCTCTCCATTATACTCGTCAAATTGG
>NZ_QXIJ01000195.1:0-529 GCF_003665925.1 Halobellus sp. Atlit-38R
GTCGACGACGGCGAGTTCGACCCCGTCCCCGGCCCGGTCGAAGGCGGCGACCGAGTCCGCGTCGTACGGCGGGACCGCGACGATCACCACGCCCGCGAGGTCGTCGGTGCGGGAGAGGCCGAGGAACCCGTCCGGGTGCGAGAGGAACCGCGCGCCGCCCTCGCCGGCCGGCGTGCCGAGGTCGACGCCGAACACGGAGCTGACCGAGCTGCCCACCGACGGGAGCGTGAAGTGCGTCACCACCGGCGTCGCCGGGTCGAGCCCGAGGTCCGCCTCGAACTCCCCGGCGGGCGTCGCCGAGAGCCGGACGTTCACCTCGTCGGGGTCCTCGCTCGCGGCGCGCTCGCGGAGCACGGTCAACAGGTCGCGGGTGACGTAGATCACTGGTCGCCCGTCGCTACGGGACGCATTGGCAAAAGGTCACGCACCGCTCGGCCAACGCCGCGGCGGCCCTGAAAGCTGCCGCGGCGCCCCGGAGGCCCTGAAACCGCCCCGGCGCCGCGGCGTTGCCGTTCCCGCTCAGAACGGC
>NZ_QXIJ01000196.1:0-527 GCF_003665925.1 Halobellus sp. Atlit-38R
CGTTTACGGGTCGCGATCGCTCCGGCGGCGCTACCACGAGGTCACGGTGGAGATGCGGATCAGGAACCGGACCGACGACCCCGAGCGACTGACGAACGTGATCCCCTCGTGGCTTCCGTGGACGGTGTTCCTGTCCGTGGTGGCCGTGAACTACGTGCGGCTGTTCGCGCTCGGGGGACCGGTCGCCGTCTACCAGGACGCGAACCTCGCGGCGGTGATCGGCTGGACGGTGGCGAACCCGGTCTGGGCGTCGATCGCCACGCAGTTTTTCACCGTGTACGTCGCCGTCACGCTCATCGCGCCGCGTCGCCTCCGAGACTCCGACGTCGGCGTTGACTTCCTCGATCCGGAGGGGCTCGGCGGACTCCGACCGATCGGTGAGCTGGTCAAGCACGCGTACTACTACGTCGTGGCTGGACTGGTCGCGATCGGGCTCGTCCTCTACGGGCCGGCGATCGTTGGCATCGAGTGGGAGCGGACGACGGCGACGAACCTCATCTTCACGACGGTGTGGCTGAGCTCGGTCG
>NZ_QXIJ01000197.1:0-526 GCF_003665925.1 Halobellus sp. Atlit-38R
TGAAGAGGAACGTCCCCCCCTGCGCCGAGGCGGTCTCGCCCATCCAGACGACCAAGGCGAGGGTGACGACCAGCGCGACGAACCCGGCGGCCAGCGCGCCGAGCGCGGCGTACGCGCGCATGGTCCACGACTCGGTCGCGCGGAACGCGTAGGGGATCGCGCCGAACACCCCGCGGTAGCTGTCTGCCATCACCCGTGGTAGGCGCGTCGGCGAATTAAATCCCTCGTCGGCGGGAAGCCATTTATACGCGCGGCCGGATCGACTCGACGTGGGTCTCTACGACGCGTACCTCGCGACGCGCCACCGCCTCCACGACGCCGAGCCGCCGGCGCACGTCGCCCTCGTGCTCACCGAGCGGGACCTCCTCGCCGACGGCGCCTTCGACACGCTGTCGTCGGCGATCGGCTGGGCGTTCGAGTACGGCGCGGAGCGCGTCACCGTCTCGGTCTCCGTCCTTGACCGCGCGGTCGCCCCGACGCTCGTCCGGGAGCTTCGCCGGCTCGACGCGCCGGAGCGGACCGTGGT
>NZ_QXIJ01000198.1:0-525 GCF_003665925.1 Halobellus sp. Atlit-38R
TGCCACTACGGGGAACACCGCCAAAGCCCCAGTCACGAGGCCGCAGTACGCTCGTTGCGCTCCTCGCTCGCTCCGCTCGCTGTGGTGCTTACGTCGCCTACTGCGGCCTCGTGACTGCCCCTTTGAGTCCCGCCCGGCACAGCAACCGCCCCTCGCGCCTCCCCAGCCTCGTCAGTCGCCCTCGCTCCGCTTCGGGCGACTGACTCCCTCGCGCGTGCTGACTCGCGACCGCCTCCGGCGGCCGCTCGCAGGCACGCGCCACCGCAGTAGCGTATACACAATCGTCGTCCCGGTGGCTTTTCGTCGTCGCTCGCGTGTCACGGGGTATGACCGAAGCAGACGAGCCCGCCCCGTCGGTCGCGGTCGTCGGCGGCGGCGCGGTCGGCGTCACCGCCGCGCACGACCTCGCGGCCCGCGGCGCCGACGTGACCCTGTTCGAGCGCGGCGATCTGGCGGCCGAGAGCTCCGGGCGCGCGGCCGGGCTCCTCTACGACGCCTACGCCGAGGACGTCGACGCCGCGGTCG
>NZ_QXIJ01000199.1:0-525 GCF_003665925.1 Halobellus sp. Atlit-38R
CCTCCGCGTCGACGACGAGTTCCCCGAAGTCGACCTGCTGACTGTCTCTATCGACGACTATCTCGACGACGACGGCTACATCGTCCCCGGTCTGGGCGACGCCGGCGACCGCGCGTTCCGCACGACGTAAGCCTGCTTCGACTCGAATCAGCGCTATTCGATTCGACCGATTCAGCTCGACTCGGCGCGAATCGATTTCCGGGTAACGACTAAAACCGATTTCCGGGTAACGACTAAAACCGACTTCCGGGTAACGACTAAGTTGCCACCTGCGCACCTGCGAACGATGAACGATACTCGTGCCACTGGAGGGACCCACCGATGAGTGACTCGTGTGACGGGTGCGGTCGGGCGGTCGAAGACGCACTCGCCCGAGCGGTCCGCCTGCAAGTCGACGACTCGACGGTCGACGACCAGCGACTCTGTCCGACGTGCTTCGCTGACTGGATAACCCGGTACAAAGAGAAGATGTCGCCGAAGGCGTCGAAAGAGTCGTCCGACTCCGAGATAATCGTCGACTGATAC
>NZ_QXIJ01000200.1:0-524 GCF_003665925.1 Halobellus sp. Atlit-38R
CTTCGAGATGTTGTACCGCTCGGAGAGCGCTGCGCTCTCGTAGTCGACAGTGCGCGGCGATTCGAGGTCGTGGCGGAACTCCAGTTCGACCTGCGGCTCGGGGCCGTCGCCAGAGTACGAGCCGTCGCCGACGTGGACGGTGACGTTGTTCTGGCCGTCTTCGAGCCACGAGACGCTGCCCCCGAGGTCGACGGTCTCGCCTTCGGCGAGCGTGCCGTTGTAGGAGGCGGTGTGGCCGTTCAATTCCACGACGGAATCTCTTGTTTGACTCACCTCCGTCCACGACGCGGACACGTCGACGGGACCGTTGACCGACACGTCTGCCGACTGCAAGCCTGTCGAGAGGTCGACCGAGTCTGTGACCGTCTCGCCCGGCCCGAGGACTCCCGAGTGAGACACGGTCGATCCGCCGACGCTAACCGAGGGATCTTGAGTCGCAGTAACCGCCGTCCATGACACCGACACGTCGACCGGCCCGGTCGTCGATATGTCGGCTGTGTGAGACCCCGGAGAGAGGTCGATTG
>NZ_QXIJ01000201.1:0-522 GCF_003665925.1 Halobellus sp. Atlit-38R
GCAACCCGAGTTCAAATCTCGGCCGGTGCATTTTGCGAACGAAGTGAGCAAAATCACCGAGAGAGATTTGAACGCTATCAGTCGCGCGCAGTGAACGGCGAGCGGTGCGAGGCGCGAGCGAAGCGAGTCGCCTCGAAGAGCGAGCGGCGAAGCCGCGAGCCGCGAGCCGTGAACGAGCACGTCTGATTCTGAGTTCAAATCTCGGCCGGTGCACTCCTTTCAGTCGTACCCCGACCTGACTCTCGCTCGCTGCGCTCGCGAGAGTCTCGGCCGGTGCATTTTGCGAACGAAGTGGCGAAAATCATCGATAGACATCTGTGTGCGGACAGCGCGTCCCCCGACCGAATCGCGAAGATGTCATCGCCGATGGGCGGGCCCGTCAGCGGCAGACCCCGTCCGTTTAACAGCGCGTGTGTGCTCTGTTCGGGTATATGGTTGAGCCGCTTCTTCTCGTCGGCGTCGCGGTCGCGGCGTTCGTCGGATACAACATCGGTGGGGCGACGACGGGACCGGCGTTCGGGC
>NZ_QXIJ01000202.1:0-521 GCF_003665925.1 Halobellus sp. Atlit-38R
GTACAGCAGGTTGAACCCGAGCGCGAACAGCGCGACGACGAGGAAGTCGGTGAACAGGTACACCTGGAACGGCGGCCCGAACGCGATCAGGACCAGCGCGACGGCGCAGAGGAGGCCGAACCGCTCGCGGGTCCACCCCTCGGCGACGGCCGAGCCGAACCGGCTGACCCGGCCGCCGGTGTCGGTCGCGCTCATTCGCCGATCCCCCCGAACAGCCCCTCCGGACGGATCAGGAGCACGATCACCATCGCCAGGAACGGGATCGCGATGCTGCCCGCGCTGACGAACTGCGGGCCGAGGCTCTGCATCATGCCGATGAGCATCGCGCCGACGAACGCGCCGCCCATGGAGCCGAGCCCGCCGATGACCACGACGATGAACGCGTCGATGATCACCTGGTCGCCGAGCGCCGGGCTGGTCGCCTGGAGCGGCGCCGACAGCGCGCCGCCGAGCCCGGCCAACACGCTGCCGAGGAAGAAGACCCCGGTGTAGAGCCGCGGCACGTCGACGCCGAGCATGGC
>NZ_QXIJ01000203.1:0-521 GCF_003665925.1 Halobellus sp. Atlit-38R
GACTCATCGCTTTCGCCGAACGGCTCAGTAGATGTCCCAAACGGCTCGACCTGCGGGTTCAGTACGATTGTATACTGTTCATCACCGTTAATCACTGCGTCGTCCACGAACGAACCAGTGCTGTTGCGGACGCCGAAGCTATCTGCTGGGATTGCCGTAGCGGCAGCATCAGCACTACCAATTTCGACGCTTGCGTTGGCGAACACTAGGTTGTTCTGTCCATTTGGACCAACAGCTTGTATAGTCGTCTCACTCAGGTCGATCTCATCAGCACCTGGAGACCCTGTGACACTGATACGGATTTCTGACAGTTCACCCTGAGTCGCATCGCTCGTGACGATCCCGACCTCACTCGTCACTCGGACACGCTCGGACACGAGGTCTGTGCTCTCTTGCCCTGTCGCTTCAGCCTGTGACTGTAAGAATCCGGCCGTGTTGATCAGGACGCCGGCAGCGATCGCCGCCACCAGCACCATCGCGATGAACACGATGAGGGTCCCGATCCCCACTTGACCGCGTTC
>NZ_QXIJ01000204.1:0-521 GCF_003665925.1 Halobellus sp. Atlit-38R
GCTGGACGCGGAGCCGCGAGACGAGGTCGCTCGTCGCCGCGAACTCGCCGGCGAGCGCGTAGCGGAACGCCGAGAGGTACTCCAGCACGGCCGGCTCTCGCCCGGGCGCGGCGTCGCCGAGCGCGCGGACGGAGTAGTCGTTGACCGCGGCCGCGAACTCGTCGACCGCCTCGTCGATCCGCGCCGCCACGTCGTCGCTCGGCGCGTCGGCGTCGGGGCCGTCCTCGTAGTTGCGGTGGGCGAAGAGGAGCGAGCGGTAGAGGAAGTTGCCGACCGTGCCCACCAGCTCGGTGTTGACGCGCTCGGCGAACTTCTCCCACGAGAAGTCCACGTCCTGCTGGAACCCGCCGTTGGTCGCGAGGTAGTAGCGCAGCGGGTCGGGGTGGAACCCCTCGTCCAGGTACTCGTCGGCCCAGACGGCGCGGTCGCGGCTCGTGGAGAACCCCTTGCCGTCGAGGGTGACGAAGCCGGACGCCATCACCGCGCGCGGCTCCGCGTGGTCGGTCGCCTCTAACATCGCG
>NZ_QXIJ01000205.1:0-519 GCF_003665925.1 Halobellus sp. Atlit-38R
CGACGACGTGGTCGGGTTAGAGCACCTGAAGTACATCCACCTCAACGACTCGAAACACGAGTGCGGCACCAACAAGGACGAGCACGCCCACATCGGCGAGGGGCACATCGGCGAGGCGGGGATGGAGCGGATCCTCAACCACCCCGACCTGGTCGACGTGCCGCTGGCCCTAGAGACGCCGACGGAGGACGGGAAGAGCTTCGCGTGGAACATCGACCGGGTCCGCGAGCTGCGTCACGACTGAGACGGGCTCTGCGGCACCGAGCGCCGTCGGCTCCGAGGACGCCGTCCGTCCGACGCGGTTTTAAGTGACCTCGCGAGCGATCCACGGACATGCCCATCACGAAGGCGTTGCTGTTGGGACGCCGCCGCGGCCGCGCGGTCGGGCTGGTGGTCGGGTTCGCCGGCGCCGTGGCGCTCGCGCTCGTCGCCGCGTTCCTCGCCGAGTCGGCGGGCGTGACGACGGGGAGCGCCCTGACCGACCGGGTCCTGCCGCTGCTGGTCTTCTACGCGCCCGGG
>NZ_QXIJ01000206.1:0-518 GCF_003665925.1 Halobellus sp. Atlit-38R
GCCGAGCTCGGGGTCGACGGTGGGGATCCCGTGTTCCGGGCCGGCCCGGGCGAGCTGGCCGTCCGGGCCCTTGATGTCGAGGACGTGCCCGCAGCCGAACGCCTTCGCGAGCTCCAAGCAGTCGCCGTGGAGGCGGTGGCGGACGCCGCAGCGGACGCGCGTCTCGTTTATCATCCGGCTCGTCGACCCCTGGTGGAGGTCGAGGATGTAGTCGGCGCGCTTGGCGACCTGGAACGTCTCGTGGGCGATCCGCTCGCTCGTCGTCCCGTCGGCGTCGCCGGGGTAGCCGCGGTTCATCTTCCGGTCGTCGACCGGGTTCCGGTGTTCCGCCGCCTGGAAGGCGAAGTGGTTCACGATGCCGACGACGAGGACCGACCCGGACAGCTCGGCCGGGTCGAGGCGCGGGACGACACGGTTGACGACGCCGAGCCCGTTCAGCTCGTCGCCGTCGCTCACCGCCTGGACGTACAGCGTCGGCCCGTCGGCCGCGCCGTTGATCGCGGCGACCGGCAGCCGGA
>NZ_QXIJ01000207.1:0-516 GCF_003665925.1 Halobellus sp. Atlit-38R
CGACGAATCGCACTCTTGTTGACCGTCGTCACCCTGCTTCTCGTCTCGCTCGCGCCGTGGGGACCAATCGAGACGCGGTCGTTCGAACATCTCTCCCCAGTCGTCTACTGGGGATTCAACGCTTTTCTCATCCTGCTGGGGCTGGGGAGCTTCGCTACCGCGTATCGCCTCTGGTCGGGGAATACTGACGCGCTACTCGTTGCGGTCGTCGCCGGCGTACTCTACATCGCCGTCTACGGCCTCGATTTGGCTGGCATCTTCCCAACGTCGCCGGACGCGATGCCGCCGCTGTTGTTCGCTATCGAAGTCGTCGATACGGCGCTCGCGGTCGTGCTCGTCGTGTACAGTTACTGGGTCTGGAATCGGGCGAACCCACACCGTGGGCGGGGCGAGACTCGGACGTCCTGACCACGGCGGGTACGCTGCTGGCTGTGGAATCCGTCGCTCCGAAAAAATGCGCCAGCCCTGAAACCTACGCTTCGTCCAGCGGTTCGCCCTCGAAGGTGAACTAGGCGA
>NZ_QXIJ01000208.1:0-515 GCF_003665925.1 Halobellus sp. Atlit-38R
CGTAACGGCGGTCGACGACATGAACCTCGAAATCGAGGATGGTGAATTCATCTGCCTCGTCGGTCCGTCGGGGTGTGGGAAGTCGACGACGATGGAGATGATTGCCGGGTTGACCATCCCCTCGGAAGGGAAGGTCTTCATCGGCGACCGCGAGGTCACGAATCTCCCACCGAAGGACCGCGGAGTGGCGATGGTGTTCCAGAACATCGCGCTGTTCCCCCACATGGACGTCTACGACAACATCTCCTTCGGGCTCCGCCTCCGCAACTACGACAAGGAGGAAATCGAGCGCCGCGTCGAGCGCGCCGCTGAAATCGTCCAGTTGCAGGGAATGCTCGAACGCATGCCCGACGAGATGTCCGGCGGCCAGCGCCAGCGCGTCGCCATCGCCCGCGCCATCGTCCGTGAGCCCGACGTCTTTCTCATGGACGAGCCGCTAGCGAACCTCGACGCGAAGCTCAAGGTCCACATGCGGACCGAACTCCAGCGCCTGCACAAGGAACTGGACACGACCA
>NZ_QXIJ01000209.1:0-511 GCF_003665925.1 Halobellus sp. Atlit-38R
TGAACCGTCGCGTTGACGCTTGTCTTTCCACCGTCGGATGCGACGCAGTCGACCGATTCGATACCAGCAGCCAACCGGTTTCCGATAACGTCGAGTTCTGTTTCGGTGACTCGGGCGTGTTCGTCGGAGACGAATCCGCCGGCGGCGACCATCAGCCCAGAGACGAGGACGACGGAGATAGTCAGCGTGAGAACGTAGCTGAGTGCCGTCGAAACGCCGCGGGCGGTCGAGCGCGAACGAAGCCTCATGTAATCTCACCCGGTGCGACCCGAACTTCTCTAGAGACGTACGTCTCGCCGGTCTGGTAGACGTACGACACGTTCACGGCGTACAGCGCCTCTTCGGCGACCGGCGACGAGCCACTGTCCGCCGGTTCGTATTTCGCGGCGTCGAAGACGGTACTGTTCGTCTTGTTGACAAACAGTTCGTAGGTGCCTTCGGCCTGTGTCGAACTGCGATAGGTCACTGTCGTCTTGCCGCTGAGGTCGGTCTGAACAGTATCGAGGGGGTC
>NZ_QXIJ01000210.1:0-510 GCF_003665925.1 Halobellus sp. Atlit-38R
GGATCAATATTGAACAGACGACCCCGGGCATCGTACACTTAATCGCGTACTCTGCCCATCTCTCTAGGGGTGTCGCTTCGACTAAGAGGTCCTGATACTCCTGATGATACTGGAAGTGACGGTAGTAGGACCGATCGCGGGTCCGCATCGGATCGAAGAGTAGGAACACAGTCCCTGGCCACTTGCGCCCAACGCGTGAATACGACTGAATGTACTCGGCCGTGTTCCGCGGAAGGCCGAAGAAACCGATGAAGTCCAACGCATCGACGTCCACTCCGTGACTGATCATCGAGGTTGCGATGAGCATGTGAACTGCGTCTGCTGGGCTATCTAGTTCAGCGAGATTCTCGAGGATCTCTAAGACAGAGCTGACGTCTTCGAGGGGCGTTTGACCAGTCATGAGTTGGCCGTTCAAGGGATAATATGGTTCGCCGTCGTCAGAAAGATGGACGTTGATCATCGTCCGAAGAACCCGCTTCATCAGGTCGGTGTTGTCGCGTGAATAGTGGT
>NZ_QXIJ01000211.1:0-510 GCF_003665925.1 Halobellus sp. Atlit-38R
TGACGACCGCCGCGGCGACCACCGGAACCCGAACGACTGAAACCGACCGGGTCGCACCCACAGGTATGGGCACGCCACTCGAAAACCGCGAGGCGCAGGCCGAGGAGGTCCTCGACCGACTGTACGAGGAGTACCCCGACACCACCATCTCGCTTTCCTACTCGAACCGCCTCGAGCTGCTCATCGCCGTCATGCTCTCGGCGCAGTGTACCGACGAGCGCGTCAACAAGGTCACCGCGGAACTGTTCGAGAAGTACGACGACGCCGCGGACTACGCCGCCGCCGACCAAGAGGAGCTGGCCGACGACATCAGCTCCGTCACCTACTACAACAACAAGGCGAAGTACATCCGCTCCGCGTGCGCGGACATCATCGAGAAGCACGACGGCGAGGTCCCGGACACCATGTCCGCGCTGACCGACCTCGCCGGCGTCGGCCGGAAGACCGCGAACGTCGTCCTCCAGCACGGCCACGACATCGTGGAGGGAATCGTCGTCGATACCCACGTCC
>NZ_QXIJ01000212.1:0-509 GCF_003665925.1 Halobellus sp. Atlit-38R
ATGAGATCGAGCGCCATCAGGTGCTCTTCCGTCTGGGCCTGCGGGACGTCCTCCGTCGCGCTCACGACCAGGACCGCCCCGTCCATGATCGAGGCGCCCGAGAGCATCGTCGCCATCAGCGTCTCGTGACCCGGCGCGTCGACGAACGACACCGTCCGTATCGGCTCGCTCTCGGAGCCGTCGTCGCACTCCTCGTCGACGGTGTAACACTCGGGCTCGTCGACACCGGGGCAGCGTCGGAACGTCGCGTCCGCGTACCCCAGCCGGATCGAGATACCGCGTTTCATCTCCTCGCTGTGCTGGTCGGTCCACGAGCCGGACAACGCCTGTACCAGCGTCGTCTTCCCGTGGTCGACGTGACCGACGAGACCGATGTTCACCTCCGGTTGTGTGTTGGCTTCAGTCACTGTTGGACCTCCTAACGGAGTAGTCTTATGCGAATTTCGCCCCGTGCGAGTGATAAAGTTGCTGTTATAGGTGCGAGAGACGCCCGCGGGCGAGCCGACGGC
>NZ_QXIJ01000213.1:0-508 GCF_003665925.1 Halobellus sp. Atlit-38R
GCTTGCGTTTGGGAGCCAATTTCCGGATCTCATCGACAAACCCCTGGCGTATCTCGAGATCCTCAGATATGGCCGTTCGCTCGCCCACTCCGTATTCACGTTCACGATATGTTCGCTTGCGGTCTGGTGGGCCACGACCCGCCTTCGCAGCCGCTGGACAGCTGAGAGCCTCCCCGAACGACTCCGAACCGCCACCCCAGCAGCGTTTGCGCTCGGATATGCGAGTCACCTGCTTGGCGATACGTACCAGTTTTTCCTCGCAGGTGATCTGTGGGCTACACGCTTTCTGGTGTACCCGCTCTATTCTGTGCCAGTATCTCCGGCCGACGATGTCGCGCCGTGGGTTCGACTCTTCCGGATCTACCAAGAGATGGGGACTCATCCGCAGGTGAACTTGATCATTCTTGCTATTGCTATGTTCGTAGGACTACGACTCTACCACCGGAAACACCCACGCTCAGACTGCGTGTGAGATACCTACGCTTGGCTATCTCTTGTCTTACCCCTG
>NZ_QXIJ01000214.1:0-508 GCF_003665925.1 Halobellus sp. Atlit-38R
TGACGCCGTTGTTCGCGCGGAACCCGCTGATCTCGCCGCTCTGGATGTCGTAGGCGACGACGCCGTGACAGGTCCGCTCGGCGGGGTCTTCCTCGTCGGTGACCGCCAGGTCCATCACGTGCCACTCGTCGTACACCGTGATCCCGCGTTTGACCACCTGCTCGTACATCGTGTGGAGCATCTGGTGGCCGGTCTCGGCGCCCGCGTAGGTCGTGCGCGGGAACGAGAGACCGCCGAACGGCCGCTGGGAGACGCGGCCGTCGTCCTCGCGGGAGAACGGCATCCCCCAGTGTTCGAGGCGGATGACCTCCTCGGGGCTCTCCTGGCAGAGCGCCTCGACCGCGGGCGCGTCGCCGAGGTAGTCGGACCCCTTCATCGTGTCGTACGCGTGGTCCTCCCAGGAGTCGGCGTCGCGCAGCGCCGCGTTGATCCCGCCCTCTGCCGCGCCAGTGTGGGACCGGACGGGATGGAGCTTCGACACCATCGCCACGTCCGCGCCCGCTTCCTG
>NZ_QXIJ01000215.1:0-508 GCF_003665925.1 Halobellus sp. Atlit-38R
CCGAGTCGGAATCGGCCGTCGAGTCGGCGTCGGCGGGCTCCGGGTCGGTTCCGTCGGGCGCCGAACCGGCCGCGTCGCCCTCGGTGTACGCCAAGAAGAGGTCCTCCAGCGAGGCCTCGCGGGTGTGGAAGTCGTCAATCGCGACCCCGGCGTCCTCCAGCGCCGCGATGACCTCCGTCTTCGCGTCGCAGGCGCAGTTCACCACCAGTTCGTCGCCGTCGCGGGAGACCCCGGAGACGCCGGGGAGGGCGCGGACCGCCGCGACCGCGTCCTCGTCGGCGCCCGCGGCCGCGACTTCGAGCGTCTCCTCGCCGCCGACGGCCTCGCGGAGCCCCTCGACGGAGTCCTCGGCGACGAGTTCACCGTCGCGGAGGATGCCGACCCGGTCGCAGACGGCGTCGACCTGTTCGAGGATGTGCGAGGAGAAGAAGACGGTGGCGCCGCGCTCGGCCTCGGCGCGGACGATCTCGCGCCTCTCCTTCGCGCCGGCCGGGTCGAGGCCGGAGGA
>NZ_QXIJ01000216.1:0-507 GCF_003665925.1 Halobellus sp. Atlit-38R
TGTGTTTTCGTCTCGAAGCATCTCTGCAACGCGGTCAACGAGCGTATCGTATTTCAGTCTCTTATTGGATGTGCTAGTCAGCGAGTTGAGAACGGCCCGCCGGTATTTGCTCGTTACTGCCGACAGAAGACTATCCAGAGAGATTGGTCTCTTTCGTTTCGCAGACCCGGAGACGCTATCGATATCCTGTAAATCAGGTTTCCCTCGCTCTTGCGTCTCATCCATACTCATGTACTGTTGCTCCACCCGCATGTGTCGATTCCATGGTGTACAATGGAGGCAGTCGAACCACCTACGTCTCAGGTTCGGGGGTGAGGAGTGCACGTCGAACGAACGCACCGATGGCCCGACGCAACCGTTCCGTCACTGCTTGGTCTGAAATTCCGAGTTCGCTCGCAAGCTCTTGGGTCGTACAGCCACGTGGGATATCGTAGTATCCCATCTGAACCGCAAGCGTAAGCGCTTCTCTTTGTGGCTCGCTCAGGCCGTACCACTGACTAACCCCGG
>NZ_QXIJ01000217.1:0-507 GCF_003665925.1 Halobellus sp. Atlit-38R
CCCGGAGCGCCGCGACCGGCCGTTCGACGAGAGCGAGCGGCTGTTCGTCGAGCTGCTCGCCGACTGGCTGGGGCGGGCGCTCGAACGGCGGGTCGCCCGCGAGGAGCGCGAGGCGGCCGTCGACCGATTCGAGGAGACCCTCGAACGGATCGACGACGCCTTCTTCGCGCTCGACGACGACTGGCGGTTCACCTACGTCAACGAGCGGGCCGCGGCGCTGTTAGAGCGCGACCCGGACGAGCTGCTCGGCGCCGACGTCTGGGCGGAGTTCCCGGCGGCGATAGGCGAGGAGTACGAGACGAACTACCGGCGGGCGATGGAGACGCAGGAGTCCGTCTCCTTCGAGAGCTACTACGAGCCGCTGGACCTGTGGACCGAGGTGACCGCGTACCCCTCGCCCGACGGGCTCTCCGTGTTCTTCGCGGACGTCACGGACCGGAAGCGCCGCGAGCGGGTCCTCGAACGGCTCCTCGGCACCGTGGAGGGAATTCAGCGGGCCGACGGGAG
>NZ_QXIJ01000218.1:0-506 GCF_003665925.1 Halobellus sp. Atlit-38R
TCGTAAACGGATATGCATTTTCTACGTCCATTCTCAATACTGTGACTATCTTATTGTTAAAAGAAATGAAACCATACTTTTCTAAAATCTCAATTTTATTAACGTGGTACTATAATTCATATTTGCACTTTTGCTGATTTCAGCTTTGCTTATTCTGTTATGCTTTGTTTTCTCAGATTTTAGTGACTGAATAGCTGTTATAATTTTGGTGAATTTGAGCAGCTCATCCTGAAATATTTGATTTTGCTTTATATCGTTATCTATCATTTTCGCAATTGTAAACTCTATTATTTTAAGCACCTCACATTGTAAAACATACGCATTATATACATAAATTCTGCTACCGCACTCACTCACGTTCGCTTACTCCACCTCTAAAACTCCTGCGAACTAAAGTTCTGCACGATTTTAGAGGTCACTATTTTAAGTGCTTGTAGTGATATATTGACAGCCATTTAATATCATCTAAAAATAAGTCATCTTGAACTAGGAATGCCTCATCATAC
>NZ_QXIJ01000219.1:0-506 GCF_003665925.1 Halobellus sp. Atlit-38R
GTCCCCGGCTCCTGTTACGGGACGACGGGGCCCGCCAGCGAGCGGCGCGCGGACCTCGACCTCCGCGAGGAGCCCGACCACGACCGTTGGGGGACCGCGTTCCCGCCGGTCCAGGTCGAGGACTGGGCGCGCGCGCAGCGCCGCCTCCTCGACCGCCTCGGCGTGGGGCGGCTGCGCGCGGTCGTCGGCGGCAGCGTCGGCGGGATGAACGCCTTAGAGTGGGCGAAGCGGTACCCGGACGACGTCGACCGCGTGGTCGCCATCGCGACCGCGGGGCGGCTCGACGCGCAGTGCCTCGCGCTCGACGCGGTCGCGCGCCGCGCGATCCGCGCCGACGACGACTGGAACGGCGGCGACTACTACGGCGACGACCGGCCGGACCCGACCGAGGGGCTCGCCATCGCCCGACAGATCGGGCACGTCATGTACCTCTCGAAGGCGTCGATGGAGCGGAAGTTCGGGCGCCGGTCGGCGGGCCGCGACTCCTTGACGCGCGAGGACGGCGA
>NZ_QXIJ01000220.1:0-506 GCF_003665925.1 Halobellus sp. Atlit-38R
CGCGGTGCGAGAGCCACATCGCCTGCCCGCGCTCGTACTCGCGGGGCGGGTGGTCCTTGGTGAGGTTCCCGATGCGGACGCAGACGACGCTCATGTCGAACTCGTCGTGGTAGAAGCGACCGAGCGACTCGCCGGCCGCCTTCGAGACCCCGTAGAGGTTGCCGGGGCGGGGCAGCTCGCTCCCGTCGAGCCGGTAGTCGTCCTCGGGGCGGTACAGGTCCGGAGTCCGCTCGGCCGTCTCGTAGCCGCCGACGGCGTGGTTCGAGGAGGCGAACGTGAACTTCTCGACGCCGGCCTCGGCGGCGGCGCGCATCACGACCTGCGTCCCGTCGATGTTGTTCCGGAGGACCGAGTCCCACGGCGCCGTCTTCCGCGGATCGCCGGCGAGGTGGATCACCGCGCCGACGTCGGCGACGGCCTCGCGGACGGCGCGCTCGTCGGTGATGTCGGCGACGTACCGGTCGGCGTCGGTGACCCCGTCGGGCCCCTTCGCGGCCGGGAGCGGC
>NZ_QXIJ01000221.1:0-505 GCF_003665925.1 Halobellus sp. Atlit-38R
AAGGCTCGTCACGGGGGCGACGACCTGCCTAGTATGATATACGTACGTTTGTTATACTTGGTTGGAGAGGCAGGAACTCCGACGATTTCGGTCAGGTATGGACTCCGTTGGGATTGGTTCGGGCCATTGGTTACCTTTCTGTAACAGTCTTCGACATAATTGTAACATAGATGATTGTTAGATAGAGTAAGCACAACGGGTTCATTTTTCGTTCACCGTGACGGCATGCGATTAGCAGAATTTGACGGATACAGTGGCCCTGATGAAGACAGTTCAAATACCCTGATATTCAAAAGTATTATGACGATTCTATTAGTTGAGAGATATATGAGTCGCTACCGCAGGCTCTCCCAACAAGGGTTGAGTCTCGCATTCCCACTCATAATGGTAATCTCGGTCTTTGCAGGCCCCGTATCTGCAAGTCTCGGGAGTGCCACACATGAGGTACAGCCAGGCGGACCACCCGCCCGACAACTGGATACCGTTCCCAGTGACCAACTGACTA
>NZ_QXIJ01000222.1:0-505 GCF_003665925.1 Halobellus sp. Atlit-38R
GGAAGGGGTCTCGGCGTCCCCGCCGGGGCCGGCGTCTGTGCCGCTCATGCGAACACCTCCCGGTGGAGGACGATGAGGGCGGCGATCCCGGCCGCGAACACGACGACAGCCTCGCCGAACGTGTCGAAGCCGCGGAACGCCGCCAGCACGGCCATCACCGTGTTCTCGACGTGCGTCTCCGCGTACGTCTCCGCGATGTACCACTGGGTCACGTCCGGGTTCGACCAGATCGGCGCGTCCGCGGACCCGACCGCCGGGATGTCGGCCATCGTGAGCATCAGGCCGGCGAACAGCAGGCCGGCCGCGCCGGCCGCGGGCAGGTTCACCGACTCGAAGGCCGCCTCGTGGTCGATGCGGGTCGTCTTCGCGAGCGTGAGCAGCAGCAGCACGGTCGTGACGCCGGCGGAGATGGCGGCCTCCGTCATCGCCACGTCGGGCGCGCGGTAGAACGGGTACAGCGCGGCCATCCCGAGGCTGTACGCGCCGAAGATGATCACCGCCGCGA
>NZ_QXIJ01000223.1:0-505 GCF_003665925.1 Halobellus sp. Atlit-38R
CCCTATCGCGCCAGTGACGGCTCCCGGACCGAACTCGACCGATCGCCGTCCCTCGAAACCGAACCCTCCCACGGTACTGACGACGTACCGGGCGGTCAGGCTTGAACGTGTTCAGAAATCGACGGCGGGTACTCGGCGGCCGAAGCGAAACCGCTTCCGGTCACTCGCCGTCGAAGGCGGGGTCGTCCGCCTCGACCATCGGCCAGTTACGGACGCGGAACTGCGAGAAGTCGACCGACTCCACTATCTCCGTTCTCTCGTGGGTACACGCCGTCTCCGGGGGCGCCGCGAAGTGCGGACAGCGCTGGCAGTAGCTCCGCTTGTCGACCACGCGCTCGTCGCCGGTCGCCGCCGCGCCCGGCGTCCCGGGAGTCGGGCCGTCCGTGTCGCCGAGGTCGGTCGCGTCGGCCCCAACGGCGGTGCCCTCGTCGAGCGCCGCCCACACGTCCTCCTCGCCGACGTCCCCGCTCCCCATCGACTCGAAGGGGTCCCCGTCGGTCGGCCC
>NZ_QXIJ01000224.1:0-504 GCF_003665925.1 Halobellus sp. Atlit-38R
CGGCGGACGCGGCGGTGGTCGCGGGCTACGCCGAGCGCGACGAGGGGAGCGTCTACAACGCGACCGCGTACGTTCCGCCGCCGGACCGCGGCGCGAACACCGGGCCGACGGGCGAGACGGGCGACGGCCCGGGCCGGTTCGCCGTCTACCGCAAGCGACACCTGTGGTACGACGAGACCGCGTGGGTCGAGCCCGGCGAGGACCGCGTCGTCGTCGAGACGGCCGCCGGACCGACCGGCCTGCCGACCTGCTACGACCTCAACTTCGTCGCGGAGAGCGCGTGGTTCGCGGAGCGCGCGGTCGACGCGCTCGTCGTCGTCGGTGCGTGGCCCGCCGACCACGTCACCAACTGGCGTCTCCTGTGCCGCGCCCGCGCGCTCGACGGCGTCAGGTGGGTCGTCGGGGCGGGCCGAACCGGGAGCTCCGGCGGCGGGCGCGCGCCCGACGAGGCGGCGTACGCCGGCAACTCCCTCGTCGCACGCCCGGACGGCGCGGTCGCGACCG
>NZ_QXIJ01000225.1:0-504 GCF_003665925.1 Halobellus sp. Atlit-38R
GTGCGACGGCAGTGCTCGCGCCGCCGGACGGCGACGGCGAGCCGGACGTAGAATCGCGCGGGGACGTGGCGGTGGCCCCGCCGGACGCGGACGTTCCGGAACCCCAACGGATCGATCCGTCGTCGGTCGGTTCGGCGGCCGAGTAAACATCGCCGACCCGGGTCGCGCCCGGATCAGTCGTCCGCGGGGTTCGGCTCCGCGGGCGTCCGCTCCCCGTGGAGGAGGCAGGCGGACTCGTGGTCGGGTCCGTGAACCGTCTGTTCGGGCACGGTCTCGGCGCACGGCGTCGTGATCTCGTTGGAGAGCAATTCGTCGGCCATCTCGGCGTTGTCCCCTAATAGCAGGTTCATCGCCTCCGAGAGTGTCTCCTCCAGATCGGGGTCATCGACCGTCTCGCTGATGTCGAACTCGCGTCGGATCTCTGCTCGGACTTCCGAGTCGGTCGGCTCGGTCCCGCTAGCAGCAACATTCTCACGGACCTGTTCGATGTCTATCTCGCCGGTT
>NZ_QXIJ01000226.1:0-504 GCF_003665925.1 Halobellus sp. Atlit-38R
GACGCTCACCTGCACGGAGTGCGGCGAGACGTACCCCATCGAGGACGGGATCCCGAACCTCCTGCCGCCGGACATGCGCGAAGAGGCGGCAGCGTAGGGCCGAGCCGAGCGGGCGACGGCGGCGGTCCCCTGCCTCGAAACCCCTCGCTCGTGTGAATCTTTTTTTAGTACGGGGGCGTGGTCCCGACCGTGCCGACACTCGACGTCGAACTGAACGGGGAGGCGGTCCACGACATCGACGCGCCGGACTCGTTCGTCACCGACGGGCCGTTCCCGGTCGTGCTCGAGAACAGCGGGCGCTCGACGCACGTCCACCTCCACTTCGACGACGACCTCGACCGGGCGGCCGCGCTCGACGACGGCGACTGGGTGTACGTTCCCCGAGAGATTCCGACGAAGGCCGCCGACGGCGGAGCGGTGGCCGCGAGCGGCGGAGATGGACCGACGACCGAACCCGTGGACAGCGAGGGAATCGACGCTGACGGCGTCGACGCCGCCATGGCG
>NZ_QXIJ01000227.1:0-504 GCF_003665925.1 Halobellus sp. Atlit-38R
CGGGGACCGTCGAGACCGGCGACGAGCTCCTGCTCGGCCCCATGCCGGACGGCTCCTTCCGCGAGGTCGAGGCGCGGTCGATCGAGATGCACTACCACCGGGTCGACAAGGCGACCGCCGGGCGGATCGTCGGCATCGCGCTGAAGGGCGTCGACGAGGACGAGATCGGGCGCGGGATGGCCCTAGTCCCCCGCGACGCCGAGCCGGACCCGGTCCGCGAGTTCGACGCCGAGGTGATGGTGCTCAACCACCCGACCCGGATCCAGGAGGGGTACGAGCCCGTGGTCCACCTCGAGACCGTCTCCGAGGCGGCCGCGTTCTTCCCGGAGAACGGCCGGCTGCTCCCGGGCGACACGGGTGAAGCACGCGTCCGGTTCAAGTTCCGCTCGTACCTGATCGAGGAGGGACAGCGGTTCGTCTTCCGCGAGGGGTCGAGCAAGGGGGTCGGGACCGTGACGGGGACCGGAGACGCGGCCGAGGACCCGCCGCCGCGCGGTCGCTGAC
>NZ_QXIJ01000228.1:0-503 GCF_003665925.1 Halobellus sp. Atlit-38R
CCGGGACCGACTGGACGGTCGCTTCGAATGGCACGACTACGAGTCGTCGCTCTCGCTACTCCAACCCTCCGGAACGTACTGCTGGAAGTTCGGGTCCTCGGAGACGGCCTCCGGGAAGAACAGCTGCTCGCCGTTCACCTGGTACTCCGAGATGGCCTCCTGGACGCCCGGGCTGGTGATCCAGCCGATGTACGCCATCGCGAGGTCGTAGTTGGCGTTCTCGTGGACCCCGGGGTTGACCGCCATCACTCCGTACGGGTTCGAGAGGATCTCCGGCCCGTCCTCGATCGGCCCTTGGACGAGGATCGTGAGGTCGATCTCCGAGCGCTGCGAGATGAAGGTCCCGCGGTCCGAGAGCGTGTACGCGCCCTGCTGGTTCGCGATGTTCAGCGCCTCGCCCATCCCGGTGCCGGTCTCCTGGTACCAGTCGCCGCCGGGCTCCGTGCCGGCCGCCTCCCAGAGGTTCAGCTCCTTCGTGTGCGTGCCGGAGTTGGCGCCCCGGG
>NZ_QXIJ01000229.1:0-502 GCF_003665925.1 Halobellus sp. Atlit-38R
TCGAGAACAGTTGCTTCGGTGTCGGATTCCGCTACGAGGGTACGCTCCTCGATAGTGCTAGACGCTAGAACGTCCGGCGGAAACGACTCCCACCAGTCTTCGTTGGTCCAGTAGGATGCGTCACGTTCCGGCGAGTCGGGGTGATACAGGTCGCGGAACCGCTCGGCGTCGCGGTTCCTGACGGCGTCCCACCATTCCCCAACGACACGATTCGGGGCTGGCGTGCTGGATAGACTCACAGATTGGTCGGCGACACAACCTGCGAGGGGAGCGGTCCCGACGCAGCCGAGAGAGGTCAGGAGGGCCCGTCGCTTCATATATCGACGCTCTTTCAGATCGATAAATGCTTTCGGACGGATCCGGTGGCTCTGAAGCCGACCGGCCGCCGGAGCAATCAAAGCGGTCGAGGATCACCCGGGTGTCGCGTGACTCGGTGACACCTGCTTTTTCGTCTGAACCACTCACACTCTGTATCCAGTACGTCTCAAAGAAGAGATCACCA
>NZ_QXIJ01000230.1:0-501 GCF_003665925.1 Halobellus sp. Atlit-38R
GTCGAAAAACGTCCTAGACAGCCGGTATCGACACCGGTAGGTACTGGTTGACGATCTGGCGGATGTCGGGGTCCAGCAGGACCAGCACGGCGTAGGTGCCGGCCCCGGTGAAGACGATAGCGAACAACGTGGGCAGCGTCAGGGGTGCGAAGGCTGTCGCGAGGCTAGCCACCGAGAGCCCCATAACTGTCGTGCTAATGAGTTGCCAGGATACGCTCTTGATCGGTAACGAAAGGTCCAGTATTCTGCTAATAGAGATCCACTGGTAAAGTGTATCGAGGAGTTTCGAGGTGAAGGTGGCAACGGCTGCACCGACGAGTCCGTAGGTCGGGATCAACACCAGGTTCAACACGATCGCTAGGGTCACGCCCATCAACCGCGAACGGAAGGGCACGTCCGCTCGGTCCATCCCGGTCAGTACCGAGTTACCGATCCGCTGGACCGACTCTACAACCATGTATCCCGCGAGGATCGCCATCGGGATCGCGGCCTCAACGTACA
>NZ_QXIJ01000231.1:0-501 GCF_003665925.1 Halobellus sp. Atlit-38R
GCAAATTCTAAATATGGAAAGAATAGTGTTTCTAATTACAGCATTATCTATATTATGAATCATTTCAGGAGAACGCTTGTACTTATATTCATCCTCAAAGACCCCACTCCAGAGCACTAATGAGCTTCCGGTGAGCTTAGTGAGTATCACCAGCATAAACGTGGATACTACTGTTTGAAGCGTTTCTACAGCTATGACTGTTTCCGGGTCATCTCTCAAAAGATGGATCCATAGGAAGGGGTTTATAATAAATGGTCCAATCTCAAATCCTTTTAACATACGTGACTTATAGTTGTAGTTCTCTGGGGATGATTCCCAATATCTATCTTTGTTGTTTGATTTGCTAAAGTATACTGTCAAATTAATGCTATCTGATATTTCTTCAAATAGTTTGTTTCGATACGGTGCCACAATATTGTGAAAGAGGACTGTAGAGCCGTCCTGTGAATCAGTGGTCATTTTGTGTAGATTTTTGTGAGAGAATTCACATGCTTTTCCATG
>NZ_QXIJ01000232.1:0-501 GCF_003665925.1 Halobellus sp. Atlit-38R
GCCGCGAGCGAGCGCGCGACGCCCCCGCCGATCCCGCCCGCGGCCCCCGTCACGAGAACGTACATGCCGGAGGGTCGCGGCGGGGCCAGTAGACGGTGGCGGTTCGCGTCGCCGGAGGCGGACTCGGCGACGCGGGCGGCGCCGCCGGCCTCGGTCTCCCGGCCGACGCCCGAAGGCATATATCCGACACGGGCGATGGTCGGCGTAATGTCCACCGACGAGCCGTCCGTCCCGATCGTGTGCGACGAGTGCGAGACGGAGACCCGCGTGCCGCTCGACGACCTCGCGGACGCGCTCGACAAGCACAACGCCCAGAAGCACGGCGGCGAGTCCGTCGCGGAGGTCGACCCCGCGATCAAGGACCGCCTCGCCGACCTCGTCGCCGAGGACTTGGGGCTGTTCGACGAGGAGGCGTGAGCGAGCGCCGCCGAACCCCCGTTCGCGAGCGCTCGCGGGCAGCGACATCGCATCGTCGCGGGAATATGGGAGCAATAATTGCGT
>NZ_QXIJ01000233.1:0-499 GCF_003665925.1 Halobellus sp. Atlit-38R
CGTCGAGGTCCCGAACGTCAGGGACGCCGCCGCGGACGCGGCACGGGGCGTGGCGACGCTCCCGGTCGTCTTCGGGGTCGCCGGAACGCGGCGGATCCTCCTCGGCGTCGACGCCGTCGCCGCCGGGCTGCTCGCGGTTGCCTTCGCGACCGGCGCGGCGGCGACCCCGGCCCTCGCCGCGCTGGCCGTCGGGCTCGCCGTCTCCCTGGCCGTCACCGCGCTCGCGGGGCGGCTCGACGGGACGGCGCTCGGCGTCGCCCCGGACGGCAGCTACCTCGTCGCCGGCGTCGCCCTCCTCGCGATCGGGCTGTGAGAGCGGGACGTTCCCTGCGCTGAGGCCCGAGCGCCCGATTTTTTCAATGAACTAATCCGACCAGATGAGTTATAAATGCGATGCGCGTAAAAAACGCCATGGCCGCGCTGAGTCCCCTGTCCGTCGCCCTCCTCGTGGCCGTGACGGTCGGGCTCGCGGGGGCGATCCTCGCGTGGCGGGAGCGGA
>NZ_QXIJ01000234.1:0-499 GCF_003665925.1 Halobellus sp. Atlit-38R
CGCCCGCGCCCGCAGTCGATTCTTCGTCGACGACTGGGGAACGGAAAAGAGACGCGACCGACTCGAATCGGAGTACCTCGACTTCGAACGCCAGTCGGCAGGAGAGGACATCCGCGACGAGTACACCTACAATGCGGGTCGACCGCAGTCGGCAGGCAAGTCCGACCACGTCGGCGTTCACGAGCAATCTGACGGTGGGTATTACGTCGGACTCAGCGTCGCGGTCGGCCGACTTACTGCGGCGGACGCGCTCGAACTAGCCGACCTCGCCGATAAGTACGGTTCTGGCAAGATACGACTCACTCGCCGACAGAATCCAATCGTGATGGACGTTCCGGCAGGTGCTCTCGACGACTTGCTTGCCGAACCGCTCCTCTCGAAGCACACGCCGGAGCCGAACCCGTTCCAGCGCGGGACCGTCGCCTGTACCGGGACGGTGTTCTGTTCACTCGCGCTCACCGAGACGAAGGCGCGGACGGCCCGGATGCTTCGCTGGCTC
>NZ_QXIJ01000235.1:0-498 GCF_003665925.1 Halobellus sp. Atlit-38R
GCCGCCGACTCGTCGGCGTCGGCGGCGACCGTCGAGGCGACCGAGACCGGGGCGAACGACGGCGTCCGCGGGGCGCTGCGGCACGTCTTCGTCGTCGCGGTCACCGAGTACCGGCTGGCGGTCCGGAGCCGGTGGGCGCTCGCGCTGACCGGGCTGTTCGTCGCGTTCGGCGGCGTCGTCTTAACGTTCAGCGGCTCCGCGGTCGGGCCGGCGGGCGCAGAGCGCGTCGTCGCCTCGCTGACGAGCCTCGCCGCGTACCTCGTCCCGCTCACGGCGCTCGCCTTGGGCTACGACGCGATCGTCGGCCGCGAGGACGAGGGGTGGCTCGCGGTCGTGTTCTCGCTGCCGGTCCGGCGGAGCGAGGTCGTCGCCGGCACGTACCTCGGCCGGCTGGCGGTGCTGGCCGGCGCGACGCTCCTCGGGTTCGGCTTCAGCGGCGCCCTGATCGTCCGGGAGTTCGGGGTCGCCGAGCTGCCCGCGTTCCTCGGGTTCCTCGGG
>NZ_QXIJ01000236.1:0-498 GCF_003665925.1 Halobellus sp. Atlit-38R
GCACTGTCTAGATAAGGCACGAGCAGGACGAAAAGTTAGTGATCTATGCTACTCTCAAACCTGCTCAAAGTGCTGTGTTGAATAGCGCTCTTGAGCAGGAATGAAACTAATCCAAGCCGACGATCACTCGCCTCGGCTATTCAACAGATGATTTGCCCTACGAAGACACAACTATTCAACAGAGCAGCAAAAAACTCCTCGGGCAGTCTTATCGGTGAAAACAGTCGTAATCTCAGCGGGTATCCCTATTACTCAGATCCATCGCCATCTTTCGCGTTGAACTGTGCAAGCGTCTCAATGACCGCATCGAGGACCGCATCCACCTCATCAGCATCAACACCACTCTCAGACGCAGCACGAGCGGTGACAGCCTGTCGAACCATCTCGTCGTTCAGGGGTTTCAATCCACCACGCCACTCGCGGCCAGTCTCCAGCGAGTGTTCACGAACAGTCTCTACAAACTCGTCATACTCATCGGGCATATTGCTCGCGAGTATA
>NZ_QXIJ01000237.1:0-498 GCF_003665925.1 Halobellus sp. Atlit-38R
TATCCCAACTCCGAACAGAACAAGCTGTGTCCACCTTCGGGTTTCTCTGAACCGGTAATGAGAGACGAGTAATGTTACGAGCAGAGTACTACTGATCAGGCCGACTATGAGAGACTTTGGGACAGTTACACCACCGACCGACAGTGTCGGGAACTGAATGGTAATTGCGGCTCCGAATGTAGTGAGTAGTACGAGGAGGACGAATCCGAAAACGGTGGACTTACTCAGAGACACAGATTGGTACTAATAGAATACACAACAATTTAGCTACTTGGTTGAGTTGTACTCTCATTTCAAAAACGGACCTCTGTTGAAATCCTCGGAATCCGATACATCTCAAACCGATTGCGGTCAATACAGGTGATTCACACACTGACACTCAGTTCGGATTTGCCTGTATTGTGTCAGGAGCCCTGTGCGAGATACAAACGATATGGTCAGGAATCCTACAAGATGTTGTATCTGTAGAGTTCAGTCAAAGAGAACGTAGGAGACTCT
>NZ_QXIJ01000238.1:0-498 GCF_003665925.1 Halobellus sp. Atlit-38R
CGCTCGGGGTGTACGCCGCGCTGGAGGCGGTCCGCGCGATGCGGGACGAGGGCGTCGAACCGGAGCGCCCGGTCGGGGTCGTGAGCTTCACCGAGGAGGAGGGCGGCACCTTCGGCAACGGCCTGTTAGGGTCGACCATCGCGACCGGCGAGCTGGCGCTCGACGAGGCGCTCGCGCTGTCGGACGGCGACGGGGAGACGCTCGGCGAGGCGCTCGACCGGATCGGCTACCGCGGCGGGGACGCGGTCGACGCCGCCACGCCGACCGACGCGGAGGGCGCGCCGACGACGCTAGACCCCGCGTCGTGGGGGGCGTTCTACGAACTCCACGTCGAGCAGGACACGACGCTGGAGGCGGCGGGCGCGGCGGCCGGCGTCGTGACGACGATCACCGGGATCACCCACTGCGAGGCGACGATCGACGGGGAGGCGAACCACGCGGGCGCGACCCCGATGGACGACCGGACGGACGCGCTGGCGGCCGCGAGCGAGTTCGTCC
>NZ_QXIJ01000239.1:0-498 GCF_003665925.1 Halobellus sp. Atlit-38R
GGTCGCGGCGTCGGAGCTCGACGAGCTCACGTTCGCCGGGACGGGCGCGGGCGAACGGCTCCGGACGTTCCTCGCCGCGACCGACTTCGAGTCGGCGTCGGCGTACCTCCTCTCGATGCCGGTGCGGGCGTGTCGGGAGGTGCGGTTCCGGTCCGTGTCGGTCGAGCCGGACGAGCTTGCGGACGGCGACCTCCACCCCCACGCAGACTTCTGCCGGGCGTACCGCCCGGCCGACGTCGAGTGCGACGCGGACGCGATCCACACGGTCGGGTTCGCGATCCGGCTCCCGGTCGCCGCCGACCACTCGACCGGGAGCGGGAGGGGCATGAGCGGCTCCTGCCTGCGGCGGGAGCCGCCGGCCGCGTTCAACGCCTCGTCGGCCGACTCGAGGGGTGATGGCACGTGACCGAAGAGGGCGGGTCCCGGCGACGGTTCCTCGCCGGGGTCGCGACCGCGGGCGCGGCGGCGGTCGCCGGCTGTTCCGGCCTCCCGTTCACC
>NZ_QXIJ01000240.1:0-496 GCF_003665925.1 Halobellus sp. Atlit-38R
CAGTGAATCGACCCGTGGAACGGCCCGCCGGGGTTGTACTGGTAGAACAGGTGGTAGGTCCCGTCGTGCTGGATGACGCCGTTCGGGTCGTTCAGCCAGTTTGCGGGGCCGGCGAGGTGGTACCGGGGTCGGAGATGGTCGTCGCCGCGTCGCTCGCGCATCGCGGCGAACCCCTCGGCGTCGGCGGGGCGGTCGGTGAACGCCGGTCTGCGGTGGGCGGGGCCGCCGAGGACCGCGAGCGCGTTGCGGAGGAGGTGTTCGTTCGCGCCCATCGTCTCGAAGTCGTTGCCGTGGTGGGTGAGAAAGGCGACCTCGGCACCGATGCCGTAGACCGCGCCCGCGCCGCGGTCCCACGCGACGACGGACTTGAGCGCGACGAGGAAGTCGTCGCCGTGGAGCGTGCTGGCGAGGACCTGCCCGTTCTCGGGGAGGACGTGTTCGTACCGGGCGAAGGGGCGCGGCGCTTCGGGTGGTTGGAGGTGGACGCCCAGCGTGT
>NZ_QXIJ01000241.1:0-495 GCF_003665925.1 Halobellus sp. Atlit-38R
CACCACGGCCATCAGGGCCCGGTCCTCCAGCTTGGCGTCCTCGAACTCGCCGAGGAGGTTCCGCGAGGCCTCGCGGACGACCTCGCTCCGGCCGGTGTACCCGTGCTCGTCCGCGAACCGGTCGATCCGTTCGAGCAACTCCTCCGGCATGGACACGCTGACGACTGTCATATGTTAATCCACGCCCACGAAGTTGTTAATCCTTGAGGTCCGGGCCGCGGCGCTCCGCCCCTCGCCCGCCGACCCCGCTACCTTCTGTCGCCACCGTCGTCGGCGTCGTCGCCGCCGTCGTCGCCGTCGTCCCCGTCGCCGCCCTCGATCCGCTCGCCGAGCCAGTCGTAGTGGTCGAGCAGCGCGGCCTCGCCCGCGTCGGTGAGCGCGTACACGTCGGCGATCCCCTCCGTCCGGCGGTCGAGGTACCCGGCCTCGACGAGCGCGGAGAGCGTGCCGTAGAAGGACCCGGGGTCGATCCGCTCGTCGTAGTGGGATTCGAGC
>NZ_QXIJ01000242.1:0-495 GCF_003665925.1 Halobellus sp. Atlit-38R
TCACGTCCTCCTCGCGGCAGAAGCGCGCGATCCGGCGCTGGTTCTGGTAGAGGTCCCAGTTGGCCGCGAGGAAGCCGTTCTCCTTGTTGGAGTCGGAGTAGCCGAGCATCACTTCTTGGACCTCGCCGCGCGCGTCGAGCGCGGCCGCGTACGCCTCGTTCTCGAAGAGGGTGCCGAGGATGCGCTCGGCGCCGTTGAGCGCGGACTCGGTCTCCAACAGCGGGACCACGTCGACCGCGCAGTGGTCGGGGAGGGAGACGACGCCGACCTGGTCGGCCAAGAAGAGGACCTCCAGCACGTGGCTCGGCTCCTCGGTCATCGAGATGCAGTAGGTGTCGATCGCCTGCTGGCCGTACTCCTCCTGCCACTCCGCGAACGACGCAAACCGCCGCAGGACGCGCTCCGTCGTCTCGGAGACGTCGCCGGGCTCGTCGACGTCGACGACCGGCTCCTCTTGTAGGATCGCCTCGGTGAGGAAGTCGACGCGCTCGTCCT
>NZ_QXIJ01000243.1:0-494 GCF_003665925.1 Halobellus sp. Atlit-38R
CGAGTACAACGACTCCAACCTCAACGAGGCGCTGCACATGACCGTCAGCGGGACTGGCGGCGCACTGACCGGGAGTATGCTGACGACGACGACCGGTCTCGGCGTCCTCGCAATCGCAATCACCCCCGTCCTCGGACAGTTCGGCGTCGTGACCGCACTGAGTATCTTCTACTCGTATCTCACCGCGCTCGTCGTGACGCCGCCGACCCTCGTGGTCTGGGAACAGCTGACGCAGCAGACCGAATCGACTCCGACAGCACCCTGATAGCCCACGACCAGAACCACTCCTGAAACAGCCCCACTATGCCAGAACCACGCGCCAAACAACCTTTTTCGACTCGGCCGCCTGCAACGCGCACGGTGGCTCCGGTCGTTTACCCCTGCCCATACGCTCGAATCGTCCGCAGAACAGCCCCACGGTGAATCACACGCCAACCGAACTCCAAACCCCACACGACACATTACAAACGGAACTCACATGACCAAGAACCACC
>NZ_QXIJ01000244.1:0-494 GCF_003665925.1 Halobellus sp. Atlit-38R
CTACCCCGGCGCGCAGGTCCAGATCGACAACCAGCAGGGCCACCTCGAGACGATCATCGGCGGCCGCGCCCGCGTCGACTTCAACCACCCGCTCGCCGGCGAGGACCTCGAGTACGAGTACGAGATCCTCGAAGTCATCGACGACCGCGAGGAGCAGGCGTCCGGCATGCTCGGCATGTACCTCCAGGAGGCGCCGGAGGTCCGCATCGAGACGGTCACCGAGGAGGAGGAGACCGTCACCGAGGACGACGACGGCGAGGAGACCGTCGAGACCGAGGAGGTCGAGAAGGAGGTCCTCTACGTCACGGCGACGCAGGCGATGCAGATGAACCAGCAGTGGATGTTCCAGAAACAGCAGATCGCGCAGGACCTCATGGACCGCCTCGACCTCGACCGCGTGGTCATCGAGGAGGTCATCGAGGGCGGCGGCATGGGCGGTCTCGGCGGCATGATGGGCGGCATGGGCGGCGCCGGCGCCGGCGACGTCGACATCG
>NZ_QXIJ01000245.1:0-494 GCF_003665925.1 Halobellus sp. Atlit-38R
TGTGATTCGGGACATCTGTTAGAAGTGGACGTCGGCGGGCACGATCCAGAGCTCCTCGCTCTCCTCCAGCACTCGATCCAGCTGCTCACGGTGACGGATACCGTTCGCATATTCGTTGTACAGGAAGATCGTTGGCCCGTCGTAGGCGCCGACCTGGTGGAAGGCGTGCCGAGCGAGATCTTCGTCGCGCATGATCTCCTCATCGGAAAGTTCGTCAAGTGCCTCCCTCACCCGTTCGAGATTCCGCTCGAACTCCTCTTTCGTCGCCTCCCAGCCACACTCAAGCAGGTCTTGGCCGTCATCGGAGTCGACGGGGGCTGCAGTCGGCAACTCACCCCATCGCGCCTTCCCCGCAACGGACGTATCCTCCTCGTCGAACGTCACGTGGTAGTCGAAGACGGCGCCAGCGTGTGGGTCCGCGCCGACCAGGCGGTCGAACACCGTCTTTCCGGTGGATAGTGCTTCGTCTTCTGTCGATGCTTCTACCAGACTGT
>NZ_QXIJ01000246.1:0-494 GCF_003665925.1 Halobellus sp. Atlit-38R
AAATCGAGGACATCCAGCTCGACTTAGACGCCCGCGCCGTGACCGGCCTCGCGCTCGCCGAACTCAACCACGAGCTGTTCGCCGGACAGGTGAGCGGCTCGACGGGCGTCATCGTCCCGTACCGCTGGGTCCGCGCGGTCGGCGACGTCGTCCTGATCAACGACGTCATCGAGCGCTACGACGCCGGCGAGTCCGACGAGGAAGCGAGCGAGATCGCCGAGTCGCGGTGAGGGGTTCTCGGTCGGGCGGACCGCGCCCGACCGGCTCAGAAGGGTAACGCGTCGCGGAGGCTGGCGATCACGCCGCGCTCCTCCCGGCGGGCCTCGTCGAACACCGGGTAGAGCGCGTCGAGGAACGCCGTCTCGTTTTCGAACTCCCGTTGCGGCACGCGGTCGAGCGCGTCCGAGAGCGCGATCGAGCGCCCCTGCGCGTCGTAGGGCACCTCCTGATCGCCGAGCGCGTCGCGTAGCTCCGCGGCCGTCGCGGGGAACGAC
>NZ_QXIJ01000247.1:0-493 GCF_003665925.1 Halobellus sp. Atlit-38R
ACCGGACGCCGTCAGGGAAGGGTCGCGCGCCGTCTGAGAGCGACCGTGCGCGACCGAGCGAGGACCTTCGGGATCGCGTTCGTCGTGCTCGTCGCGTCCGTGGTTCCGGTGCCCGGGTCGTCGGGCGGCGGGGAGAGCGCGCTCGGCGGCGCCCTCGACGCCCTGCCCGCCGGGGTCGGACTCACCGACCCGTTTCACCTCGTCGGCTACGCGGTCCTCGCCGCGCTGCTCGTACCGGTGGCGCGCGGAAATCGGTTCGGACCGCTCCTCGCGGCCGGCGGCGCGGTCGCGTTCGGCGTCGGGATCGAACTCGTCCAGGCGCCGATCCCGTGGCGGTCGTTCGCGTGGCGCGACGCCGCGGTCAACGCGGTCGGCGCGGCCGTCGGAGCGACGGTCGCGGCGGCTCGCACTCGCGTGTCATGGTCGACGAGCGACCGCGACGGCGGGCGCTGAGCCCGCCCGCGTTCAGCGTCCCGGCGGGCCGGCCCGACCG
>NZ_QXIJ01000248.1:0-493 GCF_003665925.1 Halobellus sp. Atlit-38R
CTTCAAGGAGTTGAAACGCCGGACGAACGCCTTTGCAAACCACTTCAGACACGCCGACCCAGAAACCGCAGAAACGTGGCTCCAATCGTTTGCCGTTTGCTGGAACCAGCTAATCTGAACAATGCCGCCCACTAACTCCCAATTATTAAGTAACCACAAGTAGATATGTGAAATATTGTGGAGCACCGTCGAACTGCCGTTATCAAACTCGACACGCCCGAAGGTGCGGATGCATACCTTCGAGAGACTGTCGAGCAATTCAAATACTGCGCCAACACCGCGAGCAAGTGGTGTTGGCACGGCGACGACGATGGCTACCACATTCTCTCGAAAGCCAAAGCTGAACGCGCTCTCTATGACCAACTGCGTGAAGACACCGAACTGACAGCGAACCTCGTCCAGAAGGGGATTCGCCAAGCCGTCGAAGCCACCAAAAGCGGCGTCGAACGCCTCAAGAATGGCCAACACACGTCCCGGCCGACGTTCACGGCCG
>NZ_QXIJ01000249.1:0-492 GCF_003665925.1 Halobellus sp. Atlit-38R
CTCCTCGCGCCGGTCGTGCCGGTGGCGCTCGGGCTCGACGCTGTACGGGCGCGCGCCGACGATCATACACGCCAGCGCGACGCCGTCCGCGGCGATCCGCGGGCCGGTCGAGACGTTCCCGAAGAGGCGGTCGCCGTCCTCGGCGCCCGCGCGGTGGCGGGCGGCGACCGTCGTCGTCACGCCGAGCACGTCGTACACGTCGGCGAGCGCGACGGGGATCGGTCGGACCTCCGCGAACTCGGCGGCGGCCGTCCACGCCTCGCGTTGGTAGTCGGTGAGTTCGTCGGGGTCGACGCGCGCGTCCACGGGGTCGGCGGCGCCGGCCGCGTCGAAGACGTTGTACGCACTCTCGACGTTGTTCGCGAACACCCGCGAGCCGGCGTGGTCCTCGGGGTGCGGGATCGCGGCCAGGTGGACGACCGCGTCGGGCGCGGCCGCCTCGATCACCTGCCGCGTCTCCCCGTAGTCGGTGAGGTCCGCCGCCGCGTAGTC
>NZ_QXIJ01000250.1:0-492 GCF_003665925.1 Halobellus sp. Atlit-38R
GAGTGGTTCGCCACCTTCGGCGTCCAAATGGACCGTGAACCGCCCAAACCACCTGAGAATCCCGAGAAGTGCGTCGGTATCGACGTGGGGATTCTCAAGTACGTCCATGACACCGACGGTACGGCTGTCGGGTCACTCGACCTTTCCAACGAGCGCGAACGCTTGGAACGCGAACAACGGAAACTCTCACGCAAACAGCATGGGTCGAACAACTACGAGAAGCAACGGCGACGAGTCGCGGAGTGTCACGCCGATCTCCGACGGAAGCGCCGTGACTTCTTACACAAACTCTCGAACTACTATGCTCGGGAGTACGACCTCGTGGCGGTCGAAGACCTGAACGTGAAGGGAATGATGGAGTCGCCGTCGAACAGCCGCAACACGGCGTCTGCCGCGTGGCGGAAGTTCCTCTCGTTGCTCGAATACAAGTGTGAGCGAGCGGGGACGCACCTCCTGGCGGTCAACCCGAGCGGGACGACCAAAGAGTGCGCG
>NZ_QXIJ01000251.1:0-491 GCF_003665925.1 Halobellus sp. Atlit-38R
CGTCGGCGAATCGAGAGGCTTCGAACGAGCCGACTGCGCCGTTTTCGAACTCGGCCTGTGCCGTGTAGGCGTCGTCGACCGTGACGGGTTTGTACTCGTCCGTTCCGGGCACCGGTCGCTCGTCGACGAACGTCTGGAGGTGGCCGGAGACGCGTGTAATGTCGCCCGCGACATCCGAATCCCCGACGAGGAAGCGCACGAGGTCGATAGTGTGCGCACCGAGGTCGCCGAGCGCGCCGGACCCGGCGAGGTCTTTGTCCATGCGCCACGCCCACGGTGCTTCGGGGTCGACGAGCCAATCCTGTAGGTAGCGTCCGCGGACATGGTGAATCTCACCGAGTTCGCCGTCCTCGATGAGACCCTTCGCGTACTGAATCGCCGGGACGAACCGGTAGTTGAACGCGCATCCGGCCACGCCGTCGGCGTCGCGGGCGGCGTCGCGCATCTCTTCGGCTTCTTCGAGCGTCGGGGCGAGCGGTTTCTCACAGAAG
>NZ_QXIJ01000252.1:0-491 GCF_003665925.1 Halobellus sp. Atlit-38R
ACCTCCAGCGCGGGTCGGTCGTACTGTTCGTGCGTACCTACCGGAATCCCGCGGCCGTTGTCGGTGACGCTGACAGAGCCGTCCTCGTGGAGGGCGACCTCGATGGCGTCGCAGTGGCCCGCGAGCGCCTCGTCGATGGAGTTGTCGACGACTTCGTAGACGAGGTGGTGGAGTCCGCGAGAATCGGTGGACCCGATGTACATCGCCGGACGCTTTCGAACGGCTTCAAGCCCTTCGAGGACCTGAATCTGTCCGGCCCCGTACTCGTTATCCTGAGACATCTGAACAGGCCTAGGATAGCCCGTCCCTTAAAGGCTCGCACGCGCGGGCGCGTACTACTTACTGGAGTCCCGCGTAGCGGTTTCCGACATCGGAGACGCCGACCGACCGACCCGCGTTTCGTGGGTGACTCTGTGTATCATGATTCGGCGTTCCGGCGCGAACGCCCCTCGAAGCGCGTCAACGCCCCGAGTTCACTTTCACTCCGCTGC
>NZ_QXIJ01000253.1:0-490 GCF_003665925.1 Halobellus sp. Atlit-38R
TAGCCTTGGATAGCCGCCTGACGATCGCCGGGCGGGAGATCGCCGGGCTGCGCGCCGAGAAGACGATCCTGCTGGCGATCGGGATCCAGCTGTTCATCGCGATGTTCTCGTCGTTCCTCGTCGTCGGGCTCGTCTCGATGTACGACCCGGGCTCGCTCGACGGCGCCCAGATAGCGGGCGCGGGCGCCGGCGACGGGTCGGCGGCGCCGACGCCGCACCGCCCGCTCGCCGAGCGGAACGCGGCGCGGACGCTCGACGCGCTCTCCGAGGAGTGCGCGGCGGTCTTTCCGTTCGACAACGCGGCGTGGCTCCGCCCGAGCGAGACGCTCGGCGGGGCGCGCGACCGGCTCAACGGGGTCGCCGTCGAGCGGATCGCGGCGCTGTTCGGCGCGGGCGAGACGCCCGAGGGGACGGAGACGCCCCAGCAGGTGCTGGACGCGAGCGACGTCGCCCGCGCGGCGGGCGGCGACGGCGAGGTCGCGGCGATCGG
>NZ_QXIJ01000254.1:0-489 GCF_003665925.1 Halobellus sp. Atlit-38R
CTTCGACACGCGATTGTCGACGACGAGCGCGTTCGGGTCGACCGTCCCCTGTCGTAGCTCGTCGAGGTGCCGCCGGAGTACGCCGCACACCGCCTCCGGAGAGCGCGTCTCGTCGAACACGCGGAGCGCCTCGCTTTGGACCTCTTCGACCCATTCCGGCGTCGAGCGCTGTCGGCTCTCGATGCCTCGCGTCTTGACCGCGTCGCCGAGTCCCGTCTCAGGGTAGTCCTCACCGCGACGCTTGCCGAAGTATCGAGTGAGCGCTCCCGACTCGGAGTTTCGCATCGGACAGAACGCGACCCACTCAAACGCGCATTCGTACTCCAACTCGATGCCCGCTTCTTCGCTGATCTCGGCTGCGACTTCCTCTAGGGAGCGCTGCTCGCGACCGTCGACGGGAGCCACCCAGATGGAGTCGACGATGCCGTGTACCACGTGCCAGCCGGCTGCCTCCAGTGCGTTCTTCGCGTCGAGGAGGAGCTCGCGAGC
>NZ_QXIJ01000255.1:0-489 GCF_003665925.1 Halobellus sp. Atlit-38R
GCTTCGAGCGCCTCGCCGACGCCCTCGGGGAGCCCGGAGAGCGAACTCGGTTCCATTACCGGACTCTGGTCTCCGACGCGATTTAAACCGTCGGAAGAGCGCGATAGCGGGAGACGACGAACGCGGCCGCGACCGCCGACGGCGACGGATACGCACAAACAGAACCGCGGTGGCGCGTGCCTGCGAGCGGCCGGAGCGAAGCGGAGGCCGCGAGACAGCACGCGCGAGGGACGCCGCGAGCGACCGGAGGGAGCGAGCGGCGAGGCTGGGGAGGTGTGAGGTGCGGTCGCTGTGCGGGGCGGGACTCAAAGGGGCAGTCGCGAGGACGAAGCACGGCGCAGTAAGCACCGCAGGAACGAGCGAAGCGAGTGACGAGGAGCGCAGCAAGCCGCGCGAGTCCTCGCGGCTGGGGCTTTGGCGGTGTTCGTCAGGGATCCTGTCTCAGCTATTTATAAATAGTCGACTACCTCTTCGGAGACGTCCACCGCG
>NZ_QXIJ01000256.1:0-488 GCF_003665925.1 Halobellus sp. Atlit-38R
AGCATCGCCCGCGCGAGCTCGACGAGCTTCATCTGCCCGCCGGAGATGTCCGTCGCGGGCTGCGCGGCGAGGTGGTCGATCTCGAAGTCCGCCAGTATCCGCTCGGCCTCGGCGAGGTTCGCCGACTCGCTGTCGGCGACCGTCCCCGGCGACGCGAACAGCGTCAGGAACGACTCGCCGGGCTGTTTCCGCGGCCCGACCAGCATCGCCTCGCGGACCGTCATTCCCTCCAGCTTGCGCGGCGTCTGGAACGTCCGGACGAGCCCGTGGTCGGCGACCTGATACGGCTCCATGCCGGTCACGTCGGTCCCGTTGACCTCGACGGTCCCGCCGTCCGGCTCGTAGAAGCCGGAGATGAGGTTGAACAGCGTCGACTTGCCGGCGCCGTTCGGGCCGATGAGCCCGGTGATCGTGCCGCGCTCGACGGCGAACGTCGCGTGGTCCGTCGCCGCGAGCCCGCCGAACGACTTCTGGAGGTCGTCGACGCG
>NZ_QXIJ01000257.1:0-488 GCF_003665925.1 Halobellus sp. Atlit-38R
GGTGGACGATGTCCGTCGCCGCCGGGGACATGACGGCGCGGACGCCCGCGCCCTGTCGGCGCAGTTCGTGCGCGAGTTCGACGACCTTCACCGCCGCGATGCTCCCCGAGACGCCGAGCGCGACGTTGACCCCGTCCAGCATTACCGAGTCCGTTCCGCCCCCGACGGCTTATATGATGCCGTTGCGGATCGGGGGCGGAACCCGGACGGGACGCTCCCGGCGAGCAGTTCCGAACGCGGATCGCGTCTACCGCTCGGTGAGTTCCAAGGCGGCCGCGGCGAGCAGGATCGCCGCACCGAAGACAGCGGCGGCCAGCGAGACTGCTCGCTGATATCCGACGGCGAACGCCCCCGCGGCGAACACGATCGCCCAGAAGCCGATCTGGATGGCGTACACGCGAGCCGAGTGACCGCCGATTTCGGAGGGCACGGGCGGTACTGCCGTCGGAAGGGGTGAAAATCTTCGGTTCACCGAGACGGCGCTCGGG
>NZ_QXIJ01000258.1:0-487 GCF_003665925.1 Halobellus sp. Atlit-38R
AGCTTCGTCGCAATTGCGTACGCGTTCACCTGGACGATCCAGGGTGCACTCGCGTATTCGGGGATGGAAGCCTCCTGGACGCACTCGATATTGATCGGATTTGGCGGGTTTGGTCCGCCGATTGGCGCCGCAGTCGTCATCTGGGCCTCCGGTGGGAGCCTCCGCACCTGGGTCGGACAGCTGTTCAAATGGCGGATCGGTGTGAAATGGTGGGCACTCTCGATAGGACTCCCGTTCGTCATCCTCTCGCTCGGCGTCCTGTTGTTCGTCCTGGCCGGAGGTCCGATCGATCTCACGGAGTTCGAGTCACCGTTCATCTACCTGTTCGCGATGGCGTGGGGGACCGTGTGGGGTGGCGGCCAAGAGGATCTCGGCTGGCGTGGCTTCATGCTTCCCATACTCCAAGACACCTACAGCGCGCTGGTGTCGAGCGCCATCGTGGGTGTCACGTGGGCGGCCTGGCACCTCCCGCTGTTCCTGAACACCA
>NZ_QXIJ01000259.1:0-487 GCF_003665925.1 Halobellus sp. Atlit-38R
AGACCTCGGGGCACCGGGCGAGTTGGCGACGAGTGCAAAGGCAGCCGTCGCGAGCGGCGAACTAGAGGGTCCGCGCGTCCTCGCCGCTGGTGAGAACATCGTGATGACCGGAGGCCACGGTCACTGGTTTGGCCGCGAAGCCGACGGTCCAGACGAGGTTCGAAAGGCAGCCCGCGAGCAACTCAAGCGCGGTGCCGACGTGGTGAAGTGCATGGCGACAGGCGGCGTCCTCACCGAGGGAGCCGTCACCGGTGCGCCGGAACTCACCGAAGCGGAGATTCGCGCACTCGTTGACGCCGCGAGCGCGAAGGGAGTCCCGACGGCGGCCCACGCCCACGGCGAATCGGTAATTAAAAACGCTGCACGCGCCGGTATCACGAGTATCGAACACGGGATGTTCATGGACAAGGAGGCGGCCGACCTGCTGGTCGAACGCGGAACGTACTGGGTTCCGACGGCGTCCGCAGCCCACGAAATCGTCGAGCAC
>NZ_QXIJ01000260.1:0-487 GCF_003665925.1 Halobellus sp. Atlit-38R
CTCCGCCGGGTTCACGAGCTGCGAGATCTGGTAGTACGACGGCGTCCGGTACCAGCCGCCGAAGGTGATCCACCCGAGACCGCCGATCGTGAACAGGGCGAAGCCCTTCATGAACTCGTCTGCCATTATCTTACGTTTCGCTGGAGTCGTCTTGAGACTTTCCCATCCCTTGTCCGCGGAACCGGGTCCCGAGCACGTACACGGCGGTCCCGAGGACGATGAAGCCCACGCCGGTGATGGCCATGATCGCGACGAGCACGTCCTCCGGCGGGAGGATCCCCGCGTTGTCGAGCAGGTAGACGATGGTCGTCCGGACGAAGCTGATCTGGAGCGTCGCGGCGTCGATGAGCGTGAACCCGATGAAGTACGTGACGACCGCGGCCAGCGTCGAGAAGACGGTGACGGCCTTGTACAGCCGGAACGGGACGACGACCTCCCGGCCGCTCGGTCCGTCCCGCGGGCCGGTCGGCTCGTTGCGCGGGTCGGC
>NZ_QXIJ01000261.1:0-485 GCF_003665925.1 Halobellus sp. Atlit-38R
GTAGTACTGTTAGCGGGGGTAACTCCAATTCTGGGTCCGACGATGGACCCGTTGCCGTCGCGTCATTCTTCAGTTTCTACGATTTCGCGCGGAAGATTACAAAGGACACGCCGGTCACGGTGAAGAATCTGATACCGACCGGTCTCCACGGCCACGGGTGGGAACCCGACGCGAGCGTCACGAGAGATATCATCGAAGCGGACGCGTTCATCCATGTCGGAGAGGACTTCCAGCCGTGGGCAGACCGCGCGATTCAAACGCTGAAAGACGACGACATCGACACCCAACTCATCAACGTCCGCGAGGGTGTCGAACTCGTCGAACTCGCCGCCAGCCTCGACAGGGACGAAGAGGGCGTCGGTCAAGGTCGCGGGAAAGACCCGCACTTCTGGCTCGACCCGCAGCGTGCGAAAACCTCCGTCGACAACATCACGGAGGGGCTGGTCGAACTCGCACCCGACCACGAAGATACCTTCCGCGAGAAC
>NZ_QXIJ01000262.1:0-485 GCF_003665925.1 Halobellus sp. Atlit-38R
GCGCTCGCGGAGTCGCCGTTCCGCGCGCCGGTGTTCCGTGAGGCGGACGAGGGTCTGCCGGAGGAGGCCGTACTGCGCCGTCGGGTCGCCGCCCTTCTGGAGGTAGCTGTCCGCCCCGAGGTTCAGCGCCTCGATGGCGACCTCCTCGCGGCTCCGTCCGGTGAAGATGACGAAGGGAATGCCGGAGTCGCGCCCGTCGCGGAGCTCCAACAGCAGTTCGAGTCCAGACATCTCGGGCATCTGATAGTCGGAGACGACCGCGTCGAACGACTCCGATTCAAGGAGTCGCCGCGCCCGCCGCGGCGAGTCGGTCGTCTCGACCTCGATACCGTCGTCCGCCGATTCGAGAAACCGCTTCGTCAGCGCCAACAGCCCCTCGTCGTCATCGACGTAGAGCACGCGTATCGCCGACAACTCCCCCTCGATTACGTCCATGCGTTGTGGCTGTTGTTCGACGGTCTGTCTGATAACTGTTTGGCAGATTA
>NZ_QXIJ01000263.1:0-485 GCF_003665925.1 Halobellus sp. Atlit-38R
CAACTCCGAGACGAGCGAATCCGACCGCAGCGAAATCTAGACTGTCGTCGCCGCCGACGAGATTTAGTCGTCTGCGGGTGACGTTCGAACGACTGCCTCTTCAGCGCGCGAGAAGTAACGCGCCAAGAGCGGCCCGGTGCTGTTGTGCCAGACGCTGAAGAGCGCAGGTGGAAGTGCTGCCGCCGGGGAGAAAAACGAGAGCGCGAGCGCGGCCGCGAGACCGCTGTTTTGGAGTCCGACTTCGAAGGTCGTCGTTCGAACGCGGTCGTCCGACATGTCCGCGAGTCGTCCCGTGCCGTACCCTGTGCTGAGACCGATGGCGTTGTGGATCACGACGGCGGCGATGGCCGCCACGCCCGCACCGAGAATCGTGTCCACGTTGAGGCCGACGACGGCCGCGACGATAGCGACGATAGTCACGACCGACACGAGAGGGAACACGTCGAGTCCGACTTCGGCCACCTCGGGTGCGTATCTGTCGAGCG
>NZ_QXIJ01000264.1:0-483 GCF_003665925.1 Halobellus sp. Atlit-38R
AGCTCGCGGAGATGCACACGAACACCGAGGCCGCGCGCTGGCTCACCTACCGCTCGGCGTGGGCGGTCGACAACGAGGCCGGCGACCTCACCGCGCTCGCGTCGATGGCCAAGGAGTTCGCCTCGCGGACCGCGGTCGAGGTCGCCGACGAGGCGGTCCAGGTCCACGGCGGCGCCGGCTTCGTCAACGACCACGACGTCGAGCGGCTCTACCGCGACGCGAAGATCACCCAGATCTACGAGGGCACCACGGAGATCCAGAAGAACATCGTCGCCCGCGAGCTACTCGACGAGGGGATGTAACCCATCGTCGGAGCGTCCCCCTCCGGATCGGTATGTAAAAGCGACGAGGGTCCGTAGCGTCCGGTATGAGCGAGGAGGCGAACGCCGACGTGGACAGCGACGGGACGGTCGAGGCCCCCCGCGATCAGGACCCCGAAGAGCGGCTCAAGCGACAGCGCGACGACTTACAGCTGCTGAACCA
>NZ_QXIJ01000265.1:0-482 GCF_003665925.1 Halobellus sp. Atlit-38R
AACTCGCTCACTTCAAGCACGACGAGCACTCAGATGCATTCTGGAATACCGTCGGGACGCTGGTTCCCGACTATCGCAAAAGGCGTGAGTGGCTCCGCATTAAGGGTGGTCCTCTTACTGTATAACTCCAGTAGTCGCAATGCATAGCTTTTTCATCTTCGCAGGTGGTTGTTCTACCTAATGAGCGAGTCCAATGTCGAGAAGGGTATTCTCGAAGCGTTTCGACGTGGGCTCAAAAGGGCGGTGAGCGACGCCCAGGGCGTCAATTGGAATGGTGTTGATTCGATTAAAGAGCACAAACTGTTGCTTATGGGGATCCGGAATTTCCCCGAGGTCCAAGACCACGTTACTATTCAGTGGTACTTGGACGGTGATATGCTCCCCCATCTTGACGATCAACCAGGTCCGATTCAGACAAACGCTGGTGTTTCGAGTGGGCCAATACCTGAAGTAGATGAAATTAAAGAGTTCTATGCGGAAGA
>NZ_QXIJ01000266.1:0-482 GCF_003665925.1 Halobellus sp. Atlit-38R
CTCGGCGTCCACCCCGGACTGATCAGCCGGCTCGTCGACGAGCGCGGCTTCTCGCCCGAGGCGGCCCGCGACCTCATGCGCGGCGGCCTGTCGGTCGCGAGCGAGTACGTCGCGGACGGCGACGCGCTCGCGCTGAAGTCCGGCCGTCCCCACTACGACGTGAGCGACGCTGTGTGGGACGCGTCGAACGCGGTCACCCGCCGGGCGTTCGAGCTGGGCGCCGAGGTCGGCTGCGCGGTCCAGCTCCACACCGAGGCGACCGAGGACCTGACCGACCTCGCGGCGGTCGCCGAGGAGGTCGGACTCGATCCCTCGAAGGTCGTGAAACACTACGCCGCGGGCGAGCTGGCGGGCGTCACGCCCAGCGTGATGAGCGACAAGGAGCGGCTGGAGCGCGCCGCCGAGGCGGGCGAGCCGTTCCTGATGGAGACGGACTTCGTGGACGACCCCGACCGCCCGGGGATGGTGCTCGGCCCGAAGAC
>NZ_QXIJ01000267.1:0-482 GCF_003665925.1 Halobellus sp. Atlit-38R
GTGAGTACGCACTTCTGCTCGCTGAAGCATACGGCGGAGAGATACATGCACTCGCGGTCCTTGACTCTAGTGACGTCCCTGAGAATGTCGATGCTGCGGTGGTCGAGGATCCGATTGACACAGACGTTCGGCAGACCGCTAACGAGGCGATTGCGTCGGTAATTGAAGCGAGTGAGCAAGCAGGTGTCTCTGTCATCGACTCCATTAGGAGAGGAACCCCGGTGGAAGAGATTCTTGCATACGCCACTGAGAACGAGATCGACTTGGTCGTCCTCGGTGCACACACGCCAGGGCGTCTCGCGCGGTTTCTGCGTGACTCTATCGTCGAACAGGTCATTCAACAGTCACCTGTCCCAGTGTGGTCCGTTCGGGAAGGAGAGGATCAAGAGCCAGTAAGGATCCAGCAAATTCTGGTGGCGACTGACGGCAGCGAGGGCGCCCGCCGCGCCAGTGAATACGCGTTCGATCTTGGCAGTACATTC
>NZ_QXIJ01000268.1:0-482 GCF_003665925.1 Halobellus sp. Atlit-38R
GTCGAGTTCCGAGTTCATCCGCGAGAGATTATAGAGCGTGTCGTCGCCCGATTTTTCGACGAGTTTGTCGATTTCGTCGAGCATGATGACGACCACGCGCTCTTTGTAATCGACGGCGTCGAAGAACGTCGTATAGACACGGTCTGTCGGCCATCCCGTCATCGGAACGGTCTCCATCTCGTCGGCGTCGACGGCGAGTTCCTCCTCGCGCTCGTTTATCTCGGCGATGGAGTCATAGGGCGTATCGGCGAGCGCGTTCGGGTCTTCTGTCGCCCGCGTGCGCATCTCGTCGAGGCGGTCCTGTTCTGCCTCGATTCGTTCGATGTTCTTCTCGATGAATTTGTTCGCGAGTTGCGCGAGCACGCGATACTGTGTGTCCGTCACTTCGCAGTTGATATACTCGACTTCGCACGGAACGTCGTACTTCTGCGAGGTAGACTCCAGTTCCTGACTGACAAACTTCGCACTTGCCGTCTTCCCGA
>NZ_QXIJ01000269.1:0-482 GCF_003665925.1 Halobellus sp. Atlit-38R
TCGCGTCCGGGGCACCTCAGAGGTCTCGCTGATGTCCTTGGCCGTCCCGCGCTGGCGGCGTGCGAGCGCCACGAACGACTTGGCTTCGTACTCTTTGAGCCCGAGTTGTTGGAGCAATTCGATCGCTTGGTCTTGATTTGAAACATCTTCCATTGGTCCCAACCTCGACTGCTACCGTCTGGTACGTGCCCCGGGTGTTTAGTACGTCGCACCGAGATGCACCGATGTCACCCAAATTATCACAGAATTTCCTCGGTTCTGAGTGCTCTAAGCAGTTCAGAATAGGAGCTCATCAGGTGTTCACTCACTTAATCACAATACTTCTTTGTACAGGTAGCACGGAGGGTAGAGTGGCGTGTAGGCACAGATTTGGTCCCAACCTCTCTGTCGCTACACGTCAGAAACCACCATACACGGTGGTTTTCACGAGATTGGTGACGAGTTAATGTCCGGCAACCCATCCGACCAAGCACGATCCACGG
>NZ_QXIJ01000270.1:0-481 GCF_003665925.1 Halobellus sp. Atlit-38R
CGCTGCAGCGGCGCGAACAGCACCGACAGCACCACCGCCCAGAACAGCGCGCCCCAGAACGGCAGGAGGATCCAGCCGAAGGCCAGGGTGACCAGCACCAGGAGCGTGAGGCAGGATTTTTGTTCGATGCGCGGTGAATACATGGGCGGCGGGACCGGTCGGGACTGTTGCTGTTTAGTCCTCCTGCCGCCCCGTTAAGTGCGAGCTTTCTCGCCCATGGGAGGCGGCGTAGCGCCTCCCGTGTCATCCGGCGATCAGATGCGGAACTGACGCACCAATCCGCCCAGGCGCTCGCCAAGGCCCGACAGGCTGCGCGCGGTTTCGGCGCCCTGACGGGTTTCGTCGGCGACGCTGTCCACCGCCACGGCGATCTGGTGCACGCTGCGGTTGATCTCCTCGGCCACCGCGGTCTGTTCCTCGGCGGCACTGGCGATCTGCGCGTTCATCGCGTTGATGGTGCCGATCAGCCCGGCGATGGCGT
>NZ_QXIJ01000271.1:0-479 GCF_003665925.1 Halobellus sp. Atlit-38R
GACGCGGCCGTCGAGACGCTGCACACGGTCGACGACAGGAGCAAGGTCGTCGCGGTCCTGTCGACGGCGGCCGCGTTCGGGGCCGGGATGCTCGCGATCGGCGACATCGAGTTCGTCTCGATCGCCGCGGCCGCGTTCGGGATCGGCGTCCGCTTCGCGTCCGTCTGGGCGGGCGTCCGCGCCTTCGTCGACGACTACGCGGTGACGATCGCAGACCAGCCCACCGCGGGGAGCGTCCACCACGGAGCGACCGGCGTCGCGCTCGCCGCGGCCGGCGCGACCGCGCTGGTGGGCCGCGCCCTCGGCGTCGAGGTCGTCCCGACCGCCGTCGCCGCGGCGGCCGTCGACCCCCCCGCGTCCGACGGCTCGGACGACCGGGTCGAGCGGTTCGAGTGGGACCTCCGGCTGGGCGACCCCGGGCTGCGGGTCGACGCGGCGCTCCACGCGGCGACCATCGCCGGCGACGAGTGGCTCGTCGT
>NZ_QXIJ01000272.1:0-478 GCF_003665925.1 Halobellus sp. Atlit-38R
CACCGAGCCTCGACCTCACTTCGTTCGGCCGAGACACCGGTGCGCTCGAACCAGCGTCTATTCCCTCATTCTCGACGCCCCAATAAGGATGTTACCTTTTCGATTGGGCGACGATGTTGTCCGATTTTCCCGTGTTATCGGTGTTCTATAACCCGTCTGAGATGAATTCGAGTTCCAACTCAGTCTCAGCGTCGCCGTGTGCGACGACGACGGTCCCGTCTTCCGTCTCGGGGATGTCGACGTCCACTTCACCGTCGGCGTTAGTCGTTCCCACGACCTCGCCGTTCACGGTTACCGTCGCGTGCTCGACGGGAGTCCCGTTCTGCGTGGCGACGAGCCTCACGTTTTCTCCGGCCGTGACGTCGCCGTCAAAACTCACGGAGAGGTTGGACTCGGATTCGGCGCTTGCGTTTTCGGTCGTGTCGTTCTCGCCGGTTGCGTCGGCGGAAACATCAGCATCAGCGGAGGCCTCGACATC
>NZ_QXIJ01000273.1:0-478 GCF_003665925.1 Halobellus sp. Atlit-38R
GCCGCCGTCGTCGACGCGCTCTGCGGTACAGCCGGCGAGCGCGACGGCCCCGGCCGTCCCCGCCGCGGTCAGGAAGCGTCGTCGGGTGCGTGGCCGGGCCGATCGCCGCCGCGTCTCGCTCTCGTCGGTAGTCATCACTCGGTTGTTGTACTCGGTGGTTACATAAGCGATCCGTGTCGGCGGCGACACGAATTTCCCCGTCGCGCCCGTCGAATTCGTATGGGAGAGGCACCGAGGAACGGCTCCGGAGAGCCTCCGGCGCGGTTCGGGCCGACCACCCGACGGCGGCTGATCGCCGGCGGGGCGGCGGTCGGCGCCGGCGGCCTCGCCGGCTGTCTCGGCGGCCGCGACGGCCCGGTCCCGGCCCCCGAGGTGACGAGCGACCGCATCGAGGACTGGCGGCGGATAGACGAGTCCGAGCGCACGGCCTTCGAGCAGTCGTACGGCCCGGTCACGGTCCGAGCGCTCGAACGAACGC
>NZ_QXIJ01000274.1:0-478 GCF_003665925.1 Halobellus sp. Atlit-38R
CACCGCGCGTCGAGCCGCGCCCAGAACCCGGGCGTGTCGGGGAGGAGCGCCCGCGGCTCGGCGGCCGCCGCGGCGTCGCCCTCGCTCGTCGTCTCGCCGCCCTCGGGCTCCGGTTCGACCAGTCGCTCGACGACGAACCCCGCGTCCGTGAGGGCGCGGTGGAGGTCGGAGACGGTGCGGTCGAACGCGACCAGGTCCGCGTCGTACGACTCGTCGATCTCGATCTCGCGGCGCGGCGGCGCGTGGTAGCCGCAGCGCGGCGCGCCGTCGTCCGGGTCGATCAGCTCTCGGAACGGGTGCATCACGGCCAGGTAGAACGTCCCTCCCGGCCGGAGGACGCGGCGCGCCTCGCGCACCGCGGCCTCTACGTCCGCCACCAGCTGGAACGCCGCCTCCGAGAAGGCCAGGTCGAACGCGTCGCTCGCGAGCGGCGCGCGGGTCACGTCGCCCTGAACGAAGCGCGCGTCGGCGCCGTAGT
>NZ_QXIJ01000275.1:0-477 GCF_003665925.1 Halobellus sp. Atlit-38R
ACGGGTGCATCGTCTCCGACTCGGTCGGCCTGGGAAAATCATTTATTGGCGGTGAACTCCTCCACGACTACCGCCAACGTGGCGACCACTGTCTCCTCGTTGTCCCGGCCAACCTGACTGATCAGTGGGAAGACCTACTCCAGAACGACACTGACGAAGACGGCAATCCGTACTTCGGGTTAGAGGTAGACGGCACGCACCTTGACGTGATGAGTATCAGCAAGTTCCAGAATCTCTCCTATGACGAGGTGCAGGACCTCAAAGACGAGTTCGACGTCCTGCTTATCGATGAGGCTCACCGGTTCCGGAACTACGGGAAGTGGCGACCGAATCCGGACCACGATGATGACTACAAGGGGACGCGACGACACGCGAATCTCAGGCAGCTCCGCGGAAAGACGATGATTATGCTGACCGCGACCCCGATCACTAACAGCGCTACCGACCTGAAGAACCTCATCAGCTTGTTCACCAGCC
>NZ_QXIJ01000276.1:0-477 GCF_003665925.1 Halobellus sp. Atlit-38R
GTAGTCCGCGAAGGGGCGGGTCACGCGCATTCGGGGGCTCGGCACGTCCGCCGGGGCGTTGACGTTCAGGAGGTCGACTTCGTCGAACACGTCGGTCCCGAAGACGCGCTCGGTCAGGGCACGGGCGACCCGTGCGGGACGGGAGAAGTCGTACTCCTCGGGCGGGTGACAGAAGAAGTCCCTGGCGTGGTAGCTGGAGACGGCGACGGCGGGCGTCCCGAGGAACGCGGCCTCGACGCCCGCGCCGACGGTTCCCGACCGGCCGACGACGTAGTTGCCCGCGTTCGGGCCGTCGTTGATACCGGAGACGACGATATCGAAGTCGGCGTCGAGGCCGCGAAGGGCGTAGGCGACGCAGTCCGCGGGGGTTCCTTCGAGAGCGTACCCCCACGGGTGGTCGCGGCGGACCGCGTGTTCGTTGCGGGCGCGGCCGACGCCGCTTTGGTTCTCGGCGGGCGCGACGACGGTCACGTCGCC
>NZ_QXIJ01000277.1:0-476 GCF_003665925.1 Halobellus sp. Atlit-38R
AGGTTATAGAGCAAGTCGCTTCACTCGTTCTGGAATCGGTTCCAGTGTTTGACGAGTACAATGGCGACAGTCTCTTCGTTGACTTCGATGAACCGCCGAATCGCCCGCCGCTCGTCACCTTCCAGAGTAGATCGTCGTTACCAACCCGCCAGGTTTGTCGCTCTGACCAATCTACGTCCCGATCTTTTGTTGTCGAGCGAACTGCCGCTGCTCTCCCGAGAAGGACTTCGTCCCTCCGTCACCCGGTATTTCGACAGCTGTCCGTAGATGTTCACGGAGTACCTGGAGTTTCCCCGAGCCAAGGAGTTAGTACTCGATACTCGAGAGGCGTCCGTCCCAATCTCGACTGAGTTTAGGGGTATCAACGACATCCGCAGGATCGAGGTCGTCGGGGATAACGTCACGTATTGTATCGATGTTCTCCCCATTCGGAGGTATCTTGCCACTTTCCCATCGGCTAGGGGTCGATGTGTTCT
>NZ_QXIJ01000278.1:0-476 GCF_003665925.1 Halobellus sp. Atlit-38R
TCACCTACTCTCTTCAGTCTTCGAGCGTCCGGAACAGCGGTGACGAGTCGCCGCCCTCGAACCGGACCATCTCCTCGCCGTCGAAGGTGACCGTGACCGAGTCGTAATCGCTGGGGACCGAGACCACGGCGTCGAGCGTCGTGCGCGGCACGCAGTCGTCTGACGGCTCCTTTTCGCCGTCTTCGTCGGGTGCGGACGTGATTCGGTAGACGTAGACGCCCTCTTCGGCCGTGTCGAGTTCGCCGCGGACGACGACGCTCGGCGCGTCGTGCGTGAAGGTCCGGTTGAACGCGACGGTCGTCTGCTCGCCGGCGGGCATCCGACCGACCCACGAACTGGGCGCGGTCTCGTCGGCGAGCAGACAGCCGGTCGCGGTGGTCATCGAACTGGTCGGCGAGGTCGTCGTCTCCGTCGGAAGCGAGTAGACGACGACGCCGGCACCGACGACGAGCCCGACGAAGAACACCGCGAGAAGG
>NZ_QXIJ01000279.1:0-476 GCF_003665925.1 Halobellus sp. Atlit-38R
TCCGACGGGGGTGCGCGATGACGGGCGCCGTCACCGCCGCGTACTGGATCGCGGCCGTCGGCTTCCTCGTCGGCCTCGGGATCACGGCGGCGCTGTACGCGAAGCTCAACGGGTCGGAGCACCGCGGCCGACTGGCCGCGCTGGCGGTGATCCCCGGGTTCGCCGGGCTCGCGTACGTCGGGATGGCGCTCGGAGTCGGGACCGTGACGGTGAACGGGAACGAGCTGGTCGGGCTCCGCTACGTCGACTGGATCGTCACCACGCCGCTGCTCGTCGGGTTCATCGGCTACGTCGCCGGCGCGTCGCGCCGCGCCATCGCGGGCGTGATGGTGGCCGACGCGCTGATGATCGCGTTCGGGGCCGGCGCGGTCGTCGCCGGCGGGACGCTCAGGTGGGTTCTGTTCGGCGTCTCGGCGCTGTTCCACGTCACGCTGTTCGCGTACCTGTACGTGATCTTCCCGCGGTCGGTCCCCGAC
>NZ_QXIJ01000280.1:0-476 GCF_003665925.1 Halobellus sp. Atlit-38R
AGGAGGTCGCCTACCCGATGCTCTCCCAGCAGATGGGGCTGCACTACGGCTCGAACTACGTCCTCGACGGCGAGGGCGACTACGAGGCCCGCGTGCACGTCGGCGGCACCTCGCTTTCCCGAACCGGCTCGTTCGCCGGGCGGTTCGAGTCGGCCGAGACGGCGACGTTCGAGTTCGCGTTCGACACGGACGACCTCTACGACGTGGAACTGCGCCGCCTCGGCGACGAGGCCGGGTCGCGCGGCGCGGTCCCGGCGATGGAGATGATGGGCGTTCCGACCGGCAAAGCCCCCGCCGTCAGCGACCTCCCCGGTCGCCACCTCGGCCGGCAGACGAGCGCCGACGCCCTGTTCGACGCCTTCGTCGTCGACGACGGCTCCCGCTTCGGCGTCGACGGTGCGTACCTCTACGTCTCGGCGCGGACGCCGCACAACGAGTTCGTCCTGCCGATGATGGGCGTTCGGGCCACGCTCGAA
>NZ_QXIJ01000281.1:0-475 GCF_003665925.1 Halobellus sp. Atlit-38R
CAGCTCACCAAGAAGCACTTGATTCCACGCAAGGGTGGCTAATTGTCGGACTTGGTATTTGCGTCCTCACGATGATCTGGGGGACTATATTTACCTTCACCGTCTATGCAGATCGCCTTGCAACAATCTTCAACCTTACTCAGTTACAAGTGTCATCGATTTTTTCGATCACAACTGCAGTCTTTCTCATGGTTGGTGGGCTATTTGGCGTGTTCGCCGCCAGGTTCTCTCTTCGACCGGTCCTCGTGATAGTCGGTGTCGGCCTCATAGCTGCTATCGTACTGCTTCAAATTGTCAACTCATACCCTGGTGTTGTTGTAGTATTTTCACTTCTTGGCATCACAGGGGGGACCGCGTTTACTATTACAGTTTCACTCACGCCTCAATGGTTTGATTCTTATCAAGGACTTGCAACGAGTCTCACAATGACGGGAATCGGTCTTGGCCCATTAGTGCTGCCGTTTGTGTGGATCTG
>NZ_QXIJ01000282.1:0-475 GCF_003665925.1 Halobellus sp. Atlit-38R
CGCTGTGGCTCCGGCGGTTCCGGCGGCGGCTCCCGGCCGACGCGCAGGTGCTGTTCTTCACGCCGCTCGTCGACGATACGGCGGCGACGCTCGCCCGCCGGATCGACGCGCACGGGCACCTCGTGACGGTCCTCTCGCCGGACCCCACCGCGACCGGGACGGTCGGCCAGCGGCTGACGACCTTCGAGCGGCGCCAGCGGCTGCGGTCGCTCCGGTCCGGGGGGATCCGCGCGGTGGAGTGGGGCGACGACTCCTTCCCGGTCGCCGTCGCGGCCGCGACGAGGCGGTGGTCGCGATGAGCGGCGACGAGTCGACGGCCCGGCCGACCGGCGACGACCCGATCGGCGACGGCCCGATCGGCGACGGCGCGCACGGCGACTTCCACGAGACGGACGCGCGGTCGCCGACGGTCGCGGTCGTCGCGAGCCTCGCGGCCGCGGGGGTCGCCGCGACCGCGGGGCTGGTCGCGAGCCCG
>NZ_QXIJ01000283.1:0-474 GCF_003665925.1 Halobellus sp. Atlit-38R
AGTTTGAAGCAGCGGGGAACGGGGAGGAGGGACTATCCACTAGCGAGGCAGTTGTGAAGTTCCTCCTCGAGAACAGGGATCGAGCGTGGAAACGCCGCGAGATCGCAGACGAAATCAACCGTGATCCGAACACCGTGGGAACGAACTTGAGTCGGTTGAAAGATCGCGGTCTCGTTCGCCACCGCAAAAATCATTGGGCGATCACAGACGATCACCATCGACTCGTCGAAGCGACCCGGTTCTCAAAGGTATTCTCCACGCTCAACGAGTCGGTTGGATCGATCATCGAGAGCGAAGAGGAAGCAAAAGCGTGGAGCGACGCACAGCCGGATCGGCCTCATCCAAGCGTTGGTGACGGTGAAGAAGACACCCAAACCGTCGAATCTGAAGGACACAACGATGACGACCAGTGATTTGTCATTTTTAACTACTGTGTCATTTATTTATAAATTTCATATAGTAGTGAGCCGTAGA
>NZ_QXIJ01000284.1:0-474 GCF_003665925.1 Halobellus sp. Atlit-38R
CGTGAGCCGGGACGTGGGATTCCGTCCAAGCGAGGTTGGAAACACAGAGATGAGCTGGCTTGTTCTCGACGAAGAGGACGATGCCTACCTCAAAATTCCAAAGCAGGAGGATGCGAAGTCCGGGAAGGACTACTGGCGGTGTTTTCTGAGTTCCGAAGCAGCTCGAATCACTCGAAAGTGGGTCGACGAACGGGCGACCCGGCCGGAGTACGAGGGTCGTGAGAACATCTGGCTCAACGGTCGGAATAAGACTCCGTACAATTCAAAATCACTCCGAGACATCATGCTCAAGCTTCAGCCCGAGGCGGGAATCAACCCCGAACACCGGGAGAATGGCTGGTACATGATTCGGCGGGGGGTCGGGACTGAAATCGGGAATGCCGAAGGCATACATGCGCTAAAGGCTCAGCTCCGTATCAAGCGGACGGACACCGCGCTCAGGTACATCCACACGGATGAGCCGAGCATTCGGAG
>NZ_QXIJ01000285.1:0-474 GCF_003665925.1 Halobellus sp. Atlit-38R
GACCTACGTCGGCCCGTCGCGGCTCGGGTTCGACTTCCGGAACCAGCCGGCGTTCGGCGCGAGCGCCGAGGGCTCGGACGGGCCGGTCGCGGTCACCGGGACGCTCCGCGCTGTCTCGACCGAGGAGTGGGAGCCGGTGTGGGGCGCCTACGACGAGGTCGAGGCCGAGTACAACGCCATCAGCGTCGGCCTTGCGGACGCGGCCGCCGACGGCTCCCCCGCCGAGGACGGCCGCACCGCCACCCTCCCGGTCCGCGTGTTCGACGACGGGATCGGGTTCCGGACGGTGCTGCGCGAGGAGTTCGCGAGCAACTCGGAGAAGGCGGTGATCGACGCGGAGAACACCGGGGTCGACTTCGCGGACGACTACGACGCCTGGTGGATCGCGAACGCGGTGACGAACCCGCGGTTCGAACAGGAGTACGCCGAGACGCCGCTGTCTGAGATCCCGAGTGGTACCCGGTCCACGCGACC
>NZ_QXIJ01000286.1:0-474 GCF_003665925.1 Halobellus sp. Atlit-38R
GCGTCTGCGACGGTCGTTGCCGCGCCGCCGGTAAGTCCGGCGACGATTGCCGAGACGGCCGCACCGCGGAGGAAGAACACGATGACGCCGATACTCCACGTCAGGAGGTTCTTCGTGAGCTGATTTGCGACGTTCTTCGCACGCACCTGCCCGGCTTCGAGCATGGCGAAGCCGGCGTGCATGAAGAAGATGAGGAACGTGACGGTGAGGACCCACACGAGATTCACGCCCTCGACGACCGAGGCGAGGTCTGCCTGAAGTGCGGTCAGCATACGATTCCTCCGATATGCGATTCGAACGGGAGTTCAAGTGGACAGTCGTTCATATTGGTGCTCGATTCGCGACCGAATGTCTCGCGAACCATGAGAGATGCTATCTCAAGACGTTCATATAACGGTTCGCGTTGACAAACGTCTACAAAATGGTGTTCTGAGAGACGTATGTCCGATATAAGATGAAATATGTCTTGTATAA
>NZ_QXIJ01000287.1:0-473 GCF_003665925.1 Halobellus sp. Atlit-38R
GACGACGGTGAGCACGAGGAACGCGACAATCACCTGCCGCGGCCGGTCGACGATGGCATCGTTAACCCGCCGGATTCCCGCCTCGATCCGATCACTGAGCGCCATGAGTTACTGCCGCCTCCGGTAGACGATGAGCCCGACAGTCCCGACCACGAGTGCCGCGACGAAAATCACGGGCAGCGGGAGGCCTCCGCCTTCACTCGGCGTCACGGTGATCGGCACCCGGTAGGTGTCCGAGAGCTGGCTGTCACCGTCGGCGTCGTCATACCGGAAGTCGAGCGAGATGGGGTACGTACTGCCGGGGGTTGCGGAACCCGTCGTAGTCAGGTCAAACGTCATTGTCGTCGACTCGCCCGCGTCAAGTGACTGGACGTACCCGGTGTCAGTATCACCGGTTTCGAGCGGGTCGTTGGCGAACAGTCGCGCCTCAAGATCGCTTGCGGGCTCACCGAGATTGTTCGTGACAGTCACCT
>NZ_QXIJ01000288.1:0-473 GCF_003665925.1 Halobellus sp. Atlit-38R
GTGACCGCCGCGATCAGCCGCTCGTAGATCCCGACGATGAGCGCGATGGTGCCGCCGGAGACGCCCGGGACGGCGTCGGCGCTGCCCATCGCGACGCCCTTCAGGTACAGCGTCGCCCAGTCGCGGAGGTCGGCCATCTGCTCGCCACAAGCGGGGCCGCAGTAAAGAAGCGTGTGATCGGGCGGCCAGATCGACCGCGGGCGCCGAGACCGCGGTCGGATTCCGCGGTCAGTTCGGTGCGGTCACCGCCGTCGCGGTCGTCGCCGCCACCGGTTCGACGCCGATCACCGATCCGGCGTCGGTGGATTTCGTCGAGTCCCCGCCGTCGCTCCCGCTGTCGCCGTCGACCGGACACTCGGGGTCGCCGCTGGGACAGTCGATTATCCGCTCTTCGAGTTCGACCGTCGCGGCCGCGTCGTCGGCGCCGACGACCTGCCCCTCGGTCACCCCGACCTGCCCGAACCGCTCGGTGG
>NZ_QXIJ01000289.1:0-473 GCF_003665925.1 Halobellus sp. Atlit-38R
GTCGGCGTCTACCACACCGAGGACGCCTCGCTCATCGACGCGCTCACAGCGCGGTTCAAAGCGGAGGGTCGCGGCGACCCGACCGATTACCCGCAGTCGCGGCCGGACTACGCCGAGGCGATGGCCGCCGAGGATGCCGTGCGGATGGCCCAAGAGACGGGGGCGAAGTACTACGGCATCCACACCTCCTGCCGCAAGTCCGCGGAGGTGCTGTCGCAGTTCCGCGACGACGGCTCGGCGGTCCGCGCAGAGACCTGCACCCACTACACGACGCTCACCGACGACGTGTTCGAGACGCAGGGTAACCTTCCCATGATAGCGCCGCCAATCCGCAAACAGGATGACGTAGAGGCGATGTTCGAACATCTCGCCGACGGCACGCTCGACGTGGTTTCGACGGACCACTGCGGCTACAAACGCGAGTCCAAGGAGGTAGACAACTGGTGGGACTCGACGTTCGGCGCGAACGCCCT
>NZ_QXIJ01000290.1:0-472 GCF_003665925.1 Halobellus sp. Atlit-38R
GGCCCAGACCGTTCACGCCGGCGACGGCCCGCGACCGTCGTGAACGGTCGAGACGCTTTTCACCGATCGCGTCCGATCGGCGTGGTCGGTCGCCGCGTCGACCGGGCGTCGCGCCGGGCGGACCGAACTGGTTCGTCGCCTTGATGGTCGCCGGGAGCGTGGGTGACGCATGAGCGTCGCGTCGGTCGCCGTCGGAACGCGGGGGGGATCGCGGTGGTAGGACCAATCTCCGAGGCGGAGCGAGACGCCGGCAACCGGAAGATCAGGCTCGTGCTGCTCGCGATCGTCACGGCCACGCCGCCGCTTATCGCCCTCCAGTTGGACCCGACGCCGGTCGAGCTGCTGGCGGCGGCCGGGGCCGGGTTCGGCCTCGGCCTCGTGGTCGTGTGGTACCTCGGTCGCCTCGCGGCGGAGTTCGCCGGGAGCGGGCGTCGGCGCCCCCGGCGCTGCGGTCGGGCAATCCCCCGTTTCT
>NZ_QXIJ01000291.1:0-472 GCF_003665925.1 Halobellus sp. Atlit-38R
CGCCTTCGCGGTTTCGGCTCCCAGCGGGAGGCCGGCTCCGCTCGGGCGACGCGAACGCCTTTGGGGGTCCGGCGTGACCGCGGGGTATGCCACCGATCAACGCGGACGAGCTGTCGTGGGCGACGGCCGACGCGGACGACGCCGCGTGGCGACGGAAGCAACTGGGCGCCGCGGCGGGCGGCGCGGACCTCGGCTGTAGCCTCTACGAGCTGCCGCCCGGCGAGCGCTCGTGGCCGTACCACTACCACGCGGCGAACGAGGAGGCGCTGTACGTCCTCGCCGGCGAGGGGACGCTGCGGCTCGACGGCGAGGCGTACCCGCTCCGGCCGGGCGAGTACGCCGCGTTCACCGCGGACGAGTCGGGCGCGCACCGAGTGGTGAACGACGGGGACGAGGTCCTCCGCTACCTCGTCGTCTCGACGATGCGCGAGCCCGACGTGACCGTGTACCCGGACTCGGAGAAGTTCGGCGT
>NZ_QXIJ01000292.1:0-472 GCF_003665925.1 Halobellus sp. Atlit-38R
CGGTTTCGAGGATGGCCGGGTTCGGCGCGGAGAAAGCGCTGACGACGATATCGTAACCCCAGTTTATAATCTCGGGACGGGCAACCTCGACGGTGAGTTTATCGTCGGACTCTCTTTGTTCGTCCGACGAACCTTCGCTTGTGGAGATGTCGGCGGATTCTCTCTGTTCGTCCGACGAACCTCCACTCGCTTCGCTTGTGGAGGTGTTGGCGGATTCTCCCTGCTTGACGGACCAGAAGTCGTGTTGTTCCTTGTTTTCGGTCAGGGGTTCGAGGGGCATTACCTGAATCCCGTCGTAACCGGCGAAGGCGCGCTCCCACGGTTCGAGTGCGTCGCCAGCGCGTTGCTTCCCGGCGATATCCTCGTAGACCTCGGCGAGACCTGCGAGCGACCCGCGTTCGGTCGCGGTCCCCGGATGAATCTCCAGCATGCTCGTCGCTGGGTCGATACGCGGGAGACCGTCGTCTTCGGT
>NZ_QXIJ01000293.1:0-472 GCF_003665925.1 Halobellus sp. Atlit-38R
TACCGCCCGCTGTTGGCTTCCGAGGCAAAGCGCGCTCGGTCTCCGGCAGTCGCAACCGCACACCGCTCATCGTTCAACAGTTCGACGACGCCCTCCGTTCCGAGGCCAGCCGCAGTCAGTCCGGCTACGGTTGGTGCGATATCCAGCGTCCGGGTGACTCCTCCAAAAACCCCGCCGACGCAGGCCATCTTGAACGAACCCTCCAGTTCGACGGCGTTCCGAACCGCCGAGAGGTGGGCGTCAGAACCCAACTCTATCGTCGCGGGGGCAGTCACGTCGCCGGTGACAGTCAGCAGTCGCGTCGCCGATCCAGACCCGCTTCTATTGGTCTCCTCCGGGTCCGAGAGCGCGAGATAGATATGGGCGAAGGTCCGCGGCGTATGGATGACCGTGGGGCGACCGTAGAGCCCGTACTCGGCCGGCGACGGTGGCTGGAGACGGGGCTCAATTCTATCCGCACCCTCTATCGCTT
>NZ_QXIJ01000294.1:0-472 GCF_003665925.1 Halobellus sp. Atlit-38R
CGCGCGCGCCTACTCGCGCGCGGTGAAGGACGGTATCGACGCCGCCGGAGTGGTCGAGGAGCGGCCGCACCGCGCCCTCGTCGTCGAGACCGAGTACGACGACTCGGGGACGGTCCGGGGCGTGATCGAGTCGGCGGGCGTCGAGTTCGACGCCGACTACGGCGAGCGCGTCCGGTTCGACCTCCGGGTGCCGGTCGCCGAGGTGGAGGCGCTCCGCGAGCGGCTCAACGACGCGACGAGCGGACGGGTCGAGATCGAACGGTAGCGGTCGCCGGAGACCCGAAACGCGGGCCGGGGGCTCGACCTACGAGAACTTCCGGACCGTCATGTTCAGCGTGTCGAGGTCGACGATGGGCGCGTAGCCGGCGTCGGGGTCGATGTTGACCGATTTCTGGAAGTCGGTCTGGGCCTGCCAGCAGCCGGAGTTGACCGCGAGGACGTTGTGGTACTTGCCCCAACCGAGCTTGTGGAC
>NZ_QXIJ01000295.1:0-471 GCF_003665925.1 Halobellus sp. Atlit-38R
GGTCGTCGTCACCGGCTGGGAAACCGCTCGTTCGCCCAGACTCGCGCCGGTCGATTCTGACCTCGTGAAGACGGTCGGCCTCCCGGACGACGAACCGCTCCCGGAAGCGCTGTTCGACGTCGTCGACAAGGTCGGTGCGCGACTCGCAGTCCACGCGTGACGCGGCAATCGCTCGCTCCGTTCAGCGACCGCTGAGTAGCGCGAGTTCGAACCGACAGACGGTGGTGGCAACCCTTCGACCGACCGTAACAATTAGCATGGTTGATTCTTCTTGTCATATCGTGAACGTCGGAGTAATCACGTGTTCACACGGCGATTCACGGCAGTACGACGCGTGAGGGGCTGCTGCCGACCGCTCCCAGGGATGCGGGTTCGATCAATCCACGCCGTGGGTGAACCGTGATGGTTCGACGGACAAACCGACAACAACCATGAGCTCTTCGAACACGCCCGGTTCAACGCGAGTCGTCT
>NZ_QXIJ01000296.1:0-471 GCF_003665925.1 Halobellus sp. Atlit-38R
TGGAGACCGCCGACGAGCGCGGACTGACCGTCGGCGTCGCGCCCGACACCGTTCTCGGCACCGGAATCCAGACCTGTCGCGACCTCATCGACGAGGGCCGCATCGGCGACCCCGTCGGCGCGACGGCGTTCTGGTCGAACCACGGCCACGAGCACTGGCACCCGGACCCCGACGGCTTCTACGCGGAAGGCGGCGGTCCGCTTTTCGACATGGGGCCGTACTATCTCACGTCGCTCGTGACGCTCCTCGGCCCGATTCGGTCGGTCGCCGGGACCGCGAACACGCCGTTCGCAGAGCGCGAGATAACGAGTGAACCGCGCCGCGGCGAGCGCATTCCGGTGTCGGTGCCGACCCACGAGACGGCCGTCGTGACCTTCGAAAGCGGCGCGACGGGGACGCTCCTGACGAGCTTCGACGTGTGGGGGTCAGAACTACCGGGATTCGAGAAATACGGCACCGAGGGGACGCTGA
>NZ_QXIJ01000297.1:0-469 GCF_003665925.1 Halobellus sp. Atlit-38R
TCCTGCTCGACGCCGACCGCACCGTGGAGTACGCGTGGGTCGCGAGCGAGCATCCCGAGTTCCCCGACGCCGAGGCGATCGGCGACGCGGTCGCCGACCTCGTCGACTGAGCGGACCCGAGGTCGCGGCCCGGCGCGCGGACCGCACACACTCGTCACGCTTTTTCAACTCGCCGCCGAACGGTCGCGCGTGACCGCCGACACGAGCGACGACGGACCGGACCGATCCGAGGAGCTGCGCGCGGCGGCCGCCGCCGTCGACCGCGGCGACCTCGTCGTCTACCCGACCGAGACGGTGTACGGGCTGGGCGCCGACGCGCTCGACCCCGAGGCCGTCGAGCGCATCTTCGACCTGAAGGGCCGCGACCGGTCGAACCCCCTCTCGCTCGGCGTCGCGAGCGTCGACGACGCGCTCCGCTACACCCGCCCGACGGAGCTGGCCGTCGCCTTCGCGCGGGCGTTCCTCCCGG
>NZ_QXIJ01000298.1:0-469 GCF_003665925.1 Halobellus sp. Atlit-38R
GGAGACGTTCGACGCGGGCGCGACCCCCGGGCTCGACGACTTCGAGCGCCCCGAACTGAAGTCCGTCTCCAGCGACCTCGTCGGCGAGCTCCAGTCGATCTCCGACGAGAAGGAGCGCCGCGAGTCCGAGATCGCCGACCTCAAACAGGAACTGGAGAAGAAGGACCGCCGGATCGCCGACCTCGAACGCGAACTGGAGGAGGCCCGCGACCTGAGCGACATGGCCGACCAGTTCGCGCAGGCGCTCCTCGGCAAGGCCGAGGCGCCGTACCGGAGCGGCGGCGGCCGGCCCCGGGTCGGCGCCGATCCCTCCGACGCCGCGGCCGACGGCGACGACGGGCAGTCCGTGCTCAAGTCGTACGACGAGGCGGTCGCCGCCACGAAGGGCGACGACGAGCCCGCGAGCGAGGCGGCGCCCTCCGCCGACGGCGGCGCCGAGGGAGACGCGGAGCCGGCCGCGTCCGCCGAC
>NZ_QXIJ01000299.1:0-469 GCF_003665925.1 Halobellus sp. Atlit-38R
TCGGCGAAGCAGAGCGTGCCGAACCGCTCGCCCTCGACCTCGACGCGGCCGCCGACGTACGTCTCCAGTCCGAACGTCTCGTACGCGGGGTCGCCGGCCCACCCCTCCGCCGAGGCGTCGACGATGGTCAGGAGCTGGTCGCGTTCGAGCGTCCGCTTACAGTACGCCTCGTCGAGCGGACACGTCTCGCCGGGCTGTAACAGGGGATGGGTGGCGTGCGAGACCTCGATGTGCTGGGTCCCGTCTTCGATCCGCGTGAGGAACCCGTTCGGCATGTCGAGGTACTCGCAGCCGATCGTCAGTATCTCCGCGACCTTCGCCTCAAACGTGCGCTCCTGGTCGGACGACACCGCGTACAGTCGCTGGATCGCGCGGAGGCTCTCCTCCTGGCGCCGCTCCAGTTCGCGTCGCTCGGTGACGTCGTGGAGGTAGACGGAGAGCCCCTCGTCCGACGGGAACGCACGCGCGT
>NZ_QXIJ01000300.1:0-469 GCF_003665925.1 Halobellus sp. Atlit-38R
CCAGTTGGGCGAAAGTATACAAGAATATGTATTGAACGTGTGCTTAGAAGGCCAAAAATGAGCTCGAACGCGAAACTATTATCTGAGGACACTCTGTTCGTGGTGAGTATAGATGTCAGCCGACAAAAGCGGGGAAATCGACCTCGAGTACGAACTCGACGACCGGCCACCGTGGCTGGAGTCGATTCTATTGGGGATACAGCACGTTGCGGTGATGATTGTACCGGCGACTGCGGTCGCATTCATCGTCGCGGGTGAAGTCGGACTCGACGCGGCCAATACCGCGTACATCGTTCAGATGGTGCTCCTATTTTCCGGGCTGGCGACCGTAGTGCAAGCCTACACCGTCGGTCCGGTCGGGTCGCGACTCCCCATCGTGATGGGGACGAGTTTCACGTTCGTCGGCGCGGCGGCGACAGTCGGAATCGACTACGGCTTGAGTGCGGTTTTCGGCGCGATACTCGTCACC
>NZ_QXIJ01000301.1:0-468 GCF_003665925.1 Halobellus sp. Atlit-38R
TTCGCCAAGTGTGCGTCACGGAAGTACCGCAGACTAACCGGGTCGTCGTGGCGCTCGGAGTACTGCTCGTGAAGCTCCCGCTGGATCAGCGGTCCATCCTCCTGAAGTACGTCGACGACGACGCGCTGGTGATCGTTGAGCTTCGAGTACGTCTTCCTGGCGATTTCGCGTTCGGCCTCGGACATCGAGTCCTCGACGAGCCGCTTCGGGATGTTCGACAGACCCTCGCTGCTCGCCTTCCGCGCCGCGGCCCGGAGCGTCGTGATCCCCATGCGAGCGTCGCCGTCTGCGAGCCGCGCGATCCTCTGGAACACCTCCTCGCTCGCGGCGTTCGGTCCGAGTCCTTCACGAGCCCGTCGCTCCAGTATCTCCGCGATCGTGTCCTCACCGTACCGATCAAACCGAACCCGGTAGCCGACCGAGACGCGAGAGCGAACGCGCTCGTCGAGGTCGGCGAGCAGATCGACC
>NZ_QXIJ01000302.1:0-468 GCF_003665925.1 Halobellus sp. Atlit-38R
CGACGCCGAGGTGTTGCTCCCGCCCACCGACAGCGTCACGCTGGCGGCGCGGCACCTGAAGGAACTCCCCACGGGCGACAGGACGCCGCTTCCGTCCGGGCTGGACGCCGCCCGTCGGGTCATCGACCGCTCGGACGCCGCCGGCGCGCTCGTCGTCGTCGTCACTGACGGTCGGGCCAACGTCGCGGACGGCAGTCCCACCGGACAGACCCGGTCGGCGGCGCGGAACCTCGCCACCGCCGACGCCTCGGTCGTCGTCGTCGATGCCGGCGACGGCGGTATCGGAGTGACCGACATCCTCGTCTCCGAGACGGGCGCGCGGCGCATCCCGCTGTCCGACCTGTCGGCCGAGCGGGTCGCCGAGGCCGCGCGCTCCGCGGACGGGCAGTAGCGGGGACTCAGTCGTCTCTTTTGGCATGGTGTGTTCCTATCGAATCGGTCGCGTGTGGAGTCGATACGCCCCGCGAG
>NZ_QXIJ01000303.1:0-468 GCF_003665925.1 Halobellus sp. Atlit-38R
GCATATGGGCGTAGAACAACCGTCAGTCACCAGTATGGTGAAAAAATTGGCCAAGCGCGATTTTGTCCATTACGAACCCTACAAGGGCGTTGTACTCACAGACACTGGAATTCCTGTCGCGCTCGAAATCATTCGGCATCATCGGCTAATAGAACGATACCTGACGGAGCGCCTCGAGTACGATTGGGCTGAGGTACACGACGAAGCAGATCGCCTCGAACACCATATCAGTAATCAATTTGCCGACAGAATTGCAGAGCAGTTAGGGAATCCGGCAGTTGACCCGCATGGCGACCCGATTCCCACAGCGGATCTGGACGTTTCACCGCCACAATCCGGTGAAACCCTCGCTGATCAGCAGGTCGGCGACAAGGTTCGAATCGAACGGGTGCCAGACAATGATCCAGATCTACTCCGGTACCTGTCTGAACACGGGATTACCCCAACAACTGTAGTCGAAATTGTTGA
>NZ_QXIJ01000304.1:0-468 GCF_003665925.1 Halobellus sp. Atlit-38R
CCACGACCGCGGCGTCCCGGTCGGGATGATCGAGTCCGCGGAGGGGGCGGAGGACTTCGCCGACTTCGCGCTGTGGACCGCGTGGTTCTCACACACCGACCGCCCGAACGCCGACCACTCGTACACCAACGAGTGGCCGTACGCGCCCGGCGCGGGCAACGACGCCACCGGGTCGGCGATGATCTGGAGCGTCATCGCCATGGTGCTGCTCGTCGGCGCCGCGGGCGCGGCGATCCTGCTGTACAAGTCGGTGAAGCTGCCCGAGCCGTCCGCGGAGGGGATCTCGGTCCCCGAGCCGGGCGACGTGAGCGTCTTCCCGAGCCAGCGCGCCGCGCTCCGGTTCATCCCCATCGCGGCGGGGCTGTTCCTCGCGCAGGTACTCCTGGGCGGCCTGCTCGCGCACTTCTACATCGAGCGGGCCGGCTTCTTCGGGATCGAACGGATCTTCGGGGTCCACATCCTCCAGCT
>NZ_QXIJ01000305.1:0-466 GCF_003665925.1 Halobellus sp. Atlit-38R
TTCGCGTGGATAGTCACGCCGGTCGTAATCTTCGCTGATGCCCAGTTACAACATGCTGAACAGGTGTCCAACCGGCCAAACAGAGTCGTGTGGCCAATAGCGTCATTTTTCATACCCGTTGTCGCATCACTGTACTACGTCGTGAAGCGCCTCTAAGCTACTCAAACTCCGGCCGCCGCTTCTCCAAGAACGCGGCGACCCCTTCCTCGTGGGCGTCGGTGTCGTAGGCGAGTGTCTGTGCGTGCGCCTCGCGTTCGAGGCCGTCGGCCCACGACCGGCCGAGGTTCGCGTGTATCGCTTCCTTCGCCAGCGCGAGCGTCTCCGTCGGCTGTGCGGCGAGCGTCTCTACCGTCTCGTCTACGGTGGCGTCGAGTTCGGCGGCGGCGACCGCCTCGTTCACGAGGTCGAGTTCGGCGGCGCGCTCGGCCGAGACGAGTTTCCCGGTGAAGGCGAGTTCCTTCGCGGC
>NZ_QXIJ01000306.1:0-466 GCF_003665925.1 Halobellus sp. Atlit-38R
CAGCCCGCCTGTGATGAGCAGTCCCTGCTCGCTTGTTCCTACTACAAGGGCGATTAGAGCGCCCCACCCGAGACTTGTCACGACGAGTGTAGTCGGATCACGTGACGACCGGGCTCGCTCTGTTAACACAGCGAGGAGGCCAAGTTGTACAACGCCGACGGCCGGTGAGAGTCCACTCACGACTGGAATAAGCGCCAGCTGGCCAAGGACGAACGCAAGCGGGGCCGAACTAACGACCCCCGCAACGCCGAGCGCCACGAGTGAGGCGATTGGCAACGACGATGACAGACTCACCAGCGCGGCCGCAGCGAGCCCAAGCCCGAAGATGCTGCCCCAGTCACGAGCGCGCAGCTCGAAGACAGCAGGTTCATCTGGGTACGGGAGCTTCGATGGCTGTTGTGTCATTGCGGTCTCACCCCTGTCGCTTGGCGGTGAGCAAGCACACGCTGGATGCGTGATTCGGGTG
>NZ_QXIJ01000307.1:0-465 GCF_003665925.1 Halobellus sp. Atlit-38R
CACCGTCGACACCGTCGGCGAGACGGCGATCGTCGTCGTGGAGGGACCGGACGGCCCGGTCGAATCGGAGTTCGAGCTCCCGGGGACGGCCGTCGACGCGGCCGTGAACAACGGCGTGCTCACCGTGGAGGGCGAGCGATGAAGCTGACCGTCAAGCCGCTGAAACAGAAGGACGCCGGTCGCCGCCTCGCGGCGATCGACCGCGTCGCGGCCGAGGAGCTCGGGCTCTCCGGCGGGGACATCGTCCGCGTCGAGGGCGGCGACGGGGCCGCGATCGCCCGCGTCTGGCCCGGCTACCCCGAGGACGACGGCACCGGCGTGATCCGCATCGACGGCCGCCTCCGCCAGGAGGCCGACGTGGGGATCGACGACCGCGTCACCGTCGAGGACGTCGACGTCTCGCGGGCTGACGCGGTGACGATCGCCTTCCCGAGCCAGCTGCGGGTGCGGGGACAGATCGCCCCG
>NZ_QXIJ01000308.1:0-465 GCF_003665925.1 Halobellus sp. Atlit-38R
CGAGTATCTCTACTCGCGGCTGTCGAATCCGACGCGGAACGCGCTGGAACACCGGCTCGCGGCGCTCGAAGGTGCCGACCACGCGCTGGCGTTCGTCTCCGGCACGGCGGCCATCGCCGCGACGATGACCGCCGTGGTCCGGCCGGGCGACCACATCGTCGCGTTCGAGGACCTCTACGGCGGGACGAAGACGATGCTCAACCGGCTGTTCGCCGACCGGCTGAACGTGGACGTGTCGTTCGTCGACGCCACCGACCCGGAGAACGTCGCGGCTGCGATGCGCGAGGAGACGGCGCTCGTCTGGATGGAGACGCCGACGAACCCGCTCATGCACCTCTGCGACATCGAAGCCATCGCCGCCATCGCCGACGAGGGCGACGCGGTGTTCGGGGTGGACAACACCTTCCTCAGCCCGCAGTTCCAGAACCCGCTTTCGCTCGGGGCCGACGTGGTCGTCCACAGCAC
>NZ_QXIJ01000309.1:0-464 GCF_003665925.1 Halobellus sp. Atlit-38R
GTTCGCCGTCCAGACTATCCTCGACGACGAGACGGACGCGCGGGCGCAGGCGATGGAGGTCGTCGAGTCGCCGACGGTCACCTACGACGACATCGGCGGCATCGACGAGCAGGTCCGCGAGGTCCGCGAGGCGGTCGAACAGCCCCTCGAGAACCCCGAGATGTTCGAGGAAGTCGGCATCGACCCGCCCGCGGGCGTGCTCCTGTACGGCCCGCCGGGGACCGGCAAGACGATGCTCGCCAAGGCCGTCGCCAACGAGACCAACGCCTCGTTCATCAAGATGGCCGGCTCCGAACTCGTCCAGAAGTTCATCGGCGAGGGCGCGCGGCTCGTCCGCGACCTGTTCAAGCTCGCCGCCGAGCGCGAGCCGGTGGTCATCTTCATCGACGAAATCGACGCCGTCGCCTCGAAGCGCACGGACTCGAAGACCTCCGGCGACGCCGAGGTCCAGCGCACGATGATGC
>NZ_QXIJ01000310.1:0-464 GCF_003665925.1 Halobellus sp. Atlit-38R
GACGTCGAGTCCGACGTAGTAGTTGCCGTCGGCCTGCTCGTGGATGCCGACGTGGTCCGCGTGGCCGCCGTTGGCGTAGCCGGAGTTGTAGGAGTACTCCGAACGCAGGTCTTCGCCGGCGGTCTCCAGTTCGAAGTCGACGAACTCCTCCTGGAGGACGTTGCGGAACTTCTCCGCACCCCACTCGTCCATCAGGAACTTGATGCGGGCGTTGTAGCGGTTGTCGCGGTCGCCGTTCTCGCGGAACAGCGCGGAGATGGCTCCCGAGACCTCGGCTGCCTGCTCGGGAGTCACGAACACGTCGATGTCGCGGGCGAGCCGCGGCTCGTTCCGCGAGAGGCCGCCGCCGATGCGGATGTTGAAGCCCTTCGTCTCCTCGCCGTCTATCTCCTTGGTCGCGGGTTCGAGCGCGAGGTCGTTGATGTCGCCCTGTCCGCAGCCCTCGCGGCAGCCGGTGATGGAGA
>NZ_QXIJ01000311.1:0-463 GCF_003665925.1 Halobellus sp. Atlit-38R
CATCGATATTTATAGATATCGGCTTACTATTTTGAACATCAATATTTTCAAAAGGTACAGTTAACATAAAACGTGTTGCATAATAATTTAATGCTTCAATACTCGGTCGATTATAACGAGATGAATCAATTTGTAAATAATTCTCTAACTTCGCAATATTCATAAGCATAGCGCCTCCTGTATTAAAGATTATAATTAAATTTTAAACAGAAATACTGAAATTTTAAATTCGAAAGCATTGAATTTTGGATAAATACATTTTAAATAGAAAAATACGCTCTCAAAATGAAGTCATCTCTAAAAGAAACGATTCAAAATATGACAACAGAGAGCGTATCCTAAAGGAGTCAGTATGCAGGGTGTCTAAAAATGCAACAATACAAAGGTAGTTGCAAGACAAGTTACTTTATTTAGACCATTTGTGTTCTATGCGACCAAACTTCCAAATTAAACTTGAAATAAG
>NZ_QXIJ01000312.1:0-462 GCF_003665925.1 Halobellus sp. Atlit-38R
TGCCGCGCCCTAGCCGTCGGTCGGCATAACTGGGAACATTTTTTTCAGCCGGGTCCGGCATCGACGTATGGTCCTCCCGCAACTGGTTGCCACCGTCTTCTTGCTCATCGGTAGCGTCGTCCTCTTCCGCGGCGGCCAGGAACTCCAAACGGTGTTTCACATCCTCCGGAACGATCCGGTCCCGGTGCGCTCGCTCGATGGCCACACCGGCCCCGTCGAAATCACCGGTACGGCTGTCGCCCACGAGGAGGGCGAGACCGTTACGGCCCCCTTCACCGGCAGCGAGTGTCTGGCATACACCTACGAGGTCGAGGAGTACCGGTCGTCCGGGAAACACTCACACTGGGAGACGCTGGACGAGGGACAGAACGGCGTCGACTTCGTCGTCGACGACGGGAACGACCGCGTCCGAGTGAACCCCGATGGAGCGGACGTGCGATTCGAGTCTCAGTCAGTGACGGT
>NZ_QXIJ01000313.1:0-462 GCF_003665925.1 Halobellus sp. Atlit-38R
CACCTCCGCGAACAGCTCGAAGAGCACAAGCGGTACATCAACCACCTTCGGGAGCAGGTCGAGGGCGACGACGAGGACGTGATCCACTTGGAGGACCTCGACGGCGAGTCGGACGAGCCCTCGTTCCGCCTCGGTTAGGGTCACACGCCGCCCCGGACCGCCTTCCGCTCCGACCGAGACCGTCCGACCCAGTGCTTCTCTCGCCGCGCTCGACCGCCGAGCCGCGGCGCCGCGCCGCCCGGGTTCCGCCTCTACCGGCGGCCCCCGGCGCGAAAACCTTCCTGTTCGTCCGTTACTGACCGCCGAACCGCCCATCTTGGCGAAAATATTGCCGAACAGCTCCGAGTTTGTTCAGAAACGTCCGATTCTCTTCCAGTGCGATGGACGGTTTCTCAGTGCGAAGGCGCTATTTCTGATTATACTAAATTATTTACGAAAACGTTATTACCCGGGCGGTGAACG
>NZ_QXIJ01000314.1:0-462 GCF_003665925.1 Halobellus sp. Atlit-38R
CGGGTCGTCGACGGTGATCGTCGCGACGCCGACGCCGTCGGGCTCCAGTTCGCCGTCGTTCGACTGCGCGAGGGTGTCGAGCGCGAGCCCGACCGCCTCGTCCGTCGAGATGCCCTCCTCGTACTCCGCTTCGAGGTAGTCGCGGAGGTCGTTGCGGTCCGAGCCGATCGACAGCGCCTGCCACTCGTAGGGGGTGCCCGAGGGGTCGGTCTCGAAGAGGCGCGGCTCGCCGTCCTCGATGCCGCCGACGATGAGCGCGACGCCGAACGGGCGCGCGCCGCCGACCTGCGTGTACTGCTGGATGTGGTCGGTGATGTTCTTCGTCAGCGTCTCGATGCCGACGGGCTCGCCGTAGCGGAGCTGGTTGATCTGCGCCTGCCGCCGCGCGAAGTCGATGAGCTGGCGCGCGTCGGCGACGTGACCGGCGCTCGCGACGCCGACGTGGTCGTCGGCCTTGTGGAG
>NZ_QXIJ01000315.1:0-461 GCF_003665925.1 Halobellus sp. Atlit-38R
AGTTGAGGCGGATCGGAATGCCGAACGCGCTCCCGACCTTGATTCCACGCATACCCTCGGGTTCGGTCGGTGATCGGTTAAGTCACCGGGTCCGTGCGGTGATCGGTTAAGTACCCCCCGCCCGTCACGGACGCCCATGAGCGACACAGCCGATCCCGAGGCGGTCGTGAAACGCGCCGACGCGGTCGCGTCCGAGCCGGTCGACGCCGCCGAGGGGCTCTCGAAGGCCGTCCTCCTCGACGAGTCCGACGGCGCCCCGAACTTCGCGATGCGCCGGTTCGAACTCGCGCCGGGCGCCGAGGTCCCGCGCCACACCAACGCGGTCGAACACGAGCAGTACGTCCTTTCCGGCGAGTACGTCGTCGGCGTCGGCGACGAGGAGCACGCCGTCTCGCCCGGCGACGCCCTCCTCATCCCCGCGGGCGTCGAACACTGGTACCGGAACGCGGGCGACGAGCCGG
>NZ_QXIJ01000316.1:0-460 GCF_003665925.1 Halobellus sp. Atlit-38R
TGTATGTTGACTATTTCTATAGCACATCCGATCCTAGCTATCGCTTTCCAAATGTATTATACCTACATAATTGTAATGTGAAGTGAAGCATAAAATGTCCAAGAAATTGAGTATATTGGTTGTTTCGGACGCATACTGGCCAGAACAAACGGGAGGTATTACTAAGTCACTGTTGACGGAAATTGAAGGATTAGTGCAAAATGGTCATAAAGTCGTCGTTGTTACTCGGACTCTCAGTACCAATTCAGCCCGGCGCGAATCCCGCGGTGAGTATCTGATCTATAGATATCGAAGTCCAAATGAGGATTCTCCGTTATATCACGCATATCCACTAGCCAGCATCGGGCTACTGCCTCGATTGGTTGATAAGCTTGATGAACAGCAAAACTTTGATATTGCATATGTCCACAACATCTTCCAGTCAGTCGGTGTGGAGCGCGCCTCTGCCAGCATTCCACAG
>NZ_QXIJ01000317.1:0-460 GCF_003665925.1 Halobellus sp. Atlit-38R
ACGGATATGGCACTCATCGATTCGCTTCCGGCGCGACCGTTAGAACCACAGGAACTCACGTCGCTGAACCGCTCCGAGGCGTTCGAACTCGTCGTCGCTGTCGAAAACGACGGTCCGGCCCGCGGCCTCCTTTTCGCCACCGAAGCGTGGGTCAAAGGGGCCGCCTACGACGACGAGTCCGGATGGTCAGTGGTCGAGACGGAGGAACTCGACGAAGAAACCGCACGAATCGACGGCCTACAATCCTGTGAATCGGCGGTGCTCTCCTTCCAAGACGCCGATAGCGAGGAGTAGAACTAACCTAATTCCGAACGAACTATACGCCGTCATGTACAGCGAAATCCTCGTGCCGACCGACGGGAGCAGGGCCGCCGAACGCGCCATCGACCACGCACTCAACCTCGCGGAGACCTACGATGCACGGATTCACGCGCTGTACGTCGTCGATACCAGTATCTAC
>NZ_QXIJ01000318.1:0-460 GCF_003665925.1 Halobellus sp. Atlit-38R
CAGCAGGTCGGGAGCGCGACGAAGCTGCTCGCGACCGTCATGGCCCTGCCGCTCGTCGACGGCATCTTCCCCGCCCTCGTCGTCGCCGGCGTCCTCGGATCGGCCACCGGCGTCGTCGAGACCGGCATCCTCATCTTCGGCGGCTCCGCGACCGCCGCGGTGATCCTCGCCGAGATGGACGGCTCGCGGCGGGAGATGGCCACCTCGGTCCTGCTGATCGGCGCAGTCATCATCCCGGTCGCCGCCGTCGAGGCCGCCCTCGCTCACGGGCACCACGGCCAGCGCGGTGGGGTCGGCGTCGTACCGGCGGACCGCGACGAAGAGGATCGACTGTCCGGCGGTCGCGCCGACCACCGCCGCGGCGAACACCGGGAGGACCGCGAGCGACTCGACGCCGGCGGCGACCGCCGCCGCGACGAACAGCGTCCGCGCCGGCAGCACCTTCCCCACGAGGGCCCCC
>NZ_QXIJ01000319.1:0-459 GCF_003665925.1 Halobellus sp. Atlit-38R
GCGCGGCGGGACGAGTCGGAGCGTCGGTCGCCGACACCGGCTGATGCGGTTAGTCGGTCACTCCTGTGCGCCGTCGCTGACGCCGGGTTCCTGCTGGTTGTCGTCGTCGTCTCCTCTGCTCGCATCGATTCGCGGTTCTACCCCGAACCGGTAGTACGCCGTCCAGACGGCCGCTACGACGGCGACGATGGCGAACAGCGTCGGCGACCACACCATGCCGAACTGCTGGGCTAGCCACATTCCCGAGAGCATGACGCCGAGGACGAACACGAACACGGTCAGGTCGGCGGCTCGAAGGTTCATGCCCCGACGTTCGGAACCGACCGCGATAAACGTTCACGCGGTGACGCGCGAGCGCTCCGCTCAGTCGAGGACCAGCCAGCCGACGGCGTTGCGGAGCAGTCGCCGGTAGTCCTCGTTCTCGAAGGCCTCGGCGGTGTGGCCGAGCGACGCGTAACA
>NZ_QXIJ01000320.1:0-459 GCF_003665925.1 Halobellus sp. Atlit-38R
TGTGACTGGTGTCGCCTCTCGTCGTCGCTCGCTCTCTGGTCGTTCTCGTACGCTCGGCCTGCCTGCCCCTCCGGTCGCCGCTTGGCGTGGTTTGGTTCGCATAGGCCATTGTTTCCTCGCGCCGCTTGTTCCGTAAGGCGTTCCATAGGGAATATGATTTTGTAGGTGGCGTGTTTCGTGTTGGATATGGAGCAGTTGAACGAAACTCAGCGGGAAATTCTGTCGGCTCTCGACGAGCGTGGTGGGCGGGGAAATACATCTAATATCAAGAGATCGATAGGTGAGATGACGACCTCGAACCTCGGCAAACAGGCGCGGTCGCTGGCGGAGATGGGGCTGATTGAGAAGGTGGGTGAGGAGGACGTCGGCGCTCCGATTCCTGCGAACGTGTATGCGCTGACCGCCGAAGGTGAGCGCGTCGCTCGTGACCTCGACGACCAGACCGAAGTACGAGTTGGC
>NZ_QXIJ01000321.1:0-459 GCF_003665925.1 Halobellus sp. Atlit-38R
GAACGATTCGCGCGCCTGACCGTCGCCTGCATCCGCGAACCGTCGATTACGACGATGTCCGACAGAGCGTAATCGAGGACGTGTGTGAGTGAACGCCTCTATTCGAATATCCCGAATTTTATAAGGAATAGGCGATGTGTTACAAACATATTGGTGTAATATCTCATGTCTCATCTCGTCATTTCGAACCAGCGCCGGCGTCATTCGTTCGACACTCTCGAACTTTATATGCTGTGTCGGCCTCGGTCCAGACTGCCATAAATTATAACAATCGTTGAATATGTTGTCTGTTCGAGTGATGCACTCATGAGACCCGACAGACGGACGTTCCTCCGCGTGCTCGGAGCAGGAAGTATCGGTGCGGCGACGACTGGCCTCTTCGGTGGCAGCGCCGCGGCCGCGACCGTGATTTCGATGCAGGGCGGCGGCGACGACATCTGGGGCACCGCCGACGCGTTT
>NZ_QXIJ01000322.1:0-459 GCF_003665925.1 Halobellus sp. Atlit-38R
ACGACGTTCGAACCGAGTCGCTGTGGAGTCAAGTGCTCGCAACTGCGATTCGCGGCGAGCGTACCGGCGACACGCTGTCTCTCATCCCGTCGACCATCTCTACGTGGGGCGAATGGAAGGCGTCGCACCCCGACACCGAGGTGTTGGTTCCACCGCCCGTCTCCGACACGATTCGCGGCCGACAGAGCCGAAGCTACGACGTGAATCCCTACTCGAGCTATCGGCAGTCGGGGAGAGTCGGAATCGGATTCAACGACGAGGTTGACGAGCGTATGCACCCCAAAACATCGGTTATCGGTATCACTGCTGGCGGAGTCGCGCGGGCGTACCCACTCGACGCAGTGAAGAATGCCGGCGTCGTCAACGACACTGTCGGCGAACTGCCGGTCGTCGTCGCGTCGTCAACTGACGGGACGCTCGTCGCCTACGTCCGCCGCATCGACGGTTCCGTCGCGGAGT
>NZ_QXIJ01000323.1:0-458 GCF_003665925.1 Halobellus sp. Atlit-38R
CTGACGACCCTGGTGCAACTCTGGTCCAACTCATCAGCGGTGGCCACTCTCCCGTGACGAGCACTACGTGTACGACGCATGAGTTCGCTCTCAGCAACCACCCCTCGTCACAAACGATCGACAACGTCGTTGAGACGCTCTCACCAACCCACGTGGTCATTACCCACCAGCAAGGGGCCGCTGCGAATCAGTACAAGGATAAGTACGCCAGTTATGTCTGGGCGACAGACACCACTGACTGTTACACACTCTTAGATGAGACAGGCTGGACACCCCCACCGTGGGTGACGGAGGTGACGACACGTCGGGTCCTGTCTGGTACGAATACAATCGGTAGTCAGTTTGGCGAGTCGAGTGCGAACCGAGAGATTCCATTGCCATCCGTCACACGGGTTGATGAAGTTGACCTCAGTGCAGAAGGGCTCGACCTATCAGCCCTTCGTTCACGGCTCTCGGTC
>NZ_QXIJ01000324.1:0-458 GCF_003665925.1 Halobellus sp. Atlit-38R
CCGAAGCGGACCGACCTCTCCCAGTCGATTGGCGAGGGGGTGTCCGTCTTTGGCTTCGGCAAGGAGAACCAGCGCGTTGAGGATGCACGCGATTTGTTCAACGAGATCGCCGACCTGTTCGACGAGGCGTTTGAGAAGACCGCACCTGAGGAGATGGAAGCATGACCGACGGCTGGGGCGATGCATCCGGCATCGAGGGCAACTACGAAGAGGAGGACGACGAGGCTGATTCCAGCGAAACGAGTGAGGTGAGTGAAACGGTGGAAACCAGTTCATCGACCGAAACGACCGAATCGACTTCAACGAGTGAAACGAACGAAACGAGCAAAACGAAGACAAACATCAAGGACGAGTGGAATGGGCGAACGATCTATATTCCCGACGATGTCCTCGACGAGATGGAGGATACCTACCTCGAGTCCCAGCTAAAGCTCCGCAAGGCGGGCCAGGACGAGTTC
>NZ_QXIJ01000325.1:0-458 GCF_003665925.1 Halobellus sp. Atlit-38R
ATCGGCAACCGAACCGGGCTCGCGGTCGTCGCCATCCAGCGCGACGACGAGGTGCTCGACAGCCCGGGCGCCGACACCACCCTCCGCGAGGGCGACACCCTGATCGGGGTCGGCACGCCGGAGAACTGCGAGGCGTTCGAAGAGATACTCACCGAATGACCGGCGGACTCGGCGCGTCGCCCCTCGGCGCCGCGGCCGCTCCGTGCGGACCGGTGACCGCGACCGTCGGCGCTCGGGGTGAGCGGTAGTGGCGCTGCTCGACGTCGGCGTCATGTTCGTCGCGGTCGCGGCCGCCGCCGCGGTCGCGAGTCGCCTCGGGCAGTCCGTGATCCCCGCGTACATCCTCGTCGGGACGCTCCTCGGGCAGTACGTCCTCGGGCGGCTCTCGCTCCCGGTCGTCGGGACCGTCTACGTCCCCGAGACGGAGTTCATCTCCCTCGGCGCGGAGCTGGGGATCA
>NZ_QXIJ01000326.1:0-458 GCF_003665925.1 Halobellus sp. Atlit-38R
CGGTTCGAACCTCACGGTGTCGGTCGCTATGGCCGACGCCGGCGGCGCGCCACCACCCTTCGTCGGGTCGACTGCGCCGTCGACGACGACGTGGTCCACCTCCCACGTTCGCAGGTCCGAGAGCAAGACGAGGTCAGCCGGTGCCCCCGGCCGAATCCGCCCGAAGGGGAGCCCGTAGCTCTCGGCGGTGTTGACGGTCGCCATCTGCACCGCCTCCACCGGGTCGACGCCCAACCGGATGGCCTTTCGAACCGCGAAGTCGACGCCGCCCCGCTCGGCGGCGACCGCGTCCCGCCGCGAGTCGCCGACGAACAGCGCGTCCTCGGGGGCGGCGCCGAGCCGGTCGATCGCCGCGAGCAGCGACGCCGGGTCCGGCTTGTGGCTCCCGACGGTGTCGCGGCCGACGATGGCGTCCCCGTCAATCGCGTCGGCGAGCCCGTGCGTCTCGACCGCGATCC
>NZ_QXIJ01000327.1:0-458 GCF_003665925.1 Halobellus sp. Atlit-38R
ACTCGGCGTCGAGCTCGTACACCTCGCGGAACGCGCGCTCGACGAAACCCGCGACGCGGTTCGCGTCCGACCGCGCGGTGACGACGGCGTTCGTCCCCTCGGCCTCCTCCGGACTGACGAGCTCGTCGATCCGGAACTCCGGGAACTCCGAGATCAGGTCCTTCAGGCGCTCTAGCTCCTCGTCGGTACAGTCCATGATGAGCTCCGTCCCCGCCAGCTGGATCCACGGCGGCACCTCGCCGCCCTCGGTGTCGTCGCTGTCGGGGTCGACGTCGACGGTCATCACGTCGCCGGAGCGCGCGCGGTGCGCGGCCGCGGCGTCGGCGAACAGCTTCAGCCGCTCGTCCTCGCTCGCGGCGTCGAATCTGGTCATACCCCCGCTCGGCCGCGACGGGGCTTAAAAATCCGCACTCCGCGGCGCTGGGTGGTCGCCGACGAAGATCGGATTGATGCGGATA
>NZ_QXIJ01000328.1:0-457 GCF_003665925.1 Halobellus sp. Atlit-38R
TGCAGAATTCATTGCTTGAGTCGCCGGACAAGATTAACCAACAGCACGTGTCAAATCCGATTATTGTTGGTTAATTCGATGGACTGGAGTTGTGTGATGACGTATAGAGGCCCCTCACGGCGTGACACCAGCTTGATAGAGGCTACTCATTGTCATGTGACCAGGATGTGTGACATCAGCCAGTCAGCGTTCGACGTCGTCGATCCAATAGCGCACTGCGCTATGGAAATTCGTAGCCACAGTTCGGACAGAAGCTTTCGTCGCCGTCCAGCAAAGAGAGGCACTCGACACAGAGACGGTTGCTCGGAGAGGCGGCGATATCTTCCAAGAAGTCCATTGCAGTCCGTGATTCAGCACCTGGCCGATAGCCGTCAGCGTAGCCCGGGAGTGTCGAGGCCCACCGAACGGTCCCCTCATCATCGACGACCGCGACGTTCCCAGCGATGTCGAGTCTCCC
>NZ_QXIJ01000329.1:0-457 GCF_003665925.1 Halobellus sp. Atlit-38R
CGGTTCCTCTCGGGGCTGGCGATCCTCTTCGTGTCGTTCGGACTGGAGGCGGTGCTCGGCGTCTGATGTCGTCGGGAGGTATTTAGGTGACATCTCCATAGCTCGGATCATGCCTGAGCCGACTGAGGATACTCCGGCGAGCGTCGAGGCGCGGAAGGACGCGTGGCGCCGAACGCTCCAAGAGATGGAGTCGATCGCATCGGACCTCCAAGCAGAGGGGTGGGAGACCGTCGCGATTCCGGGCGGCCACGCCGCGCCCGAAGTCCCCGACGTCGGCGAAGAGGGGCGGTTCGGCTTCGTTCACGTGATTCCCGGCAACTACGAGTCGGCGTTCCGAGAGGCGTTCGAAGCGGGCGGCTTCGAGCGCTACGACGTGTTCCACCGGGAGATCGGCGGGAAAGTGTTCTTCCTCGTTCAGCTGCTCGACGCACCCTCCCAGAACGCCATCTTGCTTGCC
>NZ_QXIJ01000330.1:0-457 GCF_003665925.1 Halobellus sp. Atlit-38R
AGCGTCGCGGTTATCCCGTCCGCTTTCGGGCGGAGAATGCGCCCGAGTCGCTGCGTGAACTCGCGTTCCGACCCCGACCCCGAAAGCAAGATGCCGACGTTCGCATCGGGCACGTCGACGCCCTCGTCGAGGACGTTGACGGCGACGACAGTGTCGTAGGTGCCATCACGGAAACGGGCGAGAATCTCCCTCCGCTCTTTCGTCCCGGTTTCGTTCGTAATCGGCGGGACGAGAAACCGCCGGGAGATTCGATAGACGAGGTCCGTCGAGGCGGTGAAAATGATAACGCGGTCCTCGCGGTGGCGTGCGAGCAGTCGCGCCAGTTTGTCCACTTTCGCTTCGGAGTTCATCATCACGTCGCGGGCGCGCTGCTTGGCGAGAAGCGCCTCCCGCGCCCGCGGGTCGGTCCCCGAGCGCATCACGAGTTTCTGGTAGTCACTACCCGACTGCATCGACA
>NZ_QXIJ01000331.1:0-457 GCF_003665925.1 Halobellus sp. Atlit-38R
CGACCGCGCCCTCGTCTTCCAGTCGGGAGAGCGCGTAGCGGACGGTTCGCGGGGGCAGAAGCGACTCCTCGGCGATTTGGCTCTGGGTGAGCGTGTCCTCGTAGTCGAGAATCTTCGCGACCAACTTGGCGCTCGGGGGCATGTCCCGAACCGACGCCCAGCGGTCGTCTGCGTCGGGTTCGGACTCGCGTTCGACTGCTTCCGTAGTGCTCATCGTACGATACACCAAGCAATGCTATTAGATAATATTTGCTATCCAGATTTATTACTGATGGGAATTTGTGTGACACGCGTCAGACTCGTCATCCGGGCGGCAGACGCCCCCTAGGCGGCGAATCCCTCACACACCCGAAGCCTCTTATGAACCTGCACCCTATGCCGGATGATGACCGATACTGTGGACGACGTCGATCTCCCCTACGATAAGGACTCGGCGTCGCAGCAGGAGAAGATCACC
>NZ_QXIJ01000332.1:0-457 GCF_003665925.1 Halobellus sp. Atlit-38R
GAGAGTCGAAACGAGAAAGCGAGTCAGCGCGACCCGCGAGTCACTCCGTCGACAGGCGACCGGGGGTCCACTCGGCGCCGTCGAGTTCGCGGTGCGTGAACGGGACCGCGTCCTCGCCGCTGTAGCTCGCGACGAGATGGCCGTCGCCTTCGAGGTAGTACTTGTACGTCGTGAGACCCTCCAGGCCGACCGGGCCGCGGGCGTGGATCTTCCCCGTGGAGATGCCGACCTCCGCGCCGAGCCCGTAGCGGTAGCCGTCCGCGAACCGGGTCTAGGCGTTGTGGAAGACGCTCGCCGCGTCGACGCCGGTCATGAACGTCTCGGCCGTCTCGGCGTCCTCGGTCAGGATCGACTCCGTGTGTTTCGAGCCGTGGTCGTTGACGTGGTCGATCGCGTCGTAGGCGTCGCCGACGACCTTGATCGACAGTTCGAGGTCGCCGTACTCGGTGTCCCAGTC
>NZ_QXIJ01000333.1:0-457 GCF_003665925.1 Halobellus sp. Atlit-38R
GCAACCGTTTTTTGACTTGGTTTACTACCAGGTTCGACGTGAAAGAGAACCGCTTTCTGATTCGCAAGATATTTTTCTCCCGTAGTAAAACCAACGGGCATGGAAACCACGTCCACGGAGGGACGCATCTTGGCAGTCTTGGAGGAAGACGCGAAGGCGTCGTACGCTGAGATTGCCGAGCGGGCGGGCGTGTCGAAGCCGACGGTCCGGAAATACATCCGCAAACTCGAAGACGACGGTGTCATCATCGGATACTCCGCCGATATCGACCCGAAGAAACTCGCAGGACAGTCGATTGCGATGGTCGGCATCGACGTTGCGAGCGAACGATACGTCGAAGCAACACGGACATTGAAGGAACTCGACGCTGTCGAAGCGCTGTACACCTCCTCTGGAGACCACATGCTGATGGCCGAGGTTCGCGCCGTCGACGGCGACTCCCTCGGTGACGTCATCT
>NZ_QXIJ01000334.1:0-456 GCF_003665925.1 Halobellus sp. Atlit-38R
TAAGCGTCGTCGAGGACCCGAGCCGCGAGCGGTACCACCGGCTCGCCGGCGCGGACGAGGTGCTCTCCCCGCGGTCGCTGCTCGGCGAGCGCCTCGCCTCGAAGGTCACGACCGCGCTCCGGACCGACCTCGACGAGGCGGTCGCGGTCGGCGACCTGCGGATCGCGGAGATATCGGTCCACCACGGGGGCGGCCTCGCCGGGTCGACGCTCGCCGGCAGCGCCATCGGCGAGCGCACCGGCGTCGACGTGATCGGCGCGTGGTTCGACGGCTCGTTCGAGGCGGCGCCGCCGCCGGACGCGACGCTGTCCGCCGGAACGGTCCTCCTCGTCTCGGGGACGGCAGAACAGGTCGAGCGGCTCGTCGACCTGACCAACTCGGCGGCCCGCCGGTTCGGCGCGGGCGAGACCGTCGTCGTGGGCCACGGGCAGGTCGGACGGACCGTCGCGAGCGCCC
>NZ_QXIJ01000335.1:0-456 GCF_003665925.1 Halobellus sp. Atlit-38R
ATCCACCGGTCGAAGGCGAGCGGGAGCTCCTCGGGCTCGAACTGGTCGAGGCTGCCCGGCGGGAACCCGAAGTCGTTGTGGAAGTCCTCGCATGCGGTACAGTCGACGGTCGCGGTCTCCTCGGCGTACTCCGCGACGAGGCCACCTCCACAGACGGGGCAGCTCCCCTCGACGGGGATGGCCTCGACGGTCGCGTTGGCGGTGTAGAGGCCGGCGTATATCGCGCCGATGACCTGCCGGCCGGCGTATGTCAGCTCGTACCCGTCGTCGGTCCGGCGGACGAAGGTCCCGCGCAGCTTCCCCAGGTGGTAGTTGAACCGGCCGCTGTCGTCCACCCCCGACCGGCGATGTAGTTCGGCGAACGGAACGGGCTCATCGTGCGTCTCACCGAGGGCTTGGAGGATTTGGAGGCGACTCTCGTCGCCCAGCAGCCCGAAGACCGCCCCGGGAGACCGC
>NZ_QXIJ01000336.1:0-455 GCF_003665925.1 Halobellus sp. Atlit-38R
ACTCGTGGGGCTTGCTGCTCAGGTACTCGATACAGAGCAGGCGGATCACGTCGTTCTCTTGACGACCGACAAACCGGCGGGTCGGGCGGCCGAAACACTCCTTCCTCAACATGGCTTCAGTGACCGTATCGAATTCCGATATGTCAGCGTTGAGTATCTCGAGACGATCACGGCCAATGAATTTCGATAACACAGCGACGAGGTGAGGACCGATGAACGACGATCATCCTCCCGTTCCAAAACAACTCTCGCCGAAGCTATGAGCGTTACCCCTAGAACAGGGGATAACGTCGCGGTGGCGATGGCAGGAATTATTGACACAACCTGCTCGTGAGGTGGGGGTTCGCCGCACGGGGCGCTGGCAGCCGTACTGATGATGAATAGACGTGAACCGTGTCCGACGACGTTAACCTATAATCCACGTTTGAGGATTTCGACGCGTGCGTCTTCCCGGA
>NZ_QXIJ01000337.1:0-455 GCF_003665925.1 Halobellus sp. Atlit-38R
CAGGTCGAGCGGGCCGATCGATCCGATCCCGGCCGCGACCGCCTCGTTCGGCGCGATCCCCGCGTCGGTACAGGCTCCCCGGACCACCTCCAAGACGGCCTCGGTGACGGCGATGCCGTTCGGTCCTCGCGGGGTGCCTCGCGACGCGGCGCCGAGGACGGCCGCGGTCTCGTCGCCGACGACCGCTCGGACGTTCGTCGCCCCGAGATCGACGCCCACGTAGTACATCGGGTGTAAGCGCGACCCCGTCTCACTTAAGCGGGACGCTTCGGGCGGTCGAGCGGGGGTAAAGAAGCGCGCCGGCGCGAAACGGCGTTACGAGGCGGTCTCGCGGACGAACGTCACCGGACACGGCGCCGAGAGCATGACCTCCTGGGCCGCGCTGCCGAAGACGGCCTTCCCGGTCGGGGAGCGCCGGCGCCCGCCGACGACGACGCGGTCGGCCTCGACCCCCT
>NZ_QXIJ01000338.1:0-454 GCF_003665925.1 Halobellus sp. Atlit-38R
CTACCGGTCGTTCGACACGTACGCCGAGACGGGTGCCATCGGGCTCCCCGAGGAAGCGAGCGCCGAGAAGGGAGAGCGGAGTCGGTCGATTATCGCCGAGGAACTCGCCTCGCTGCTCGATGCGGTTCACGAACAGAACGCGTGAGACACCGATAACGATAATGACAATAAAATATGAATAAAAACAATTATATATGTGGGGCAAATTGGTAGCGATGATGCGAGAGAATACCACAGAGGAAGCTAGCGGACAGACTCTGGACCGTCGGCGGCTCCTTCAAGCGCTCGGCGCTGGTGGCATGATTGCCATCGCCGGCTGTACCGGCGGCGGGGACGGAAGCGGAAGCGGCTCCGACGGCGAGGGCAGCGGTGAGGGTGGGGGAGACACCCAGAGCGTCCAACTCCTCACAATGGGTGTCGGTGACAACATCAAGCAGTTCTTCGAGGAGAACAA
>NZ_QXIJ01000339.1:0-428 GCF_003665925.1 Halobellus sp. Atlit-38R
TTGATGGTGACTGGAGCTGTGCTCTTCCGATCTCGACGATGATGGCGTCGACGTCCTCCGAGCGGTCGAGATGGTGAATGCCGTTCGCGATGGACGTCGTCGCGTTCGACCCCTGGACGGTTGCGTCCTTCACCAGGATGTCGACGGTGGGGTCCTGTCCGTGGATCGCGTTCTGGATGTCGTACCGGGCGTCTCCTCGAAGGGACGTGACGACGCCGACCCGTTCCGGAAACGCGGGCGGCTGTTGTTTCTGCTCGTCGTCGAACCAGCCACGCTCTTCGAGTTCGTTTCGCAGTCGCTCGACGGCGGCTGCCTGGTCGCCGTCGCCGACGACGATCACCTCCCACGGTTTGAGGTCGATTTTCCCACCCTCAGTCCAGTAGTCGATATCGCCTTCGAGGATGACCTCAGTTCCGTCCTCGAGATCA
>NZ_QXIJ01000340.1:0-453 GCF_003665925.1 Halobellus sp. Atlit-38R
CCGGCGCGGTTTTCTCTCACGCCGAACGTATCGAACCACAAGACTGTTATCCTAGTTTTCTGATTGACAGAGACGAGAGTCCTCATGAAGCGCCGCACGTTCCTCCAACTGACCGGTCTCGGGGCCGCCGGCGGGCTCGCCGGCTGTCTCGGCTCGAACTCCCCTCCCCCGCGAAAGTCCAGCGTCGTCTCCGACTTCGAGGTGTCCGACGGCTCGCTCGTCGTCGACCTCGCCGACCAGACGTGGGTGATGTCCCGCTACGAAGCCGCCGACCAGTCGTCGCTGTCAGGGTTCGACCCGCAGTCGCTGGCCGCGCTCAGTCCCGTCGGGGTCGCGAGCGCGAAAGGAAAGGGCGGCGGCGGTGGCGGCCGCGGTGCGACCGGTCGCGGCACAGGCGGCTACGCCTCCGCTCCGCGGACCGTCCACGGCCACGCGTGGTACCACGGCGGCGAC
>NZ_QXIJ01000341.1:0-453 GCF_003665925.1 Halobellus sp. Atlit-38R
CGTGTACAGAATGACCCGATCCTGCTGCCTTCTGTGGATTCAACAAAGCAGATTACTCCCTTTGTCTCTCAGTGACGTGTTCAAGTTCTGCGACCGTGTTTATATTCGTTGTCGATAGCCGGATCAACTGCGGTAGTTCATTCAGCTCGGCGTAGTCGACATGGTCAAACTCGGCGAGAAACGCATTGAAACTACCCTCACCAGATACACTATTTCGGTGGCTGATGACCCCAGAGCGTCGGTAAAACGCGTGTAGTGGTTCGCGTCGTCCGCGCCGTGAAACTGGGACGACTGCTTCAGGCGCTCTCTCAGCGTGATTCGCAACTCGTGTCCACAATTCCCTGACTGCTCTCGGATCCAAGAGCGGCATATCGCACCCGACTGCGAATATCCACGGTGTCGGTGCCGCCTCACATGCTGACAATAGTCCAGCAAGCGGTCCCGCGAGACTGC
>NZ_QXIJ01000342.1:0-453 GCF_003665925.1 Halobellus sp. Atlit-38R
CTCTCGTTGCCGGTCACCTCGGAGGCGAGCAGCTGCGCGATCCGGACGCCGTCGTCGAGGCGGTCGGCGACCATCTCACGCGACCTCCGGGTCGTCGGCGTCGGTTGGGTCCGCGGTCCCGTCGTCGCCCGCGTCGGCGGCGAGCTCCTCGCGCACGTCGGCCGCGAACCGCGGCACCCACCGGCCGACGTGGTCCTCGACGAACGCGGCCGTCGCGTCCGTGACGCGCTCGACGCCCGTCTCGTCGCCCTCCTCGCGGAGGTACGCGCGCTGGGCCGCGAGGTGCGAGCAGAACTCCAGTTCGACCGATATCGCGTCGGCGCGGTCGCGCGCGCCGTCGGCGTTCTCCAGGCCGAACCCCCGGTAGAATCCGGCGGCGTCCGCCATCCGGTCGGTGTTGACCGTGACGCCGCCGGGCGCGTACGCCACCTCGTAGCGGTCGACCGCGCCGTC
>NZ_QXIJ01000343.1:0-453 GCF_003665925.1 Halobellus sp. Atlit-38R
AGCGTCGTCGTGCGCGGCGACGAGAAGCGCGCCGAGGTCGTGGTCCCGCCGTTCCTCGACCGCTGATAGTTGTCACCAAGCCCCGAGCAACGCTCATACGAGCGGCCCGAGAAGCGCCGGTATGGCGCCCACCGATCCCGCGAGCGACGCGACTGGGGTACCGGAGTCGGACCTCGCCGTCGCGCGAGCGACCGATCCCCGGGCGATCGAGGAGGTCGCGGCCGACCTCGGGCTCTCCGCCGACGACGTCGAGCGGCGCGGCGACGGCGTCGCGAAGCTCACGCACGCGGCGGTCCGCGACGCCGTCGGCGACGGAGCGGACGCTTCCGGGGCCGCGGCGGAGTCAGCCGGGACGACCGTCCTCGTGACGGGCATGTCGCCGACGCCGAAGGGCGAGGGGAAGACCGTCACCACCGTGGGGCTCGGGCAGGGGCTCGCCGCGCTGGGCGAGCG
>NZ_QXIJ01000344.1:0-453 GCF_003665925.1 Halobellus sp. Atlit-38R
GTTGCTGTTCACGCGTGAGGTTAAACTGTGCTGCTGTCTCCGCTAGGTCAGTGTCGGCCGATACAGTAGCATACTTTTCTAATAAGACATCATACTCGTTGCCAATGAGGGCCAGTCCAGTCTCATACTCTTCATCGCTGGTAGCAATGGCACTCGCGTTAAGCCGAGAGCCAAGCTGTCGGGTGAGGTATGACCCAACTTCTTGGCTGTCGCCGCTCTCAGATACTTCTGTTGGGTTCTGGTGTGACGGCGTGGTGTTCGCCTCCGTCGAATTGAGTGGCTCGGAAGCAGGTGTCGTCGCACTCGCGGTGACCGCAAGTCCACTCACAAGAACGATCGTGGCCACGACGAGTGCGAAACGACGCGTACGAGCCGACACAGTTGCCATCTAATGGCGACCACAATAAAAAGCGCAACGACCGTCGCTTAGGTAGCAGTCAGTATCATATAAAC
>NZ_QXIJ01000345.1:0-453 GCF_003665925.1 Halobellus sp. Atlit-38R
GACGTCCACGACCACCGCCACGAACTGAAACAGCTCCGCGACTCCGGTCGGACGAGCCTCTGGGAGAACAGGGAAGCGATGGCGTGTCCCGTGTGCGACGACGTCTTCTCGCGGCTCTTCGTCACGCGGCAGGCGGGAACGACGTTCCCCGAGAACGACGGCGCGCGGTTCTGTCTGCTCCGCGACGACGACGCCGTCTACCTGTTCAGGCACTGAGCGCACAGGGGATCAGTTCTGCGGAGCGTCAACCGCGTTGAAATCCCTTCCGCAGACGCTTACTCGCCTGAGAAGGCTGGTCGCTGAAGTGTGCGAACTGATCGCTGAGAACCCTCCCGGCTTGAGAGAACCGACTACGCGCTCGCGGGGGCGCTGTCGGCATCGCCGTCATCGATGAGCGGGTAGTCGATGTGGACTTCGATGCGGTCGAACGGGACGACCGGCTGTATCGCGCCG
>NZ_QXIJ01000346.1:0-452 GCF_003665925.1 Halobellus sp. Atlit-38R
TACTTCGATAAGCCCTATATTTCACACCGCTACTTCTCTATGCGTCTGCACAGCGTGCCTGACGGCAACCCGACCACTTCATTCGGGTACAACGTCTGGACGGTCAACGCTTCGTCGTCGTCAGTGACGGTTACACACCCTGTGGCCACCTTGCTCGGGGTGTTCGTATTACCCACATTTTCTTCCAGAAGGAATAGTTTTCAGTGACATAACTACGAATATCTGGATTTAATCCAGAGAACCATTCTTTACATTCAGTTCGCCCTTTGTTCCAATCCCCTCGAACAATAACGTCTCGCAGAGCTTCGCCAGATATGTCTCCAGCTAAAGAAGTCGAGAAGCGTTTGAGTCCTTTTTAATCGACCTGTAGCCTAATTTAGGCCTTCGGGCGATACTTGTTCTATTTGTCCATCGTAAAACAATCAATATACAATAAGTTTGCTGTTGGTAAT
>NZ_QXIJ01000347.1:0-452 GCF_003665925.1 Halobellus sp. Atlit-38R
GCCATCACACCGCAATGCCGCGGGCGTCACGCCGTGGTAGTTTACTCGTCGGACTGTTCTTCGATTCGCGTTTCCAGTCGTGCAACGTCGTCTTCCAACTCCTCGACGCGCTGTTCGAGTTCACGTCGCCGCCTGCCCACGACGGCGATGAGTGATTTCAACAGCAGGCCGCCGACGAAGAGAAAAATGAGGACGGATGGAACGAGAACGACGAGAATCCCCGGAAAATCTGTCGACAGGTACATACGGGGACGAGCGCCCGACGTGTCAAAAATTTGTTGTCTGGCTACTCGTCGGTAAACCGACTCGAGTCCTGCGAAGCGAGCGCGACGTTCACGGCCGCGACGTTCTCCGGTACGTCGTGGACGCGAATGATGTCAGCGCCGCGGTCCGCAGCGATAGCCGTTCCCGCGATGGTTGCCGCGAGGTTGTCCCCGGTTTTCTCGCCGACG
>NZ_QXIJ01000348.1:0-452 GCF_003665925.1 Halobellus sp. Atlit-38R
CCCAGATTGAGGAGGGCCGTATCGCAACTGGGTACTTTTATCTCTCAGGATTCGACCTCTACAGGGAAGACCTTGAGAATCTGGCTGACCCCGAGGAACTCGGCCATGCTCCACTTCGGATCTTGATGGGTCGTCAGACGAATAGGGGAACTGCTGACGAAATCGGTGAGGGGCAGAATCTCAAAGAGGAGCTCAAAAGAGAGGTGAGAGAAAGCATCTCGGAGCTGAATAACGCTCAAATTGGCCGACTAGACCGGCTACGAGACTTTATCGCCGAAGGCGAGGTGAGCGTCCGTGTGCGAAATCCCGAAAACGGTTACTTCCACGCAAAGGGTGCCTCATTTCGAGCGCCACTCGAAGATGACGAAGATTGGGGATACGACGAGGATGAAGACACCCGCCCATGCGCTACAGTTGTCGGCTCCTCGAACTTCACCAAGAGCGGCCACCAG
>NZ_QXIJ01000349.1:0-452 GCF_003665925.1 Halobellus sp. Atlit-38R
GCCCCGGGCGACGCTGCGCGTCAACGACGCGCGCGAGACCATCGAGCCCGACTTCACCGACTACTGGGACGACTGGCAGGTGTTCACGACCGAGGTCGAGCTCGACGCGGGCGACAACGAGGTCGCGATCGAGCTCGACTACGAGAGCGGCGACGACGGCTTCAGCGGCGACGTGGGCGGGTTCAACCTCAACGCCGTCGCCGTCACCGAGTCCGGCGAGCCGTCGCCGGTCCCGGCCGAGTACGAGGGGTACGTCCCCGAGAACGAGAACTTCGACGCCGAGCCCGAGTTCGGCTTCATCGAGTCGGTTCCGGCCGCCGGCTGGGACGAGACGCGCGTCGTCGGCGCCGCGATCGAGCTCTCGGCGATCCGCCGGCTGTACGAGCGGGTCGACTCGGACCTCGACCAGCTCATCGTCACGTTCGGCTTCGTGCTCGTGATCCACGAGACGG
>NZ_QXIJ01000350.1:0-451 GCF_003665925.1 Halobellus sp. Atlit-38R
CCCTGACGCTCGCCGTGATTCTCGCCGTCGCGACCGCCCCGGTCGCCGCCGCGACCGGCCCGACCTCGCCGTGTTTCCCCGGCGAGGGCCACCAGTTCGACATCGGCGGCGAGGGCGCGGGCATCGACCTCGTGGTCTTCCTCTCGGTCTTCGAGAACCTCGGCGGCGAGGGCGGCTTCGGGATGGAAGCCGGCGGCTCCGTCGGCAACGACTCCATCGTCCAACTCCGGGCGGGGGTTGCCTTCGACGGCGTCGGCCCCGCCGCGGCGTTCCTCTCTGACCCCTTCTCGCGGTTCAGCGTCGTCTACGACTACTCGATGAACCTCCCGATGTTCGCCGTCTCGGGCATCGAATCGAGCTACGAGGACGACGGCTCGCCGGTGGGCGGACTCGACGCGAAGTCCTGTTAGTCAGTCGTCCGCGGCCGCGGGGTCGGTGACGGACTGCGCCG
>NZ_QXIJ01000351.1:0-450 GCF_003665925.1 Halobellus sp. Atlit-38R
AGACAACGAAAAACTGCTCCGCCTCCAGCGCGGGGAGCCGGTGGTCTACCTCCATCCCGAGGACGCCGCCGAACGCGGCATCGAAGACGGCGATACCGTCGAGGTGTTCAACGACCTGGCATCGGTCAAACTGCAGGCGAAGCTCTACCCGAGCAGCCAGCGCGGCACGGCGCGGATGTACTTCGCCTGGGAGCGGTTCCAGTTCGACGGCGACACGGACTTCAATTCGCTCGTCCCGATGTACATGAAGCCGACGCAGTTGGTCCAGTATCCGGAAGACTCCGGCGAACACCTCTACTTCTTCCCCAACTACTGGGGGCCGACGGGGGTCAACAGCGACGTCCGCGTCGACGTGCGGAAAGGCGGGGGTGATGCCGAATGAGCACCGACGACGGGCCAGCAGCACAGACCGACGGCGACGGGGTCGACCTCGCCGACGGTGTCGACCAT
>NZ_QXIJ01000352.1:0-449 GCF_003665925.1 Halobellus sp. Atlit-38R
CACAGGCGCTGTCGAGCGACGCGTTCATCGCCGCCGCGCAGAACAATCTGGTCCTCCTCGTAGGCTTTACGACTATCTGTCTGGTGCTCGGCCTGTTCCTCGCAATCCTGTTGGACCACGGCATCCGGTTTTCCGAGAAGTTCCAGACGGTCTATCTCCTCCCGATGAGCCTCTCGTTCGTCGTCACCGCGCAACTGTGGCTCTGGATGTTCAACGTCGAAAGCGGCATCCTCAACCTCGTCGTGACGACCCTCGGGTTCAATCCCGTAGACTGGCTGGGGAACCCATCAATCGCGCTCGGCGCGGTGATATTGGCCCTCATCTGGCAGTTCAGCGGATACACGATGGTCGTCTACCTCGCGGGGCTCCAGTCGATTCCCGACGACCAGTTCGAGGCGGCCCGCGTCGACGGCGCGAGCATCACTCGGACCTACCTCCGCATCATCGTC
>NZ_QXIJ01000353.1:0-449 GCF_003665925.1 Halobellus sp. Atlit-38R
GCGTGAACGCGCCGCCAGACGTCACCATCGTTGCCCCCGATAGCGTTGATGCGAACGAGGACGTGACCGTCGAAGCTGACGCAACTGACCCCGACAGTGAGATCCGTGAGTACAACTGGGAGGGCGAGGGACGGACCTACGCCGCGCCGAACGTGACGTTCAACGCCGATGGCGGGGAGGTAATACCCGTTAGTCTCCAGGTCACCGATACTGCGGGCGCCACGACCGTCGTCAACGCGACGATTGCGGTGAATCCGGGCCTCGACCCACGAGTGTACGTCCGGACCCAACTAGGGAATCGCGTGCTCAGTTCAGAGGCGTCCGTGGATACACCGGATAGCATCGACCGAGAAGCAGTCACGTATGAGTGGGATCTCGATGGTGACGGACAGTTTGAGAGCGATGGTCGGGCACAGAATCGGCTGATTACCGAGCCCGGAGAGTACGAA
>NZ_QXIJ01000354.1:0-448 GCF_003665925.1 Halobellus sp. Atlit-38R
TATATACACGATGCTATTCGAGGAACTCGAAAAACTCGACGCTACGCATTGCCTAGTTGTTTTAGACGAGATCGATGCTATCGGAAATGATGACGACATCCTATACAAACTTCCTCGCGCTAACGATAATGGGAATGTCAGAGATACGTCTGTCGGGGTTATCGGGATCTCGAACGATTTCACTTTCCGAGATAACCTTTCTGCACGGGTGAAAGACTCCCTGTGCGACGAGGAGATTCATTTCCCACCGTATGATGCGAATGAACTCGGGAACATCTTGAAGCAACGAGCATCCGAAGCATTCCACGATACGACTGCATCGCAACTTGATAATGGAGCGTTCGAGTTATCATCAGACATTCTTGAAGATGATGTGATCCCGTTATGTGCAGCGTTCGCGGCGCAAGATTCTGGGAGCGCCCGGCAAGCGCTGAAGCTGTTGTACAAG
>NZ_QXIJ01000355.1:0-448 GCF_003665925.1 Halobellus sp. Atlit-38R
CCTCGTGCCAGAACGTCTCGCCCGCGTTCATCACCATCAGGTGGTCGGCGTCGGTGACGAGGTCGTTGCCGTCTTGGTCGCCGTGGCGCATCACGCCGGCGGGCACCCACGAGATGATTTCTTCGTCGCGGTGGGGATGCATCGCGATGTGGGTGTCGGGGTCCATGAACGACTCGACGATGGTCGCGAGCGGGCCGTAGCCGTGGTCCGCGTGGTCCGGGAGGGCGCGACCGGGGAAGTTGAAGTAGGTCCGGAACTTCCCCTGATTCTGGGAGACGTCGGTTCGCTCCGCCTTGTAGAGCTTCGTCTCGGAGCCGACTTTCATTACGTGCGCACCTACGCGTCGAATCTATATACCTTCTCGGCGACGTGACCGAAAGCAGGTGACATCGGTGTCACTGGACTCGGAAATCGAGAGCGTTGACGACTGGCCGGCCGCGAGTCGTCG
>NZ_QXIJ01000356.1:0-448 GCF_003665925.1 Halobellus sp. Atlit-38R
ACAACGCCTCCACGGTGCTGAGGCGACAATCATTCGGCAAATGGGCGAAGAGATGACTCACGGGCGGGTACTGGATCCGACAATGGCGTCTAGTCGAGGGGAGTGACGGCTCGAATCCGTCGAACCGATCGAGGCAGTATCGTCACGTCATGGAAATACTCGGGTCGCTTTTATCTGTACTCTCTAGATGTCCGTGTATGTCTGATGCCATCGAAGACACCGACGAACTTCCGTCGACGGCGGGTGAACTCGCCGCTGAATTTCCCGAGGTGTGGGACGAGTACGCCGATTTAGGCAAAGCCTGTTCGGAAGCCGGTCCGATCGAGGGCGAAGAGGAGCGCCTGGTCAAACTGGCGCTGGCGGCTGGCTCTGGGTCAGAAGGAGCTGTCCACTCACACGTCCGACGAGCGCTCGCGGAGGGTGTCGACCCTGAGGCGCTGCGACACGT
>NZ_QXIJ01000357.1:0-448 GCF_003665925.1 Halobellus sp. Atlit-38R
AGCAGCGCGAGACCGGGCAGGTACGCCCGGACCGCCTCGACGACCCCCGTCACAGCGCCTGGCCGACGAGGTGCGCGGCGACGATCCCGAGCCCCAGCGCGAGCGCCTGCCAGCCGCGGTCGAGCGCGGTCCAGCGGTCGACGAGCGACGGGCCGGCCGCGCCGGCGTCGCCCGCTCCCGCGTCCGTCCCGTCGGCGGCGTCCGATACCATACCCGTGGCTCGGCGCGCTCGCATTTATGCCGTGTGACTCGGGGCGTTCTCCGAGGGCGGGAGCCGGACGGCCGTCGGGCGGCGACCGAAAGAGGCAGGGCGCGGGAGGGTGTGGTGACCACAATCGATGTCCACCACGCAGATCAAAGACTCCGTCCACGGCTACATCGAGCTGCCGGACGCGCTCGTCGAGGGTGTCGTCGACACGCGACCGTTCCAGCGGCTGCGGTACGTCCA
>NZ_QXIJ01000358.1:0-448 GCF_003665925.1 Halobellus sp. Atlit-38R
CAGGAGATGGACCGCTATTCGACGTGTCTCGCGGTCCAGAACCTCTGGTTAGCCGCTCGTGCCGAGGGTATCGGTGTCGGCTGGGTTTCGTTTCTCTATCCCCACGAAGTCCGTGACGTGCTGAATATTCCGCACCACATCCAACCAATCGCCTACCTCTGTGTTGGCTATCCCGAGGACGGATTCCCCGACGAACCGGTGCTTCAAAAACAGGGGTGGCGAGAGCGGATTGACGGAGACGAGTTAGTTCACTACGGGGAGTGGAACCACACGCAGACGCCAGCAAAGCAACCGCACGACTGTGTCTCAGTAGACGATTGAAAGGGTGTATCGTCGCAATGCAAGGATTTCCCGCTTGGGAATCGAAACACGGTGTCGGCTCCCAGAATGCGAAACGTTCGGTCAACTACGATACTCCCTATGAGACGCCAACGAACGAAGAACTATG
>NZ_QXIJ01000359.1:0-448 GCF_003665925.1 Halobellus sp. Atlit-38R
CGCCGCTCGCGACGTAGAGCCCGCCGCCGATCGGTCCGCTCGCCGCGGCGGTCGAATCCGCGTCCCCGTCGGACTCAGGCGGGCCGCTCGCGGCGTCCGTCTCGTAGCCGACGACCTGCACGCCGCGGGGTAGGGGGAGGCGGGGCTTATAGCCGTCGTCGGCCGGTCCGCTCGCCGCCGCCCGAGACGCGACGCGCGCTCGGCGAGGAGTTTTTCCCGCGGGCGTCGCACACGCTGCCATGCTCGACGCGACGCTCGCGACGGCGGCGACCGACGACGGGTTGACCCTCTCGCTGCGGATCGACAACGCGGGGTCGACGCCGGTCACGCTCGACTTCCGGACCGGGCAGCGCGCGGAGTTCACCGCGTACCCGGCGGACGAGGAGGATATCGACACCGGCGGGGAGGGTGCCGACACCGACCGGGAAGATGCCGACGGGGAGGGTGC
>NZ_QXIJ01000360.1:0-448 GCF_003665925.1 Halobellus sp. Atlit-38R
CTCCTTCCAGAAGCCTTTTGATGAGTCCGCCGGAACCTTGCCCATAGCACATGGCTGCGGATTTCAACTGGGCTGTCGGCGGGGAGGCCGGCGACGGCATCGACTCGACGGGAAAGATCTTCGCACAGGCGCTTTCCCGCGCGGGTCGGCACGTGTTCACGTCGAAGGACTTCGCATCGCGGATCCGAGGCGGGTACACCGCCTACAAGGTGCGGACCTCCGTCGACAAGGTACAGAGCGTCGTTGACCGGCTCGACGTGCTCATCGCGTTGACGCCCCGGACGATCGAGGAGAACCTCGACGAGCTCCACGAGGGGTCGGTGATCATCTACGACGGCGAGCGGACGACGATGCAGGACGTCGAGATCCCCGAGGGGATGATCGGCCTCGACGTGCCGCTCAAGAGCCTGGCCGAGGAGGCCGGCGGGGCGATCATGCGGAACGTCGT
>NZ_QXIJ01000361.1:0-447 GCF_003665925.1 Halobellus sp. Atlit-38R
CTCCCGCAGTGGCGCGTGGCGCGCGGCTCCGACGGCGCGGTCGCGTTCGCGGCGGCGGACGCCGACGAGCCGTTCATCACAGCCGACAGACCGGTCGAGGTGCGCCGATGACGACCCGTCCCGACACCACGCCAGCCGCGGACCCGGACTCGCGGATCGACGCCGACGTGGCCGTCGTCGGGGGCGGCGCCGCGGGGCTGTCCGCGGCGACCTTCGTCGCCAGGTACGGCCTGGAGACGACCGTCCTCGACGGCGGCAAGGCGGCGATCACGCAGTGCGCTCACGTCGAGAACTACCTCGGATTCCCCGCCGGGATCGCCCCCGACAGACTCCTCGAACTGGGTCGAACGCAGGTCGAGACCGAGGGCGGTCAGGTGGTGGACGAGCGCGTCACCGCGGTCCGACCGGCGGACTCCGACGGCAGCGAGCCCGACGCGTTCGCCGTGG
>NZ_QXIJ01000362.1:0-447 GCF_003665925.1 Halobellus sp. Atlit-38R
GTGAATGTCTTTGAAGATTCCATTGTTCTCGAAACCAATTATATGCTGAACCGACGACTCCTCGAGCATATGGACTCGTAAATCCTTCCCAGCGGCGGCATTGAAGAACGGACCAGGAAGCAGCTGTGAAACATACCCACCATCTCTGACGATATCATAGACTCGCTCAAAGAACAGTAGGGACAGGTCGTTCGTTCGTGCAACCTGTTGCCCTTCTACGCTTGGCGTCTGATACTCGTATTCTCCACTCTGGTTGATATAGGTCGCTTGCCGTTCCTTGTCGCGCTGGAATTTCTCCCATTCGGCTGCGATTTCAGGAGTCTCTAAGAGCTCCTCTACCTTCTTGTCCTTCTCATTTGGCGGGCGACTACGAAACTCAGTATCGTACTTTGGAAAGAAGTCCGTCCGGTACGGCTTCAGCTCATCCCACGGGGGGTTTCCAATGAG
>NZ_QXIJ01000363.1:0-447 GCF_003665925.1 Halobellus sp. Atlit-38R
TCCGGGCCACGGCGTCTCGTTGTCCGGGCGCGTTGACCTCCCGCGCGACGCCGACGTGACGCCCGAGGGCGCGAACGCGACGCTCACGCGCAACGGGACGCTCCACGTCGAGATACCCAAGCGCGGCGGGTCGAGCGACGTCGACGTCGTCGAAGAGAGCGACTGACGCCGCCGTTTCCGGCCCCGTGCTGGCGGGCTACTCCCCGTCCGTCCGGTTCGACAGCGACATCCCCTCCGTGATCTCGAAGGACTCGTCGCCGTGGAACCGCTCGGGGTCGAACGCGCCGATCCACGGCGAGTCCGGCGCGTCGAACGTAATCCCCGCGAGCGACGCGAGCACGCCCTCGGCGACCGTCTCGCCCGTCGCCGGCGCGCGCATGAACCCGTGTCCCTGCCAGCCGGCGGCGACGAACAGGGTCGGGGACCCCTCAGCGCCCGCGTCGACCG
>NZ_QXIJ01000364.1:0-446 GCF_003665925.1 Halobellus sp. Atlit-38R
ATCCTCCAGCAGCTGAGTCAGCTCAGGCGTGATCGCGACCAGTCGCTCCCCGGCTTCGCCGTTCTTCAGGTTCGTTCCCTGGTGTGGGCGGTGTTCCAACCGGAGGTACCGCTCTTCTAGGTTGACGTCGTCGAGATCGAGCGAATGCACACCGCCGATACGCATCCCGGTCTCCCAGAGTAGCGCCATCACGACGTGCTTCTCGCTACCGTAGTGGTATTTTGTGAGATACTCGAGGATTTCTTCAGCAGTGTCCGCATCGAGTGTTTCGTCGCGCTGCCGCTCTTCGGGAGCGACACGTGGGATCATGATCTTGTCGTAGAGATCCGACGGCACGGCCTCGATCGATGCGGCCCACTTCAGGAAGACGCGCAGCGTCGACATTTGTGCCTTGACCGTGAGCGGACAGAGATCGCCGTCTTCCTTGCGCCAGAGACGGTATTCCT
>NZ_QXIJ01000365.1:0-446 GCF_003665925.1 Halobellus sp. Atlit-38R
CACGCGCCCGATGGAGTACATCATGGGTATCCACTCTGCGTTCTCGCGTCCGCCGGACAAGACCATCTACCTCGATGTGGACCCCGAGACGGCGGCCGCCCGAAGTGGGTCGACGAATAAGTTCGAGCAGGCAGCGTACCTCGCGGACGTGCGGGCGAACTACGAGCGACTCATCGACGCCGAACCGGAGCGGTTCGTCCGCGTCGACGCGACGCAGCCGCCGGAAGACGTACTCGATGCCGTCGAGTCGGCGCTCGAAGAGATTCTCGACGCGAACTGAGCGACACTCAAATACTGTCTCGAAAACAACGCGACGGCGTCATAGAGCCGTTCTCACATCCGTTCGATGTAGGTCGGCGGTGTCGTTCTCAAACCCTTCAGCAAAACTAACGACGCGGACCCAGAGTGGAAGTGACACGGGTAACACCCGTCAGAACTCCACGACT
>NZ_QXIJ01000366.1:0-446 GCF_003665925.1 Halobellus sp. Atlit-38R
CGTCCGACCTGTTCAACCCCGGGACGAGCGCTCGCGTCGTGCTGATGCAGAACGTCGTGCCGATCCTCTCGACGGTCGGCGCGCTGGTGACGTTCGCCGTGCTATTCAGGTTCGTCTGGTAGGGCGGGGTCGGCGTCTCGCGGGGTCGGTCACCTGCCGAAGCGGCGCTGGCGGTCCTGGAAGTCCAGCACCGCGCGCAGGTACTCGCGCCGGCGGAAGTCGCGCCAGTTCACGTCGGTGAAGTAGAGCTCCGCGTACACCGACTGCCAGATGGCGAAGTCGGAGAGCCGCTCGGCGCCGGTCTTGATCACGAGGTCCGGCTCCTCGGGGAACAGCAGCCGCTCCGCGATGTCCGTCTCGTCGATCGCCTCGGGCGTCACCTCGCCGTCGGCGACGTCGCCGGCCAGTTCGCGGACCGCGCCGGCGAACTCCGCCTTCCCGCCGAG
>NZ_QXIJ01000367.1:0-446 GCF_003665925.1 Halobellus sp. Atlit-38R
TCACTACCGAAGGGGCGACTCTCACGAGACTCACTAAATCGACTCCGAAAACACCGCTATGCGTCTTTCGCGTAACCCATCTTCATCACGCACGTCCGCATTCCCTCCTCGTCTTCGTGTTTGTGGAGCGTCGTCGGCGTGTCACAGTAGAAGGTCGTCCCGTCGTGCCGGAGTGTCACTTCGTGGATACCGCCGAGCATCTCCGCGCGGACGATGATACGACGACCCTCGCGAAGCGCGTCGAGAATTTCGTCTGCGGTCAGTTCACCGGACTCGATTCGGAGCGGCTCGGGCATACCCCTACATCACAGGCGAGCCGTATCAGTATTATCGATGTCAGACATGTGTGCGCGCCAAAAACCAGACCGCGCCGTAAGGACGAAATCGGTCCGCGGTTCTCCGAGGTACTCGCCGCTCAGTTCGTCGTGGATTTCGACCGCTGTTCG
>NZ_QXIJ01000368.1:0-446 GCF_003665925.1 Halobellus sp. Atlit-38R
TGCTGTACGCGACCGACGGCAGTATCTATCAGGCGCGACCCGCGGGGGTCGTCTTGCCGAGGGACGTAGACGACGTCCGCGCCACCGTCGAGACCGCGACGAGCCACGGCGTCCCCGTTCTGCCACGCGGAACGGGTTCCTCGTTGGGCGGCCAGACCGTCGGACGGGGCTGCGTCGTCATCGACTTCACGAAGTACATGGACGATATCGTTGATATCGACCCGTCAGCGAAGCGCGCGACCGTCCAACCGGGGTGCGTCCAGGACCACCTCGACGCCGCGCTCGCGGAACATGGACTGAAGTTCGCGCCGGACCCCGCCTCGTCGAATCGCTCGACCGTCGGCGGCGGCATCGGCAACAACTCCACCGGCGCCCACTCCGTGCGGTACGGGATCACCGACGCCTACACCTAGGAGCTGCGCGTGGTGCTGGCGGACGGCTCGCTC
>NZ_QXIJ01000369.1:0-445 GCF_003665925.1 Halobellus sp. Atlit-38R
CGATCGTCGACTCGGGCACGCCGTACGCGCGGGCGAGCTTCACGTACTCGCCCTGAAGGGAGTCGACCATCGACGAGCGCTCGATCCTGGTGATCTGGGCCATCTGAAGCGTTCCGAGCCCGATCATCGGCAGGAAGAGGTGGTGCGCCGACTGGCGTATCACCTCCACCTGCGTCGCTGCCCCGCGGACGTTCGCCGGGCTCTCCCACGGGAGGACGAGCCCCCGCGCGGGGAACCACCCGAGGTGGAACGCGAAGACGATGATCAACACCAGCCCGATCCAGAACGACGGGGTCGAGACGCCGATCAGCGAGATGATACGGGAGACGTGGTCGGCCGGCTCGTTCCGCCGCTTCGCCGAGATCACGCCGAGCGGGATGGCGGTGACGATGGCGAACGCGAACGCGGACAGCATGAGCAGCAGCGTGACCGGGAGCCGGAGGAT
>NZ_QXIJ01000370.1:0-445 GCF_003665925.1 Halobellus sp. Atlit-38R
AGGGCGTCGCCGATGGCCTCCTCGTTTTTGTACCCCTCGGCCGTGTCGATGTGGCCGTAGCCCGCGTCGAGCGCCGCGCGGACGCTGTCGACGGTCTCGCCGTCGGTGAGGTCGTACGTGCCGAGTCCGAGCGCCGGTAGCTCCGCGCCGCTCGGGAGCGTCTTCGTTGGAACGGTCACGCGACAGGGGTTCGCCGGATCGCCGATTGAAACTACCGGTCGGGGAACCGTGCCGGCGTCACAACCGAACGCCGTGGCGCGTGCCTGCGAGGCCGCTTCGCGGCCAAGCAGCACGCGCGAGGGAGTCGGGCGGCCGGAGCGAGGCCGACGAGGCTGGGGAGGCGTGAGGTGCGGTTGCCGTGCGGGGCGGGGCGGACTCAAAGGGGCAGCCGCGAGGCGGGCTGAGGCGACGTAAGCACCACAGCGAGTGAACGGAGTGAACGAGC
>NZ_QXIJ01000371.1:0-445 GCF_003665925.1 Halobellus sp. Atlit-38R
CTCTTCAGCGACCCCGTAACCGTCCAGGGGTACTAGATCCAACTTTGATGGGGTATGCCCCAGAAGTTGGCGAATCTCAGACTGTGGAACCCCGAGCTGAAGCAGGCGCGTTGTGAATGTCGATCGAAGTGCTTGAGGGGTGATGTTCTCGGAAAGACTGTCTTCACTGATTGATTTGACTCGGTTCGTCACCGTCGAGCGGGTGATCCCAACCTCACTTCGCGTTGCGAAGAACTCCTCGAACCGTTCGACCCCTTCTTCGGACAGCGGAATCGATCTCACTCGGGACCTAATGCCTTTAACTGCATCTTCCGGGACTTGGAGCATTCGCTCTCCGCTGTCGAGCCATTCACAGCTCAAGCGACTGAACTCACTGCCGCGCAGTCCAGTGTGGCCGAGGGCGTATACGGTGAATCCGTGGCGGTTTGATTTCTCTTCTGCGGTG
>NZ_QXIJ01000372.1:0-445 GCF_003665925.1 Halobellus sp. Atlit-38R
AACGTGTACCACGAGATTTCCGAGATTTCAAATTATAGCCGATGAATCGTAAGTACTTTTTATACTGAAGGCAGAAATACTCGTGTCCTGTGCGGGCGTATCCCACACAACGTTTAATACTCCTGTCCTATTGTAATCTCGTATGGACTCCACGTGCCCCGCCGCATCGCGCATTGCCGGTCAAACGACCTCCGACTCCGGCATTCTCTTTACAGCGATGTGGCAGACATATAAACGGGAGTTCAATTTCGGACGAAATGGGCTTCGCGTGCAGAGCGCCAGCACGCCCCTGTCCGAATTGCGTTCGTATCGCCGCTTGGGCCATGGTGACGGCCAGTAACATCGAATGAGTGTCTCACGCCACCCAGTCGCCCTTCGCCTCGAGCAACAGGTAGGGGGTGCCACCCGACTGCTCGCAACCGTCATGGGGTTGCCCCTCATCGAC
>NZ_QXIJ01000373.1:0-445 GCF_003665925.1 Halobellus sp. Atlit-38R
GGGTCGAACCAGTCGAGGAGCGCCTCCCAGGCGGCCTCGTCGACCGCGCGCCCGAACCCGTCGAGCTTCGTCGGGACGCGGACGCGGTCGACGAGGTCGTCGCCCGCGGCCAGCTCCGCCTCCACCTCGCGGGCGATCCGGCCGTTCGGGAAGGTGCGGATATGGGCCGCGCGGTCGGCGCCCTGCTCGCGGAGGCGGGTCCCGAGGCGCCACTCGCGGGTGACGCCGACCTTGAGCACGTCGGGTGCGAACGCGGCGAAGTACATCGCGTGCGACTCGTGGCAGTCCATCTCGTCTTTCAGGCACGTGCCGGTACACCGCGCGCACACCCAGACCCCCGAGTGCTCGTCGCAGTACGGGGCGTCCGCCGCGTCGCAGGCGACGTGTTCGCCCTCGTGGACCGTCCCCGCGCAGCGGCGCTCGCCGAGCCCGAACGCGAGTGCGG
>NZ_QXIJ01000374.1:0-445 GCF_003665925.1 Halobellus sp. Atlit-38R
TCCGAGACGGGAAGATAATCATCCAGAAGGCGGACGCCAACCCGGAACAGATGGAACACGACTTCTGAGACGGACCGCGGGGCTTCACCGAACCGATGCTCGCGAGCGGCCGCGACGCGGACCGCGGTCGGCGGATTGATTGTCGCTCGTGACGAGGCCCAGACGATGGGCGCGTACGACCTGTTGAAGCCGGCGCTGTTCCGGCTTCCACCCGAGACCGCACACGGACTGGTACATCGACTGCTCGGCGGCGTCCAGGGGACGCCGGTCGCCGCCGCGCTCGCCGAGCGGTACGCGGTCGACGACGAGCGGCTCGCGGTCGACGCGTTCGGGTCGTCGTTCCCGAACCCGGTGGGCGTCGCGGCCGGGTTCGACAAGAACGCGCACGTCCCGCGAGCGCTGGCGTCGCTCGGGTTCGGCCACGTGGAGGTCGGCGGCGTGACCG
>NZ_QXIJ01000375.1:0-444 GCF_003665925.1 Halobellus sp. Atlit-38R
ACGTGTACGTACAGGTGGCGCTACAGAACTGCGCCGGGCGACCACCCTCCGGTTCGTCGTCCTCGAAGTGGACCTGCCCGACCGTTCCCGGGTGGTCCGCGACGATCATCCCGCACTGGTCGCATGCTTGGTCGTCGTCGATGGAGACCGGGGCGATCGAGTTCGACCCACCGCCGGCGCAACCGGCGACGGAACCGATCCCTGCGGCGGCGATTCCGGCGAGCACTCGACGCCGCGGGACGCTCATCGAGCTGGCGGGCGTTGGAGTCGATGGGTCGCGTTTCGTCATGGCCAGATTTGGAGTACCTGCCTCTTAGCCCCTCTGGACGCGTTCAGCGGCGCGTTCGAGGAACGAACCAGACGCCCTAAGTCGCCGGCGATCGAAGTGCTCGCGTGGCAGTTTTCGACCCCGCTACCGCCCGGTCGTGTCGCCTCGCGGTCGTC
>NZ_QXIJ01000376.1:0-444 GCF_003665925.1 Halobellus sp. Atlit-38R
GGCGTTCATCGGCGGCGCCTTCTCGTTCCGCGGCCCGTCGACGGCGGTCGGCACCTTCGCGACGGGCTTCACGACGGACGTGGTGGGGATCGTGTCGATCGCCGCGCTGGCGTTCATCACATTCTTCGGTTTCTCCGCCATCGCCGCCAGCGCCGGCGAGATCATCGAGCCGAAGCGGACCGTCCCGCGCGCCATCGCCGCGTCGATCATCACCGTCACCGTCCTGTACGCGCTGGTGATCGTCGCGATGGTCAACTCGCCGGTCCCCGCGGAGGTCATCGCCCGCGAGGGCGAGACCGCGATGGGCGAGGTCGCAGCCGGCTTCCTCGGCCCCATCGGGCGGTCGCTCATCGTCGCCGGCGCCATCTTCAGCATGGTCAGCGCGTCGAACGCTTCGATCCTCGCCGCCAGCGGGATCGGCTCGCTGATGGGCCGCCAGGGACA
>NZ_QXIJ01000377.1:0-443 GCF_003665925.1 Halobellus sp. Atlit-38R
GGAAGCTCCCGTACTGGGTCGAAGACGAGGTCGTCCTCGCCGGCGCCGACTGGGACGCCGAACTCGACGCCGACACGAGCGTCACGGTCGACGGCGACCTGATCACCGCGCGCGGCCCGGGCTCCTCGGCCGACGCGGCGACGACGCTGCTGGACGAGCTGTAAGCCGCGCGAGCCTCCCTACCGGATCACGAACGCCGGCTCCTCGATCCGCTCGCTTTTACACTCGGGACACCGCGACGGCTCGTTGACCGGGTCGTCGAAGCCGTCGAACCCGCACTCGCGGCAGGTCGGCGGCGCGACGAGGAACTCCTCGTCCGCGTCGCCGCCGCCGGCGTTCCCCTCTCGGACCGACCGCGAGACGTGGTCGAGGTGTTCGTACACGGTCGGCGTCGGCAGCGACAGCGTCTCGGCGAGGTCGCTCGCGGTCCGCGGTGCCTCGCG
>NZ_QXIJ01000378.1:0-442 GCF_003665925.1 Halobellus sp. Atlit-38R
GAGGCAGCCAGCGGCCCCGACTCCGCCCCCGGCCGCGAGCGTCGCGAGGACCGATCGACGGGATCGCGATTGCATGGGAAAGCCTTCAGACACCAGTCGAATATAACCTTCTCAAGTTACTACTTCGTGAGAAGTAATTGCTTAAGATTATATTTCGACAATCTCCAAGTTATTCGCGGTCATATCTAATTACGACGCCAGATCTGAAGGGAGACCTTCGACTGAGCGCGAGCTTCAGCGTGCCGTTGCCTACTGGTTCTGCCCAATTTCGACGGCACCGTTGGCGTGCGAACGTCTCCGCTCTCGACCGACTTGGTCCATCGTCCGTTCAGCGAGCTTTCGGAATGCTCGTGCCGGCTCCGAGTTACCGTCGGAAACGACGGGCTCTCCGACCTCGCACCCCTGTTGGATCGCAGGGTCGAGCGGGATCTCGGCGAGGAGC
>NZ_QXIJ01000379.1:0-442 GCF_003665925.1 Halobellus sp. Atlit-38R
AAACATAGCCGCCGGATTCGACTTAAGCGTTCCCTTTCAGCGCAGGTGTGATCCGCCGTACCGCGGCCCGGATCGACCGACGCGAACGGCCGCCGGGACCGAGCTCCCGGCGCGCTCGCCGCGCGGCAGTTAAGTCGCTCGCGGCGGGAGCGAGGGCATGGCCGACGGCGACGACAGACAGGCGACGTTCGGGTCGGACGGGAGCCTCGAAACCGAGACGACGCCGGACGCGACGGGCGAGAACGACTTCGGCGAGGAGAAGGAGCCGAACGAGACGGACGGCGGGTACAGCCGGTACGTCGTCTCCAGCCTCCTCCAGAAGGCGGTCCGGCGCTCCGACGAGGAGGTCGCGGCGTGGGCGGCCTGGGAGCTGGCCCGGTCCGGGTACGCCTGGAACCTCTGGGACCGTCTCAACCTCTACATCGTCGAGGACCTCCGGACC
>NZ_QXIJ01000380.1:0-442 GCF_003665925.1 Halobellus sp. Atlit-38R
ACACAGCGGCCCCAGGCCCTGATATAAACACCCACGATACACCGGGCCTTTATATTGCGGGCCCTGTTCAGCCGCGTTGACCGGGCGGATTTTCGGCGACGTGTTTGTGAGGTGTATAAAGTGCCCCGCATATTCGGGGTGGACTTCGACGGGCTACGCGGACCAAACACCAGATGAGCATGCAGACCGGCCTTAGACGCAACCCGACCAACCCCGCCTAGATGCAGGCAGAGCAGGTTCTCGAAGCACTCTCGGACCGTGCGTGCAGACAGATACTCACGACGCTTCAGGGCGCAGCCAACCCGATGACTGCACAGGAGCTTTCGAGCACGTGTGATGTACCGCTTTCGACGACCTACCGGAAACTCGAACAGCTTTCGGACGCGAACCTTCTCGAAGAGACCCTGCAGTTACGCGCAAACGGAACGCACACACACGAGTA
>NZ_QXIJ01000381.1:0-442 GCF_003665925.1 Halobellus sp. Atlit-38R
GTCCGAAGCGTCTCCGTCACCGCGATCCGATCGAGAGTCTCCTCGAGGTGGGAGGCGAGCAGCTCCGCGAGCCGGCGGTCGGCGTCGTCGAACTCGGCGCCGCTTCCGGTGTCGTCGCTCGCAAGCTGGAAGACGACGTCGTCGCCCACAGGGACGGTGAGGACCGTGTCGAACCGGCTCTCCGGGTTCGGGTTCGGCGCGATGGATGCGTCGCCGGTCTGGACGGCCCTGCCGGCCACGCCGCTCCCGACGCGGACGCGGTTACAGTCCTCGACTGGCGTCCCGCTGGAGGCGACCACGGGTTCGACCCACTCCCCGTCCCGGACCGCGACAACGCTCTGGTACCCGGGGAACACCTGCTCGGCGACCGCGATGGCCGCCCGGTGGGCCTCGTCGACAGACCTGACGGCGGCGAGCTCCGCCATCCCGGCGTTGAGCTGTT
>NZ_QXIJ01000382.1:0-441 GCF_003665925.1 Halobellus sp. Atlit-38R
GTTGGAAGACGACTTGGAACGCTGTCGGCGCTGTCGCCTCCATCAGATGGTCGATCAGCGACGCCAGCGCCGCGCCGGGCTCGTCGACGGACGAGAGATCGCCGTTCGTTTCCTCTGCCGTGAACGGCGTCAGCGAGGTCATCCAGTCCTGCTTCCGTGACGCGGAGCCACACCACCGGACACCAAGCGGCGAGACAGCGTCTTGTGCCGGGCGAGCCAAAATCGTTCCCGCCGGTGTCATCGTCGGCTTCTCGATGGCCCGTCGCTCTTCCTCGTCGTCTGGAAGTGCATCGGGCGGCGCTAGTTCGAGGGCTGAGTCCCCGACAGTAACGTGATGATCGGGGACGCTCGTGGCTGCTGTACCGCCGTCGACAACGGGGTCCGCTTCGGCTGGCTCGGAGTCCCTTGATTCCTCGTCGACGATGTCGTACTGTTCTGCCG
>NZ_QXIJ01000383.1:0-441 GCF_003665925.1 Halobellus sp. Atlit-38R
TGTCGACGACGTCGTCGGCGGGGACGCCCAGATGCGTGTCGTGTTGGCCGGCGAACGACGCCGTCGGGAGGTCCTCAGCCGTCGCCGACGAGCGCACTGCGTAGGTCGTGCCGGTCTCGGCGTCGCTATCGAGCGCATCGAGAATCGCGCGTTCGGCCGGTTCGTCAAACGCACGATTCTGGATGAGGGCCCGGAGTTCGGCCGCTGTCGTCGTCAGTGCATCGGCATCGGCGGTGTCGAGCGAATCGAGTCGCTCGATCAGTTCCTGAATCTCCGCGTCGTCGGTGAGTGCTCGGTACGCTGCGGTCGTCACGACGAATCCGGGCGGGACGGGCAGTCCTGCGTGAACGAGGACGCCGAGATTCGCGCCTTTACCGCCGGCGAGCGCGAGGTCGTTTCTTCCGATCTTCTCGAACCACTGTAGGTAACTCTGTGTCTGGT
>NZ_QXIJ01000384.1:0-439 GCF_003665925.1 Halobellus sp. Atlit-38R
GACGATCCCGAGGCGACCGTCGAGCGGCTCGCCGAGGAGGACGTCGTCGTCCGCTCGCTCCCGCACCCGAACGGGATCCGGGCGTCGGTCCACGCGGTCTCGACGGAGACGGAGGTCGACCGGCTCCTCGACGCGCTGGAACCGGAGTGGTGAGCCGCGGCGGAAGCCGGCGGTCCCGCACCGCGCGACCGGACGCGTTTTAGCACTCGACGGACAAGACCGCGTATGGGATTCCACACGTTCGACGCCGAGCAGGCGGACCGGCTGGAGCGCCCCGGCCGGTACCGCTGGGTGTCCGCGGAGGAGCTGGTCGGGCCGCTGGTCGAGGCCGACGCCGCGGTCGTCGCCGACCTCGGCAGCGGCACCGGCTTCTACACGGACGACGTGGCGCCGCACGTCGAGACCGTCTACGGCGTCGACGTCCAGCCCGAGATGCACG
>NZ_QXIJ01000385.1:0-439 GCF_003665925.1 Halobellus sp. Atlit-38R
GACATTCAGCACGTCCGGTTCGATGCCGACTTCGACGCCGTGCCGACTCCCGAACCCGTACCAGAAGGGGTCGCCACGACCAGACTCGTCAAGCATGGCGACTTGCTCCTCCTCGTGCGACGCGCCTGCGACGTTGTGTTCGGCAAAGTCGAACCGAGGCGTTCCCGGCGGGACGCCCTCGCCCGGTCGACTCATAGACCAGCGCATCTTGTTCGTCGTGACGTACTGCGATTCGGGGATGTTCAGCAGACCGGCCACCTCACGCTGTGCTTTCACAATCCCGTGGTTGATCCACTCCCAGTCAGCTGCCCGCAACGCAGTCTCTCGAACTTCACCCTCGTCGAGCGGGTCCGGTACGAAGGTTTGTTCGCTGTTGCTCTCGTAGAAATTGCGAAACATTCCAGCGGTCGTCGACGCCCGCGAGATGGCGACGGAAGGG
>NZ_QXIJ01000386.1:0-438 GCF_003665925.1 Halobellus sp. Atlit-38R
GTATGAACCTTTGGTGTAATTATTGTTCACTCGTTTGGAGAACGGAAACCTTCAAACCGCGGCGCGACGAGAGGCGGAGCGTGCACGAACCCGGCCCCCCGCGAACGACGAGCGTCGGCGAGCCCGTCGAACTGGCGCCGCGGTCCCCCGACCCCGACGGGACCTACCGCTGGACCGTCCGCGACGCGCCCGCCGACAGCGACCACTCCCCCGGCGACGGCCCCGACCCGACCGCGACCGGCCCGCCGAGTTCGGCGACGACGGTCGCTCCCGACGCCACGGCGGCGACGGACGCACCCGCCCCCGACGGGCCGAAGCCGGTGCTGCGGGCCGGCGAGACGGGTCGCGGCGACGACCCGGTGGTTCACCTCGACCCGGACGCCCCCGGCACCTACGCCCTCGCGCTCGACGCGCCGGACGGGACCCACCGGCAGCGCG
>NZ_QXIJ01000387.1:0-438 GCF_003665925.1 Halobellus sp. Atlit-38R
GGTTGGATGTCGTGATGGAAACGAAGTCGTCGTTGTACTCCGCGAGGGACGAGCCGATGTCGTCCATGATGGGAGCGTTGTCGCCTGCGAGGTCGATACGGGTCTGACCCGGCTGTCGCGGGATGCCGGCCGTGATGACGACGACGTCGGACCCGGCCGTGTCCTCGTAGCCACCCTGTTTGACGACCGTGTTCGAGTCGTAGGCGACGCCGTGGTTCGCGTCGGCGGCCTGTCCGACTGTCTTGTCTTCCATCTTCGGGATGTCTACGAACACGAGTTCGTCGCAGACGTCACGAAGCGCGAGGTTATACCCAGCCGCGGCGCCGACCGTGCCGGCCGCACCAATCACGCTAACTTTCGTCATACCACATTAATGACGCTGTGGATTCCGAGTAAACGTTTCGGAACGGGCACCGCAGCGCTGTCTGTCGATTTTCT
>NZ_QXIJ01000388.1:0-438 GCF_003665925.1 Halobellus sp. Atlit-38R
GTCGGCGGCGAACTCAAGTCCTACACCGGGCTGATGACCGACGCCCGTGACGAGGCGACAGAGCGAATGATAGAGGAGGCCGAGGCAATCGACGCAGACGCCATCGTCGGCGTTCGGTACGTGACATCCGAAGTGACGCAGGGCGCTGCGGAGATTCTCACTTACGGAACCGCCGTCAAACTCGCCGAGAAGCCCGAATAGAACGAAGACAGCGAACGAGCGGCAGTACCGACGCCAACGATGAGGTTCGCCGCCGTAAACATAGTCGCGACCGAGTTGGTGCCGACGAGTTAGAAGGACTTGTCCGGTCCGCCGCTACGACTCCAGTCTATCGAGTCGCCGAGTCATCTCCGAATCGACCCAGTCTGCGAAGAGTTCCATATCCTCGTCGCGGAACTCAGCATACTTGTCGAAGAACCCGGAAACACCGAGAAACCT
>NZ_QXIJ01000389.1:0-438 GCF_003665925.1 Halobellus sp. Atlit-38R
AACTGCTTGGTGAGTTCAGCATCCACGACGGCCTGATCGTCGCGAGTCACCGGGCACAAGAGACTGATGCGATCCTCACGACTGACGGTGTTATCGGTGACGCCGGGTACAACACGATCTGGGACTGAGTCCTTTCTCCCGTGCTTACTAGTACCGATCAAGCAGATCTTCAGCCAAATTCCTTCGCTGTAGGCGGTGAATCTACGATGGTTTCGAGGTGGCCATTCCCATTACAAGTTCAAACGGGAACGTTGGCACAGCACCTCGTGAACAAAGTGCTTCCCCGTAGTTCCACGATACTGCTCGCTGTCGTCTCAGGCGTCTGACTTAACGACCGTCTCGGTCTCCTCGTCGGTCTCGTCGCCCTGAAGCCGACGCTCGGCCTCGTCGCGGTCCTTGGGATACCCCACGTCGATGCGCCAGCCGTCAAGGCCGATA
>NZ_QXIJ01000390.1:0-438 GCF_003665925.1 Halobellus sp. Atlit-38R
TAAGCGGTCGGGGGTGACGTTGCTGTAGATAATCACGTCGTACTTCCTCGAGACGGTCGTCGGCGGGTTATCGACCGTCAGCGACACTTCCGGGATGACGGAGAGCGCGGTCGTCAGGAACTGATTTTCGTCGGTCGTGAGGACGAGGACGTCGACCGAGGCGTCCTCCGGAGCGGCGACGTACAGTGTGTTATCAGTAGGGAGGTCGTCACCCTGCGAGAGGCTGATTCGACCTCCACCCGTCGGGACCGGCAGTGTCTCCGTCGCCACATCACCCGCGTCCAATTGGACCTGCCGAGTGACGCCACCGAGTTCGAGTGACCGCGTCGCGGGCGCGTCGCCGTAGTTCTTCACAGTCACCGTGACGTTCGATCCGGAGAACCGTCGGTCGATGATGCCGACGTTGCCCTGTCCGCCGCCGTTGAACTGCCGAAGTTC
>NZ_QXIJ01000391.1:0-437 GCF_003665925.1 Halobellus sp. Atlit-38R
TGCGTTCGGAGACGTAGGCTTCCGCCAGTTTTGCTTCGGCGCGGCGGAGTCGATAGGACAACGTTGACCCGGGGATTCCGAGTCGCTCTGCCAGTTCGTAGGTCTCGATTTCGCGGGGTGTTTCGTAGTAGCCATGGTCGACGGCGGCCCGCACGGCGGCGTCTTGCTCTCCGGTGAGTGCCGCGCTGCTGTCGTCGGGCGTCGTCTCTTCAGCGTCCCCGACCCGGACGAAGGTGACACCGGTGGTGTCGTCGATTTCGGCCTCAATGGCGTTGCGAAACGCGTGATAGGTAGTGTCATTGGGGGCGATAATCCGCCACTCGTAGCGGTGGCCAACCCACGTCGTCTGGAAAATAAGGCCGTCACCGAAGTGATCGAGCGCGAGGTGCGGGATGGAGGTACAGGAAGGCGTCCGCGTCCAGTATGAGTAAAGAACG
>NZ_QXIJ01000392.1:0-437 GCF_003665925.1 Halobellus sp. Atlit-38R
CGACCGATCTATCGGACGGAGCGGCCGCCGCTCACGGGCGGGAACAGCGCGAGCTCGTCGCCCGCCTCCAGCGTGGCGTCGAGCCCCTCGTCGTGGCGGACGCTCCGCCCGTTCCGGAGGACGTTGATGTGGTCAGCGACGGCGCCGTCCTCCATCACGCGGTCCCGCAGGCCGTGGTGTGCGTCAAGCAGCGCGTCGAGCGCGTCGCCGACCGTGTCGCCCGGCCCCGCGTCGACCGCCACCGTGCGGTCGCCCGCGATCTCCGCGAGGTCGGCGAACAGCTTCCACTCCATACCGGATCCCCGCGCGGGCGACTCAAGAGCGTTGCGTCCCGTCGGGGTCCGCGCCGCCGTCGTCTGTGTCGCCGGCGTCCCCGACCGCGGCGCCGGCGGCGGCGTCGGATCCGGCCTCGCTCCCGGTCGCGGACGCCGCGCCCG
>NZ_QXIJ01000393.1:0-437 GCF_003665925.1 Halobellus sp. Atlit-38R
TCTTCCACCCGCCGGGGAGCATCACGACAAACGCTGGCGACACCTACTCCGTCTACACCTACTTCTGGAAGAAGTGGCGCGACCGCGACAAGCCCGACCCGTACCCGGAGCCGGACGCCGACGACCTCGTCGACGCCGCAACGCTCGAATCCGCGGCCGAAGACCTCACCAACGGCGACGCAGAGTTCGACATCGCCGTCGGCGGCCTCCCGACCATCTCGGACCTCGGCTTCGAGGAGCCATCGGCATCGGTCCAGTCGGCGGGGACCGAGGCGGCCCGCGAGCGCCTCTCGGCGTTCTGCGCGGACGCCATCTACCGCTACGCCGACGACCGCGACTACCCGACGCGGGACGCCACGTCGCGGCTCTCGACGGACCTCAAGTTCGGGACCATCGGCATCCGCGAGGTGTACGCGGCGACCGCCGCGGCCCGCGAG
>NZ_QXIJ01000394.1:0-437 GCF_003665925.1 Halobellus sp. Atlit-38R
AGCTGCTTCGCCCGGTCCTCTGGCGGGTCGTCAGGATTCATGCTGACCGCGGCCAGCGCCTCGATGATAGACACCGTTTCCTGGATGATCTCGGCGTTCAGTGCACGGATTATGTTCTGCCCCTGTGCGGGCGTGAGGGGTTCGTCGAAGTCGATGGACCCGTTTCGGATCTCGTCGATGGTCCGCGATGCGTTGCGGATGAGGAAGCTGCGGTAGTTCAGGACTTGCTGGGCCGAGGAGAGGATGGAGTGGGAGACGACGCGGTCAGGCGTGAAGTAATCCGGATGGTGGTCAAGATCGTCGGAGTTGTGCGGGTCGATAGGGGCCATACCTCGGCCCACTCAGTGTAACCCGGTTATTCTTTCTCACATCACTCCTTCTATTCAGAGAATCTGGTTCCGTCCGTTAGAGGTCGTGGGGCTGTACGGTCTTCCGGT
>NZ_QXIJ01000395.1:0-437 GCF_003665925.1 Halobellus sp. Atlit-38R
GTGCTCCTCATCCCGGTCGCGACGACCGCGGTGCTCACGCCCATCATGCTGTTCGTGCTGGGCGTCCCGATTTCCATCGCGAACGCGGGACTCACGAACTTCCTGAGCAACATGCAGGGCGGCGGACAGGCGATTCTCCTCGGGGGCATCCTCGGGGCGATGATGGCGGCCGACATGGGCGGCCCTATCAACAAGGTCGCCTACGTGTTCTCTGTCGGTCTGATCTCTGAGGGCGTCACGGCACCGATGGCGGCGGTCATGATCGCGGGTATGGTCCCGCCGATTGGCCTCGCACTGTCGAACTTCATCGCGCCGCAGAAGTACGCGGCCGAGATGTACGAGAACGCCAAGAGCGGCGTGCTCCTCGGCTTCTCCTTTATCACTGAGGGCGCGATTCCGTACGCAGCGGCCGACCCGGCCCGCGTCATCCCGAGCGT
>NZ_QXIJ01000396.1:0-436 GCF_003665925.1 Halobellus sp. Atlit-38R
AGCGAGAGGAGGGCGCGTCGTCTCACCGGGGGTCACCTCGTCGGGGTCGGGAGCGCGGTCGCGTCGTGTGCATACTCGTGGCTAGTGAATCCCGTCGTAAAGCGTCGCTGGTGTCGTGCGCGAATCCCGCGCGAGAGGTGGTGTGGACGTCGAACCACGCGACTCGCGTCCGATTACCGGGCGTTCTCGACGGCGCGCTGGAGGTCGGACCATCGCGGCGCGACCTGCTCGCCGTCGACGAGAACCGTCGGCGTCCCCTGGAAGCCGCGCTCGTCGACGGCCTCGGTCCGCTCGGCGTCGACGAGCGGGCGGTAGCGTTCGCGCGAGGCCGCCGCGGCGACCGAACAGCCGTCGAGGTCGGCGTCGTCGGCGAGCGACTGGAGCGTCGACAGCGACCCCTCGGCGTCGCCGCCGCCGAACTCCGATTGGTTCTCGT
>NZ_QXIJ01000397.1:0-436 GCF_003665925.1 Halobellus sp. Atlit-38R
CGGCCCCCGACCGAGCCACTCGCGCTCGACGGGGAGCACCGTCTCCTCGACGAACTCCCTGACGGCGTCCGCGACCTCGGGTCCGCGTCCGATGTCGTCGTACGCCATACCGATCACTGTTTAGCAATGTAAATAGAAGTTCCGGACAGATTCCCCAAAAATCTATAATACGAGAACACGAACGGATTTCTACCACAGATTGATTTACAATGTTAGTCGATCCTCCCACGACGAATAAAAGCCGTTCGGGCGGAGGCGGCTCGGGTGCGGTCGCCTTCGGCCCGACTCGGACGGAGGCCGATCGGCCGTGACCGACTACCTCGATCGGCTGGTCGACGACGACGCGCTCGGCGCGTACCTCGCGCGGGAGTTCGGGCCGGCGGACGCCTTCGCCGTCGAGCGACACGCGGAGGGCCACTCGAACGAGACGCTGTTA
>NZ_QXIJ01000398.1:0-436 GCF_003665925.1 Halobellus sp. Atlit-38R
GCTCGTGGTCGTGACTATGATCGTGATCGTGGCCGCGATCCGAATCGGCGTGTCCCGCGTCGTCGCCGTCGACGAGGACGTCGACGGTCGTTGCGCGGATCCCGTTCTTCTCCGTCTCGCCGACCGCGTACCGGACCGGAAGCGCGTCGCGCACGGGGTCGAGGACCGCGGGGTCGGCGCCGGCCGCGATCAGCGCGGCGCAGATCATGTCGCCGGCGGCGCCGGTCCGACCGTCGTAGACGAGCGTTCGCATGGCTCCTCCGAGGCGACTGCCGGACAAATACCTCCGGATCGACGGGCCGCGAGTCCACGGCGAAAACGCACGCTTACGACGGGGTTTTATGACCGGACTCCGTACCGTGCTATATGATCACACAGCCTATCGCGGCCGCCGATCGGACCGGAGGAATCGGCGGGCCGGGCACGGGCAACAGGC
>NZ_QXIJ01000399.1:0-436 GCF_003665925.1 Halobellus sp. Atlit-38R
CGTCGCGGAGCGGCTTGATTCGATCCCACGGTGGGTTTCCAACAACCACGTCGAACCCGCCGTCCGCATACACCTCTGCGAACTCCAACACCCACTTGAAGGGCTCCAATTCTTCTACGGTATCAGGTGTAATGTCTTCAATACCGGCTTCAACGAAGTCGCCATGAATGTCCTCGATGAGTTCTTCGCGAGCAGTTCGAAGTTTCTTGTTGGCCTGTTTTCTGTGTTTCTCGGCAGTTTCGCTATCAAGTGCCTGTTCGTGCTTCTCGATTTCGTGAATAATATCTTCGTAGCGGTGTCGAACGCTATCCTCGCTAAAGCTCCCGATCTGGTACTGTTCACCGTCGTCAGTTGTCTCCGGGAATCCGGTGTAGCCGATGAGACTGTTCCCTTCACGAAGATTGAACGCGACGTTTGGGAGGGCAAGATCATCGTC
>NZ_QXIJ01000400.1:0-436 GCF_003665925.1 Halobellus sp. Atlit-38R
CATTGTTCTTTATAAGCAATTGTCGCCACCGGCCGCGAACATTTAAAAGCTAACTCGCGGTCGCCGCGGCCACCGCAACGACTTTCGTCGGTGATTGCGACTCGGACACATGGTTCTCACCCGGCAGCGGCTGTTGGCCGCGCTGCTCGTCTCTCTGGCGGCGCTCGCGGCGGTCGTGCTGGCGAACGTGTTGCGGACCGTCGTGTTCGCGGTCTCCGTCGCGTACGTCCTCTATCCCCTCCGGCAGCGGCTCGTCGGCCGGGGACTTCCACTCCGGATCGCCTGCGGCGTCGCCACCGCGGTCGCCTTCCTCGGCGCCACGCTCCTCGTCGCCCCGCTCCTGTACGCGCTGTACCGGCGCCGGGCGGAGCTGATCGCCATCCTCGAAGGGATACCCGACGCCGTCCCGATCAGCGTCGGCGGCTTCGAGACGACG
>NZ_QXIJ01000401.1:0-435 GCF_003665925.1 Halobellus sp. Atlit-38R
GACGACTTCCATCGCGTTGAGAGTCCGAAGCTGATGGACGAGATGTACTTCGAACTGGTCTTGGAGAAATATGATTTACTGGATCAGAAGGGGCCCCTACCGTAGCTCCCGAATCACTGTCCGACAACCCCCCAGCATACGAGCTTCGCTTGTACATCACTCTCTCCCATTAGTTTCGTCTGGTATTCAGTAGAGGCTTCGACGTTCTCTTCCAAGAACTCCTCAAGCTGACTGAGGAACCCCCCGGTCGGCCACTCTGGAAAAGAGTCGTACTGCTCGTTCTGGCGAAAGATTTCCCGTAGAATTCGGTCTTCATCCGTGTTCGCCAGCTTTACCTCCTGCAGCCGCGCTTCGATGTCGGTAGCCCATTCTCCTATCGTTTCGAACTCTTCAACAGGAGCCGGCTCATCGCCGTGATTCGGCTGTATGTAGTGA
>NZ_QXIJ01000402.1:0-435 GCF_003665925.1 Halobellus sp. Atlit-38R
GGTGCTGCGCGATGAGGTTCCCCTCGCTATTGGCGACCGTGACGACCATGGGGTTCTCGATCTCGTCGGCCCGGGTCTCGGCCGCTTCGATCAACTGCGTTGCTACGTCTAGCGGGATTGCTTCCACCATGCATGCGTAATGCCCGTACGCGGACACATAAATCCGGTCATTTTTCGTCGGAGTTCTCCCCCGGCCGTCACTCGACGAGCGCGTCTTCGAGCAGTTCGAGCGGGTGGCGTATCTCGTAGCCCGTGCCGTGTTCCATCTGCATCGCGCAGGTGGGACACTCGGTGATGCCCGCGTCGCCCTCGGCGTGGCGCATGTGGTCGAACATCTCCTCGCCGATTTTCATCGACTTGTCGTACTTCTCTTCCTTCCAGCCGTAGGTCCCCGAGATGCCGGAACAGGAGTCACCCACGTCCTCTATTTCGACA
>NZ_QXIJ01000403.1:0-435 GCF_003665925.1 Halobellus sp. Atlit-38R
GACATCTCCTACGAACCGCTCCCGCGGGGTGAGGCAGGGTGGTGACGTCCCAGCCGCACCGGGCGTCTCGGGAGTTTCGATTGCGTCGGACGGCCCGAACACGCCGCGCGGCCTGACCGCAGCACCGCCCTCGAAGCTGCGTTCCGCGAAGCGTACCATTATCGTACCATCTCTTGGCGCGGCGCGAATGAATAGCCGATTCGACACAACTCATGTGTCGTTTTGATTCGTTCACGCACCAGCAGTTTCAAATCGAATCCCACAAATATATCTAACCATGGGGAACCCCGACCTCACGTCCGCCGACGCGCCGTCCGACCCGAACACACCAGAGGCCGTCCTCGAAAACTACCTCGACGAGCACGACTACGAGATATTCCGCGCGCTCAACGCGAACGGCCGCATATCTGACACCGAACTCGCCGAGCGCGTCGG
>NZ_QXIJ01000404.1:0-435 GCF_003665925.1 Halobellus sp. Atlit-38R
CGTGTCGTTACGGTCCGTGTCGGTTAGTTTGATCGTCTGTACGACTGCTGTGTCGCCGCCCGCGAGTTCCCCCGCGTCCGTTCCCATATCGGAGGCCCCCTCAGGGCCGGCGGCTTGAGCGGCAACAGTCCCCCCCGTGAACGCGACGGTGCCTCCCATAACGGAAAGCACCATCAGCGCCGCGAGGACTATCGCACGCATCTGTTTGCTGTTATCCTGTGTCATAGTATGATTTACTCACAGCGAATAGCGGAGAGCGGTCTACCGCGTTTACTCATGGTATGCCATGAGTACCCACTACCCACATGTATCTCAGCTATATACCAAATCGCATTAAAACAGTTTCGACTTCGACAGTTTACCAGAATATAGTTGGTGCGTTTAAAAGGCCAGCCTCCGGTCTTCGTCTGTACTATTGGGTGAGTCTACGGTTCG
>NZ_QXIJ01000405.1:0-435 GCF_003665925.1 Halobellus sp. Atlit-38R
GGTGACGCCGCGGCTCACCCCGCGTCGGTCGCGGCGGCGACCGCCCGCTCCGCCTCGTCGCGCTCGGCCCGCGTGTTGACGTTCGTGAAGGTGCGCTCGGTCGTCAGCGACCGGATCGCCTCGTCGTCGACGACCGCCTCGTTCACCCGGTCCAGCATCGCGAGCACCTTCCGCTCGCCCCAGTCGAGCGCGCGGTCGCAGGCGTCCGCGGCTGGTTCGGCCGCGTAGACGGCCTGCGTCGTCTGGTACCAACGGTCGTCGAGCCGCGGCACCGCCGCGTCGACGCCGGGCTCCGTGGCCAGTTCGCGCAGCGTCGCGAGGAACGACGGGTCGACGAACGGCATGTCGCAGGCGACGACGGCGGCGTAGCGGTCGGTCGCCGCGCGGCAGGCGTTCCGGATACCCGCCAGCGGGCCCAGGTCGGGCTCCTCGTCG
>NZ_QXIJ01000406.1:0-434 GCF_003665925.1 Halobellus sp. Atlit-38R
GAACACGTGGGCCATCGGTCAGATGAACGTCCTTCTACACGAGCTACAGGACGCCACCATCGCAAAGGGAGACACAATCACGGAGCTGAAATTTGTCACCGAACACGGTGAGTTGGAAGTCTTCGACAGAGTAGTCGCAAATCCCCCGTGGAATCAGAAGAAATGGAATGCAGAATGGGTGGAAGATAATGAACCCTACAACCGCTTCACATACGGGCTGCCTCCGAAAAACCGGGGAGACTGGACATGGGTCCAACTTATGCTTGCCTCTCTTTCAGAGACGGGCAAAGCCGGCATCGTTATGGATAACGGCTTGCTCTTCCGGTCTCGTTCTGAGAAGAAAATTAGGAGGCCGATTATTGAAGATGACCTGATTGAATCGGTTATAGCACTCCCTGAGAATCTCTTTTATAATACTTCGTCGCCGGGATGTA
>NZ_QXIJ01000407.1:0-434 GCF_003665925.1 Halobellus sp. Atlit-38R
AACGGGGCTGCTAACGCATTCACGCGAGCACTTGGTGTGCCCCCCGCTTCCGAAACGGATGAGACGCTCGGCGAGCGGGAGCTCCTTCGGGTACTGACTCGGTCTGGTGAGGAAGGAGACATCGACGTTGCCGAAGTGACGATGATCGAGCGGGTCTTCGACCTCGACGATATCTTGGTGCGGGAGGTTATGGTTACACGACCGGACGTGGTGAGTGTTCCGTCGGATGCCGCGCTCTCAGACCTCCAGTCGGTCATCCTCGAGGCTGGCCATACCCGCTACCCAGTTCTCGAGACCGACGACGGCGACCAAGTGATCGGATTCGTGGACGTCAAGGACGTGTTGCGGGCAGAGGTGGAGGGCGGGGACGCCGAGTTAGTCGGCGACATCGCCCGTGAGATCGTCATCGTTCCCGAGACGATGGCACTGAGCGA
>NZ_QXIJ01000408.1:0-434 GCF_003665925.1 Halobellus sp. Atlit-38R
CAAAGACGAGGTGCCGGCCAAGGACTTCATCCGGCGGGATACGTGGCAGACAGATCCGTCGGGGGACCGAACGACATCCGAGTTCAACGACTTCGAGGACGTCGTCGACTTCATTCGACACCCCGCTCGCAACGACCCGCTGGGGCGGAGCAAGTTCGCGCTTGCTGATCCGGAGGTGCTGGAACAACCGGACCCACGTCCCGACGCCGTCTACTACGCGCTGGATCACTGGGAACGACCCTGGGTCCTCCTCGTCGACATCGACGCGAAAGAGATCGCCCGAGACCGAGCGGACGAGATGGTGTCGGCGGCCGTCGATGATCAGGACGACGATGCGCTCCTCGACGCTGCGGGTATCCTCGACACCGCTCCCGAGGGGTATCCATACGCCTTCGAAGACGTCGACCGCGCCATCGAGTACGGGTTCAAGGTGC
>NZ_QXIJ01000409.1:0-434 GCF_003665925.1 Halobellus sp. Atlit-38R
CCAGGCAAACGGCGCCGCGGAGGCTGAATGACACCTCTGTAGGGCGCTGCGGCGCCGGCTTCAGGCCAGCAGTTCGCTCAGCAGTCCCGCGTGGCGCTGTTGCTGGCTGCTCTGCACCAGGCGGTTGGCGCGGAAGATCGAACGCAGGTCTTCCAGGGCATGGGCGAAGTCGTCGTTGATCACCAGTTAGTCGTATTCGACGTAGTGGCTCATTTCGCTGACCGCGTCACGCATGCGCCGCTCGATGATCTCGGCGCTGTCCTGGCCGCGGTTGGTCAGGCGGTGGCGCAGCGCCTCCTGGGTCGGCGGCAGGATGAAGATCGAGCGGGCCTGGGGCATCAGCTTGCGCACCTGCTGGGCGCCCTGCCAGTCGATCTCGAGGATCAGGTCGAGGCCCTGGGCCAGGGTCTGCTCGACCCAGACCTGCGAAGTGC
>NZ_QXIJ01000410.1:0-434 GCF_003665925.1 Halobellus sp. Atlit-38R
CAAATGTAGAAATGAAACTAAAAATTTTAAAAACAAAATAAAACAACCTAACATAACAATTAGTCAAAAGAATGGAGTATATAAAAATGACGCATGATAAAGCTTTTTTGGAAGATAAGAAATCAGTTAAAAAAGACCCCTATTTTTTAAAATCTATCATTAGCCTATTAATTATTTTTATTTTAATTTCTATAATATTATTTTCTTTTAAATAAGAAAAGAGTTTACTTTTTCAAATAGCATTCATAATATCTGTGATTTTAGTTATATTTGTTGCGCAAAAGTTATTGAATATTAAAATTTTTGAAAAGACCAAATATTCAATTCGTGATATATACTACATTGTAGCTGGATATATTGCTATTATAATTACTGATTATGTTTACGGTTTGTTTTTTTCTTTAGAAACATCTAATCAGGTAGATACTGAATCA
>NZ_QXIJ01000411.1:0-433 GCF_003665925.1 Halobellus sp. Atlit-38R
GCTCGGTGCCGTTCCAGGCGACGAGCGAGTTCCGCGCCGTCTTGGCCGCCCGACCGTTGCGGACGAAGCTGTTGCCCGCGACGACCGCGTTGTTGCTCACGGCGGCGCTGTGGATCCCGATCCCGTTCCGGTAGATCAGGTTGTCGACGAGCCGGTTCCCCTGCGCGTTGTAGAGGTAGAGGCCGTTCCGGTTCGCGACGAGGTGGTTGCCGGCGATCGTCGAGTCCTCGATGTCCTTCGCCAGTATCCCGTGGCCGCTGCCGCCGTCGTTGCGCAGGGCCGTGTTGTTCCGGACGGTCAGCCCCTCGCTCACCATCAGCGCGTAGCCGACGCCGTTGTCGGCCGCGACGTTGTCCACGAGGCGGTTGTCGTCCGAGTACATGTAGTGGACGCCGTACCGCGTGTGGCGGATCGTGTTGTTCTCGGCGAGCAC
>NZ_QXIJ01000412.1:0-433 GCF_003665925.1 Halobellus sp. Atlit-38R
GCTCCGTTTGACGGGGCGCAGGTATAAACAACCGCAAGCGAGCCCGGGCGGACGCGGGCGCTCCGGATCGCTCCCCCGACCGTCCGCCGCCGCGGGCAGTAGGGTTATTTTGGTCTGCGCCATACCCTGACACGTCATGTCACAGCAAGGCGTTCAAGAGGAGCTGTACGTCGACCAGTACACGCTCGGGCTCGTCGGGCCCGACCAGGAGTGGGCCGGCACGGTCGCGGACGGCGGGACGGTGACGACGTACACGCCGCCGGGCTGTTGGGGGCCGATGGTGACGCCCTCGTTCCGTGGCGGCCACGAGGTGACCCGACCGATCCGCGTCGAGGGCGCCGAGGTCGGCGACGCCGTCGCGATCCACATCCGCGACGTGGAGGTGACGAGCATGGCCACCAGCACGGGATCGATGGCGGAGCGCGACGAGGCA
>NZ_QXIJ01000413.1:0-433 GCF_003665925.1 Halobellus sp. Atlit-38R
ACCAAGAATATAACGACAGGTGAAGGCGGTATCGTGACGACAGACAATGACGCGGTCGCGGAACAACTTCGAATGCTTAGAAGTCATGGAATGGCAAACCGTGACCAGCATGTCACCCTCGGTTACAATTTCCGGATGTGCGAATTGAATGGGGCTATTGGAACGGCACAGGTTGATCGACTTGAGCGGTTCAATAAACGTCGGAGAGATATTAGCGATCGTCTGCTCAACGAACTCAATGATTTGGACTGGTTGGAGCCAGCTACGGTGCGAACATACGTCAATCACGCGTACTTTTGGGCACCTTTCGAGGTGAAACCAGAAAAGATTGGTATGAGCGGAAAAGAAGTTTGGAGAAAGCTTCGTGATAGGGGCGTTGAAACACGACACAGATATAATATTCCGCTCTACGATCAGCCGGTCTTCGAGCGAC
>NZ_QXIJ01000414.1:0-433 GCF_003665925.1 Halobellus sp. Atlit-38R
GGTTGACGCCGCGGTGGCCGAACGCCATCTTCTCCGTCGAGCCGCCGAGCGCGCTCGTGATCACCTGCTGGCCGAGGCAGATGCCCGCGAGGGGGAGCTCGCCCGCGAACTCGTCGACCACGTCCTGCGCGGCGACGAAGTTCTCCGGGTCGCCCGGGCCGTTCGAGACGAAGAGCACGTCGGGCTCGACGGCGGCCACGTCCTCGGGGGTCGCGTCGTACGGGAGGACGTGGACGTCCGCGCCGCGGTCGGTGAGCGAGGAGATGATGGAGCCCTTCGCGCCGCAGTCGAGCAGGGCCACGTCCACGTCGCCGCCGCCCTCGTGGACGGTCGGCTCGGTCACCGACACCTGCGCGCCGATGTCGACGTGGTCGCTCATCGGCTTACACGCCTCCATCTCGTCGACCGCGTCCTCGGGGGTCGCGTCCGGGCC
>NZ_QXIJ01000415.1:0-432 GCF_003665925.1 Halobellus sp. Atlit-38R
TGACGGAGATGCTCTATCGCGCGTCCAACGAGCGCTACGATACGCTGTTAGAGGACCTCCACCGGGTTCCCCAGAAGCGGTTGAACGCCGTGAACGACGGGAACCCCCTCGCGATGTTCCAGATGCTGAAGTTCGAAGACCTCTCTATCCTCGCCTCGACGGCGAAAGACTGGTTCTCGAACTAAACCGTCTGTATTCGGTCGCTCACTCGTTCTCGGTTGCCGTCCGCAACCGTCCCACCCGAAACGTCCGTCGACTGTTCAGCGACCGCCTTCTGTCGCCCGTTCGTCGAGCGTTGCGAGTGCCTCCACCAGTGTTTCGCGTGCTGCAGCGACGTGCGTATCCGCCTCGTCGTCTTCGGTCGAATCCACGTTGGAGAGGAGGTGTTCGACGTGACCAAGACGAGTTCGGACTACGTCGTCGTCCGGGAGC
>NZ_QXIJ01000416.1:0-432 GCF_003665925.1 Halobellus sp. Atlit-38R
GTCAAGGATGTGGCGTTCTCTGACTGCCATTTCAGATGCTGTCTCGTTATAAATCGCAAGGAGAATACCCGCGCCTTTAGGCGCGGATGAATCCGACAACCCGTTCAACAATCCACCGCCGATGGCAAGGCCGGATATTCCACGCTCTCAGCCGAACCTTTACAAGAAAAGCTCGTATAACAGGTTATACAGGCGTTCAGAATGCTGGAGGTCCACCGCACTCACCGCGCCAAAATTCTCAACCACAATCAAGTGGCTGAGATACTCGACCGGCACGGGTGGAGCGCCAGCAAACTCTGGAACGTCGCCAACTACCACTCCCGAGAAGTCTGGGAAGAAACCGGGGAGATTCCCGATCACGGCGACCTCAAAGACGAGTTGAAGACTCACAACAAGTACAAGGGGCTACATTCGCAGTCCAGTCAGCGCGTT
>NZ_QXIJ01000417.1:0-432 GCF_003665925.1 Halobellus sp. Atlit-38R
ATTGGGGTGTTCCACGGGTCTGCCCGGCCGAAGGCACGGGGCTTCCGACCTGGGCGCTCGCCGACCTTGTGGGCGGCGATGTGCTTAATCTCCATGGCTGGTCCGTCGAATCCCTGTTCGGTCGCGTTGTTGCGGACGTTCTCGAGGAGTTCGAGGAACGCCTTGGACGCTTTCTCAGGGTATCGTCCTGCGTCCCAGCCCTCGATGTCGCTTCGGTGACCGACACCAGAGTTGTGTTGCTTGAACGGAACCGACCGCTCGCCGTCGATGACGGCTTCGAGGTACTCCTCGGCGTCGGCGACGGGCATCCCCTTGATGGCGCGGGAGATAGCCTTGCTGTGCTTGAGGCTGATGGGCCGGTCCCGGAGCATACCCTTGGCCGTTGTGTCCGGGTCGGCCTCGACGCTGTAGTTGATTCCCATGGTTTACTTG
>NZ_QXIJ01000418.1:0-432 GCF_003665925.1 Halobellus sp. Atlit-38R
CCGCTGGGGCCCCGAACGGTTCCTCGACGTCCTCGTCGCGACCGTCGAGGCGTACGACCCCGAGGACGACGAGGGGAAATCGCCCGTCGAGGGCGTCGTGTACGACTTCTGAGTCTCCACCCCGCCTCCGCATGACAGACGCCACAGACCCCGACGCCGACGCTCCCGCCGACGGGAAGGACCCGCTTCGCGCGCCGCCCGGCGAGCGCTCGGTGCCGGAACTGCTGCGGTTCGGCGTCGTCAACCTCGACAAGCCCGCCAGCCCCTCATCGCATCAGGTGTCGGCGTGGGTGCGCGACGCGATAGACGAGACGCTCGCCGCGCTCGATCCGGCCGGTCCCCCCACCGGCGGCGTCGCCCACTCCGGCACGCTCGACCCGAAGGTCACCGGCTGCCTGCCAACGCTGACCGGCGACGCGACGCGCATGGCGC
>NZ_QXIJ01000419.1:0-431 GCF_003665925.1 Halobellus sp. Atlit-38R
GGGGTGGATGCTATGAGTTCCATCTGGGACGGGGAGGACACGATCGCGGGAGTAATCTGGATCCTCACCTCGATCGGCTCGATCAACTGGGGGTTGCTGGAGTTCTTCGACTACCACGCCGTCGCCGAGCTCGGGACCGCGGTCGGTTCGCCGACCGCCGCGACGGTCGTCTACGGTGCTGTCGCCGTCGCCGGCGTCATCACGCTCGCCGATCACGCCGGGTTCTACGACGTTCCGGACGTCGTCGACCGGATTCGCGGGGACGGAGGCGACTGATGAACCGCAACACAATCGCGGCCCTCGCCGTCGCGATCGTCGCGATCGCCGGGCTCGGTCTCGCCGCGGGCGGGGTCACCGGACAGGACGGCTCGGGCGAGCTCGTCAACGACTCGATCGAGGTGACCAACGACACCGATTCCGTCTACGTCGAC
>NZ_QXIJ01000420.1:0-431 GCF_003665925.1 Halobellus sp. Atlit-38R
GCTTGCCCAAGATCATGACTGCCGCGTTACCCGGCAGCAGTTGCGTGATGGCGAAGATAATCAGGGAGATTAACAGGAGGGTCACCCCGATATACCCCATCCGCTTGACTAGGTATGCGCTAAATGCGGACATGCTACATGAGTTCAACCCTCACATACTATCTTATATCTTTCCCCCTATGAATCTCATAGGCCGTCACCGGACACTGTGAGAAACATATTTGTATGAGACTGTACACAATAAGCGTAAGAATGAGTGTTGTTAGTGAGACTCATACTAGTCAAGACGGCCGTTCAGTGCTTTCCGTCGATGATCTGTCCGTCGAGTATCGAACCGACGACGGGGCGGTTAAGGCGGTTCGCAACGTTTCGCTCCATATCGAACCCGGCGAGACGCTCGGTATCGCCGGCGAAAGTGGGAGCGGCAAGAG
>NZ_QXIJ01000421.1:0-431 GCF_003665925.1 Halobellus sp. Atlit-38R
CTTCCCCAGGCCGTACACCGCGACGGGGACCTCGCCGGCGCGCAGGGCCCGCGTCTGTTCGTCGGGCGAGCGGTCGGAGCCGTACAGTCCGGGGTGCTCGCGGCTCATCGTCGACCCTCCGAGGGTTCCGTAGTCTCAGCGTTTTCCGTGGCTTCCGCGGTCTCTGCATTTTCCGCAGTCTCCGCGGTCTCGACGCTCCGAACCGTCGATTCGGCGTCGGCCTCGATTCGCCGGGCGAGGTCGATAGCGCGCAGGCCGTCGGCCGGCGAGACGAGGACGGGGCCGCCGTCGGTCGCGGCGTCGACGAACGCCTGTAACTCGCGTTTCAGCGGCTCGCCGGTGGAAATCATCGGCTGTTCCATCACCACTTCGTGGCGGTAGCGGACGCCCCCGTTGTCCCGGAGGTAATCCGGGCGCGACTGGCGGAAAAT
>NZ_QXIJ01000422.1:0-431 GCF_003665925.1 Halobellus sp. Atlit-38R
TATATCAATATTTAATATTAATAAGAATGTTATAAAAGAAACAAACGTATTTCCAATATGGCTTAGAGTATTATTGATTTTGTTAGGTGTGAGTATTTATATTTCTATCGTTAGTGGTCACTCTTTATATAGCTTATGTACAACGAAGTTTAATAAACCATTCATTTCATTTAAAATATTTCTTTCTATGCTTCCCATAGTATTAGTATCTGAATTTTTAACACTAGTCATATTTTTATACCAAACATGGTTAGGTAAAAATAAATTAGAATATAAAAAACGAAAATAAACTACCTTAATCTATAAGTCTATTATTTTAAATACATAAAATGACTTATCGGAAGTTATATATCATCGTATATTCGAAGATGATATAATATATAGGTCGCCTATCTCTCAGGCGTCAGTATAGACGTAGAGAGGAGGTGCTA
>NZ_QXIJ01000423.1:0-430 GCF_003665925.1 Halobellus sp. Atlit-38R
CCGTCTCGATGCTCATACAGGCCTTTCGTCCCCGACCGAGTTAAGATTGGCGCAGTTTTAACTCAAATCTGAATAAACATTTAATCGATCGATCCTGACACTCTCCCCGGCGCGCGCCGTCGGGACTACCGGCCGATCGAACGCGAAGCCGTCGGCTCCGGGAACGGGGCGTCGACGAGAAACGGCGGCGGGGTCCGGTCAGTAGTCGGGGGCGTCGTCCTCGACTTCGCGCTTCAGCGAGTCGCGGCGGGACTTCGCGTCGCGGCCGGTCGCCTCCAGGAGGAACTCGTTTTTCGCGTCGACGGCGTCGGCGGCGGCGTCGGCGTTGCCCTCGGCGATGACGTCCTCGGCGGGCCGCTCCTCGAAGTGGACCGCCAGCTTGTCCTTCTTGCTCCCGTACTCGGCGGCGCCCGCGACGATCCGTTCGAAC
>NZ_QXIJ01000424.1:0-430 GCF_003665925.1 Halobellus sp. Atlit-38R
GCGATTCAGTATCCCGAGCAACCGCTGTTTGCTCACCGAGCCGCGAGTGCTCGTCTTCCTCGAAGATCATGCCTACGACCCCTGGTACGACTGGCTGTTGATCGAACTGGAATTAGTCCACCGCCAGACCGTTCTCTCGGAGACCCCGTTCGAACTGGAGCTGGTCCTCGAGGCTGACGGAGACCGACTGGTCGCGACCCTAGACGAGAAGGGGGCAGTCACAACTCTTCACAGACTCTCTCGAGAGCAGTCATGACAGGTGGCTCAGGCTAACGAATTCCAGTCCGTTCCTGGATAGAAATATAATTCAGCTTACATATATAGCCTGAACGGCCGTCAGTACGCACGAGGAGAAATGACCAGACACGAACCGGTTGGACGAAGCGCGATTGAACAGCCCGACGGTGTGTTGCGCCGGACCGTGTTGAAG
>NZ_QXIJ01000425.1:0-429 GCF_003665925.1 Halobellus sp. Atlit-38R
GGCGACGAGCGTCGCGGCGACCGCGAGCATCATCGACCGTGGAAGCAGCTCGGCGATGAGCTGTGCCACGGGCTCACCGAACCGGAGCGATTCGCCCATATTCCCCTGGAGGAGCCCGACGACCCAGTCGATGTACTGCACGTACAGCGGGCGGTTGAGTCCCAGTTGGGTTTGGAGCGCTTCGAGCGATTGTTCGGTCGCGTTGGGGCCCAAGATGAGCAGGGCCACGTCACCGGGCAGGATGTTGGTGACGGCGAAGGCGATGAGCGTGACGAAAAACAGCGTCACCGCCATGAACCCGACGCGCCGAACGACGTAGTTGTACATCGACATTGTGTGGAATCTCTGTTAGCGGTCGAGCCAGTTGTCTCCGAACTGGAGCGTCGACCCGTCGGGCGCGCCGATATCGCCTTTGTACTGCGAGGCGGC
>NZ_QXIJ01000426.1:0-429 GCF_003665925.1 Halobellus sp. Atlit-38R
AGCATCGAGGGCGACGCGGCGAGGAGGACGGAGGCGACCGCGGTGGCGCCGACCGCGGCGAGGATGACGCGGCGCTCGCCGTAGCGGTCGCCGAGGACGCCGGAGGGGAACTGCGCCAGCGCGTAGGTGAGCCACATCCCGCTCAAGGCGAGCCCGACGGTGCCGTTCGTCACGCCGAACCGGGCCGTGATCTCCGGGACGAGCGGGCTCACGACCAGCCGCGCCACCATCGTCCCGGTGAACGCGAGCGTACAGAGCGCGAGCGCCGTGTGTTCGTACCGCCAGTTCACGGTCGCCGTACCGGGCACGGGTCAAAGCGGCTTCCGATCGCGGTCAGACGGGCCGGGTGTCGCGCGGCACCGCGGCGCCGACGGCGGTCCGGGGCGCCCCCCGGCGCCCCGCAACGGTTCACTCCGCGACGAACTCGAA
>NZ_QXIJ01000427.1:0-429 GCF_003665925.1 Halobellus sp. Atlit-38R
GGACCCACGCGGACTCTTCGAGCGCGATGGGGACGGGCTGGAAGTACTGCCACATCAGCCAGATGCAGAACGGCGCGGAGATGGCCGTCAGCGCGAGGGTGAGCGCGAAGTGGCTGTTGAGCAGGCCGAGCGTCGAGAAGACGACGTACAGCGGGATGGCGAGGACGATGGGGCTGAACATGTACGAGAACAGCAGCGCCCGCGCCGCCAGCGACTTCCCGGTGAAGTCGAAGCGCGTCAGGCCGTAGCCCGCCGCGACCGCGATAGTCGTCGAGAGGACGGTCGACCCGAGCGTGACGACGAGGCTGTTGACGAAGTACCGGACCGTGTCGGTCGACCCGAGGAGGACGAGGAAGTTCCGGAGCGACGGCTCGGTGGGCAGCAGGTTCACCCGCCCGCCGGCGAACGTCGTCGCCGGCGACTGGATGA
>NZ_QXIJ01000428.1:0-429 GCF_003665925.1 Halobellus sp. Atlit-38R
TTCGACAGTCTACAATTGGGTTTCTCGTGACAGTGTTCCTGCCTCGGTGTTTGTCGAGCTACTTGGTGATGTTGTCGCTGTCGTCGAAACACTTCCGAGCGACATCTCGTTGGGGGTTCGACGCGATACCGCGACTGTCTCTCGAACGCTCGAAATCGACGAAGAGTTCGGAACTGTTCTCGGGTACTACGCCGCGGAAGGGTTCACGAGAGCAGACCCGGGGAGCTTCTACCAGACGACTATTTGCATCCCTGATGAAAGCGCCCGCGACCAGATCACCGAAACACTGCACGAGACGTTAGGGGTCGAAGCGTTCGAGGAGAACGAGTGGAAGCTCACGATATCCAGTCGTCTCATCAAATCCTTGTTCGCGGATATCCTTGAGCTGGGGGCACGAGCGAGAGACAAGCAGATTCCGGACACAATTCT
>NZ_QXIJ01000429.1:0-401 GCF_003665925.1 Halobellus sp. Atlit-38R
CGTGATCCACGCGGTCGAAGAGGCGGGCCTCTGCTATCTCATCCGAAAATCCTCGGATGACCCAGTCAAGCGGTTTGTACAGGACATAGACCACGACGTCGGTGTTAAACAGAATCACGAGATGGAAAGAACCATCGTGGGTGGCAGTGTGACGGTCACCCCGACGCTGGTCGTGGTTCCCTCGGATCGGAAGGAAGGTGCAACGGTGACGTTCGTGACGAACCTCTCGGTAAGTGACGCGACAAAGAAGGCGCGGGGGCGTACCCGCCGCGTGGAGTGGTCAGCATAACTTCTGAACATTTGGGAGGAACGTCTCGATCCAGTCAGCGGCGAAACTCACACGATGGCTTAGCCTGAGGAATGTCTCGGTGAGGAATTCTCTAAAGTGGTCTTTGTCCTCG
>NZ_QXIJ01000430.1:0-369 GCF_003665925.1 Halobellus sp. Atlit-38R
TTCTGTGCATCTGTAATTGCTTGCTCAAGTTCTTCTTCGGTCAAGTACTTCACCAACTGACCTCGCCGACTACTCTTCATCAAAATAGGAACGCTCTCTCAGGGCTCAACTCTTTCGCAGACCACTCGATGCGGCGGTACGCCCGCCGATGGGGAATAGAGAACAGCTACAAGTCGATCAAGGACTTCCTCGCGTGGACGACTTCACGAAATACCGCCGTTCGAGTGTTCTACTTCGGTTTTGCAGTGATTCTGTACGATATGTGGTTGCTCGTTGACCTGCTGGTGCAGGTCAGCCTCGACATTGACCAGCGACTGAAACCACGCGTGCCTGCGCGGACATTCCTGAATGTCGTCCGCAAGGAGGCAC
>NZ_QXIJ01000431.1:0-272 GCF_003665925.1 Halobellus sp. Atlit-38R
TACCTCGGATTGACCGGGACTGCTGCCAACCAGGGAAGCCGGATCTTCGACGAGGAAACAACCCGCGAAAACGGCGGTCCTGACGGTGATACGCATCTCCACTACATCAAGCAACTCGAGGCGATCGAGATCGCCTCGATGGTTAACGGAGCGATTGGAACGATGATGTGGGCTGCTGAGCAATACTATTCGATCGATCGCCACGTCGATGTGGCGATCGATATCACCTATATCGCCTACTACGGTGATCGTGACGAGTTCCAGATGAGTAC
>NZ_QXIJ01000432.1:0-268 GCF_003665925.1 Halobellus sp. Atlit-38R
GAGCGCGGCAGAATACCGCGCTCTCCTCACTGAGCTCTTTGAGCAACTTACAACTCAGCTGAGTTTCGCAGCCTCGTGGATCGACAAGTATCTCGGCGGATACCTCCAGAAGTTACGCTAGGTACTACGAGCATCTCGGTGTCACCCTCGTTAACCCATCAAAGAACCGGATCATCGCCGACGCGGCAGTCAAGACTGACCGCGTCGATGCGAAGCGGCTCGCCCAGATGCTTCGGGCAGATATGCTCGCTGAGAGCTACGTCCCGCC
>NZ_QXIJ01000433.1:0-254 GCF_003665925.1 Halobellus sp. Atlit-38R
TCATCAGTAGACTCCGCTAGGAGCCGGTTGAGATCGTCCTCACTGAGGTGACGGACGATCTCTTTGCGGCGATCTTCAGACATACTCTCATATCAGACGCTACCTCCATAACTTCCCCTAACCACTACGAGCATCTCGTAGATCGGGCGGTAGTTGCCGGATGCTTCGATGGCAGCTTCACTGCCAGCGTATTCCTCGGCGAGTTCAGAGAGACGATCGTTTGGCAAGCGAATCTCGTCTTGCAGGTTGCCGTC
>NZ_QXIJ01000434.1:0-253 GCF_003665925.1 Halobellus sp. Atlit-38R
CTTCGCCGTGCGAGCGCGTTCTTGGTTCCGTGAGTTCCGAGAAATCGCTCTGATGTGTGTCGTCTATAACATCAAGCGGGCTGTGAAACAGTGAATTCCACTGCAGTATGGCGATTCAACACAGCCCTTCAGTGAGACTACAGTCTATGAAGTTGGGAAAACCGAATGGAACGCTCACTACAGCTACGAGTCGATGGTACAAGCGTTCTATTGCAAGGAGCTCGCCGGCTTCACGACGACAGAACTCCACGAC
>NZ_QXIJ01000435.1:0-252 GCF_003665925.1 Halobellus sp. Atlit-38R
AGATGCGTATCACCGTCAGGACCGCCGTTTTCGCGGGTTGTTTCCTCGTCGAAGATCCGGCTTCCCTGGTTGGCAGCAGTCCCGGTCAATCCGAGGTAGCTCTGGAGATCGAGGAACGCGGTATCATCATACCGCGTTCCGTCGTCCGGTCGATCGAGGTCAATCGCTGGAAACACGATCTGACAGAGGGCCTCCGTAACGTCCTTTGCTTTGCCTGTGACGTAGCGTTGTTCCGAGCGGTTGGAAAGGTCG